>CAYFRE010000111.1:0-5947 GCA_964345455.1 uncultured Syntrophomonadaceae bacterium | reverse complement strand
TATGTATATAATATTAACACTACTAAAATCATTTAGGCCGGCCTGCTTGCTTGGCCGGCGGTTTCTCTAACCCTGACGGGTAAGTTTTACCGGTGCAGATCCATATCAATATTGGAAGGCTTCCCGGAAAGGATGGCCAAAGTTAAATTGAATCAAACAACTCCGCCTGTTCTGCGAAGCTTTAAACATATTAACATCTTAAGCCGAGAAAATCCAGTATGTTTGTGAGAATCTCGTTTTTATGGATAACAGTGCGGTGCCGGATCGGTTGCCGGTCCAGGTTTTGCAGGGGGGCGGGGATCGTCATCCCGGTGGACTGTGCCAGGAGCGGCAGCAGTTCAAAAGCGGAGCGGCCGGAGGTTTGGGCCGGTGGCAGCACGGCGCGGGCCACGCTTTCCACAAATTTGAACGGGCTGGCCGTGGCGGTAATAACGGTTTTGGCGTGGTCGCCGGTGGAAGCCCGGTATTTGTCGTGGACCACTTTACCGACAGCGGTGTGCGGATCAAGCAGGTAGCGGTATTCCCTGTAAGTGTCACGGATAGCGGCGGTCGTCTCATCGTCGCCGGCCCAGCCGGACCAGAACATGCCGGGGATCGCCTGCGCAACATCCCGGTTGATCCGGTAGGCCCCTTTCTCCTGCAGAAGGCGCATCCATTCTCTCACCTGCACGGGGTCACGGCCGGCAAGCTCGAACAGCAATCTTTCCAGGTTGCTCGAGACGAGGATATCCATGGAAGGGGAGATGGTGCGGTAAAAAGGGCGGTTCCGGTTGTAAAGACCGGTATTGAAAAAGTCAGTGAGGACGTTGTTCCGGTTGGCGGCGCAGATTAGTCTCCGTACGGGCAGCCCCATGCGGGCGGCATAAAAACCGGCCAGGATATTGCCGAAGTTTCCGGTGGGAACGACAAAATTAATTTTTTCCCCGGGTTTGACCGTGCCGGAATGCTGCAGATCCAGGTAGGCCGAGAAATAGTAGACAATCTGGGGAAGCAGCCGGCCCCAGTTGATCGAATTGGCCGAAGTGAGCTTGAACCCGTGGCGGGCCAGCCTTTCCGCCAGGGCGCGGTCCGCAAAGAGCTCCTTTACCCCGGCCTGGGCATCGTCAAAATTGCCCTGCACGGCAGCAACATGGACATTGCCGCCTTCCTGCGTGGCCATCTGCTGCCGCTGCAGCTTGCTGACCCCGTCCTCTGGATAAAAAACGATCACCCGCGTACCCGGCACGTCGCAAAACCCCTCCAGGGCGGCCTTGCCGGTATCCCCCGAGGTGGCGGTAAGAATGACCGCGGTGGCACTTTCACCGGTTTTTACCGCCGCTCCGGTCAGCAGGTGCGGTAGAAACTGCAGCGCCATATCCTTGAAGGCGCAGGTAGGGCCGTGCCAGAGCTCCACAAGGAAGAGGTCTCCGTTCAACCGGCGCAGGGGTGCGATTGACGGGTGGCTGAAATTGGCGCTCTCATAAGCTTTCTTTAATAAGGATTCTATCTCAGCGGCTGAGAACTCCCCCAGAAAAGGGCGGATGATGGCGGCGGCCCGCTCCAGGTAGCTCAGAGAGGTCAACGGGTCCAGGGAAATTGTGGGCAGCGGTCCGGAGGGGACAAAAAGTCCGCCGTCACGGGCAAGACCCCTTAAAACTACCCCGGTGGCAGAGTGAAACTTTTTATCTCCCCGGGTACTGCAGTAAAGCATCGAAACAGCCTCCATTTCTGTGGTTGCATCTGCAGATCATTTCAGGCGCACCGTCATTAGCTTTAAATGTTCGAGATAAGGCCCCGGAATCCTTTAACCGCCCGGGAACTCCGGTTTGTTTAGTGCCGGTCTGCAGGATTCGAAAGCTTTCGAGCCTGCATGGTAAAAGACGACAGGAATCGACAACAATGAATAATGTGGCGCTATAGAGAGATATACACTGATATTAAGGGGCTATCAATTAAAAATCCCTAAAGATAGCAAAAGAAAGGTATATTCCACAGAAACACTTGAAATATTATTCTCTAATTGGTATACTCAATCCATGAAATATATCATGGTTACTTCGAGAAACGCTGACAGGTAAAACCGATAATCTGGCGGACAGTTTGATTAGAACCAAGTTGCTATACCTGTAAAGCATATCCATCTAAGCCCTTACAAAATATTGCTAAAAATGGTTCGCTCAACAGCAGGAGGCTCCCACAAAGACTGCAGCCTTTACCTGTTCCTTGTGTGTCTTAGAATCGGCAGGTCCTGTGTCTTTTTCTGAAACCGTTATTTCTGGAGGTGATGATCATTACGCTTTACAGCATGCCGGATTCACCCGGTGATACCCAAGCTTCATGGTGGCCTATTTTTTGGGAAACCCTTGCCCGTACAATGAAAATGACCATCGCCATGATCGATCCGCACGGGCGGTTGCTTTCCCTGTATAATCCTTTGTATCCTGCCGACATACATCAAGAACATCCTTTACTGATGGCGGCCTTCGATAATTTTTACAGCAATATTCCACAGCTTTACACTGATCTCGAGGAAGAACAGGTTGTTTTTGATCCCCTGGGACTGCCCGAAAGCATGGCCCGGCTTGAAGACGGCTCCTTTCTTCTACTGGGAGGCCGCCTTGAAGAGCGGGAACCGCAGCGTTTGGCTGAGCTCTCGGACAGGTTAAATGAACTGGAAGTGTACGAGCGCGACAAGTTCTGGACCCAGATGACCCTGGTTACTCCGGAAGAGATGAAAGAATACTTTATCAGGGTCGTCGAACTTTATAACTCAATTTACCACTATTTCAGCACACCCGTTTTGCCGGGGCTTCTTTCGGCCGTTGAAAATGTGAACAAGCTGATTGCCTTGACATTTGATCCCGAGCACTTTGATTTGAATTCCATCCTGGAGCTGATTGCTTCATTCCTCGTGGCTCTTGCCGGGGGCGGAGGCGCGTTTGCCTTCAGCTATGAGCATCCGGGCCGGTCGCTGACCCTGTGGTGCGGTGAGCATTCCGATATTCTGGAAGCCCTCGCAGACGATTGGAAAACGCTCGGCCGGATCAAGGAGCCGGCAAAGACCTTTGGCAGCCTGGTCCGGGAGAGGGTAGAAACTGAATTTGCATCAACTTTTGAAGGAGTGTCCCGGACACGCAACGGCGCAAACGTTTACCTGGGCTTGATCGGTAAAGGGGGGCCCCATCTCCGGAAAGCGCTTGCCGCCTTGGCAAAAAAAGCGGCGATTGCCCTGGGTGTTTCTTCGCTGTCAACGGTGTTTCAATACCGCTGGGGAATGGTCTTTAATTCGATCGGGCAGGGTATCATTGTCACCGACAACAGGGGCATGATTCTGATGATGAACCAGGGAGCTAAAAAATTCTTCAGCGGGTGCGGCGGATTGGCTCCAGCAGCAGGCCAACCGGTTACCGGCTGTGGTTTTGGCCGGCAAATCGAGGAGGCCGTCTGCATTGTCGCCAAAAGCAACCGCAGTTTCATGCAGAAGCGTTCTGCCATCGGTGAGGGCGATTCATTAACCCATCTGCGCTGGGATGTTGTACCGTTACTGCGCGAAGACGGCTGCAGCGCCGGCGCCGTCCTGGTGTTCAATGATATCACCGAGCCGGTTAAAATCCATCATGAAATCCAGGATTGGGAAAGGCTGGCCACAGCCGGAGAGATCGCTGCCGGCCTGGCACACGAAATTCGCAACCCCCTGGCCACGGCGAAGGCGGCCATTCAACTCATCAGGATGGTTGAGGATCCGGCAAAACAGGAGGAACTGCTGAATAAGCTGGAGCGCGAACAGGACCGGATGAACGATATTCTGACCAATTTTTTAGATATCTCCAAACCGATGCCGGAGAAAAAACAGGAGCCGGTAAACCTTGACCAGGTTTTGCACGAGTTGCTGTTTTTGTTAAACAGCGAGGCTCTGCTCAACGAGATTGATCTCGAAATCAATTTCTCTACCGGAAAGCCGCTGGTGATACTCGGTTCTCCCGACAGTATCAAGCAGGTCTTCCTGAATATAGCGCGCAATGCCATTGAAGCGATGAATGGCGGGGGCAGACTTAACATCTCTACATATTTACGTAACGGCAGAGCCCATGTCACTTTTCGGGATAACGGGCCGGGGATTCCCGCTGAAAATATGGCCACGTTAACCAAACCTTTCTTCACGACCAAGCCCGGCGGCACCGGGCTGGGGCTCTCCATTTCGTCATCAATCGTGAAAATAATGGGGGGAGATCTGAAAATTAAGAGCAGCCTGGGCGAAGGGACTACCGTGAACCTCTCCTTGCCGATCCATGAAGGTATAGTCTAGTGCCGTGAACCGGCTTCTGGGGAGCGGCATAACGGAAAGGAATGAAAATGTGAATCAGGTCGATGTTGTGATAATCGACGATGATGAAGGTATCCGCTGGATACTGCTGCAGGCGCTGGAAATGTCCAACCTCAGCTGCATCGCTGTAAATGATGCCATGCAGGGGATCAACACGGTGATGAGTTTTCATCCACGCCTGGCTATTGTTGACATCAAGCTGGGGGCGGTGAACGGTTTCGAAGTGGCCCGTCTGATCCGCCAGATGTATGATGATGTGAAGATCTTATTTATGACCGGGTATAAAGAAGCGATTGCAGAGCAGGTCGAAGTGGGAGACAATGTCATCGGTGTGCTGGAGAAACCATTTAACGTTGATGAACTGCTGCAGATGGTTACCAAAGCTATCCTTTGATTGGCCGGATCTTCGATCACACCGGAAGCTGTCCGATCGCAGTTAATAAAAAGTTTATGGGATAGAATAACTGTATTTAAAACAAATAATGAAAAGGAGCATATAGGAGGTATATTTATGCCGAAGCTTACGTTTTTGGGACATGCCTGTTTTTTATTGGAAGACAATGATCGGGAGCCGCTGCTTTTTGATCCTTTCATCTCCGGCAATCCGGCGGCACAAGTTAAACCCGGCGAGATCAAGGCAGGCTACATCCTGGTCTCGCATGCGCACGGCGATCATCTGGGCGACGCTTACGACATCGCTGCACAAAACGATGCCCTGATCATCTCCACCGCGGAGATAGTTGAAGCAGCCCGGGGAGATGGCTGCCGCGCCCACGCCCTTCATATCGGCGGAAGCCACCGCTTTTCTTTCGGATCGGTCAAGGCGACTCTGGCCTTCCACGGCGCCGGTATACCCGGGGGTCATGCCTGCGGCTTCTTGGTTGATTACGGCGGCAAGAAGATCTATTTTGCCGGCGATACCGGCCTCTTTGGCGATATGAGGCTGATCGGGGAGCTGAATGCGCTTGACCTGGCCCTCCTGCCTATCGGTGATAACTACACCATGGGTATCGATGATGCTGTCGTCGCCGCTTCGTTTTTGAAAGCCCGCCAGGTGATCCCCTATCATTACAACACCTGGCCGTTGATTGAAGCGGACCCGCAGCTCTTCAGAGATAGGGTGGAGCAGCAGACCGAATCAAAATGCATCATCCTGCCGCCGGGAGAATCCCACACTTTTTAATAAGTTAGTTAATTCGGTGCCAGGCACCGAATTAACTAACTTATTCTTGCCCTTCGGGGGCTATTTGTTTATAATATAAGTGAGTAATTGAACACATGTTCATATGTGTGGTGAATAGCTCGATGGCGGAACGTGGCAAAGACAGCTGCGAGATATTCTGCGTGAATCCGCAGAAGGTGGAGCGGGTTAAGCCGGGGATGCTGCAGCCGGTGACGGTGCAGCGGATGGCCGCGACCTTTAAAGTGCTCGGGGATCCGACGCGAATCAGGATTCTCGATGCCCTGTCAAGGGAAGAGCTCTGCGTCTGCGACCTGGCCCTCCTGCTGGGGATGAGCAGCTCGGCTATTTCTCACCAGCTGCGTGTATTGCGGGATGCCAGGCTGGTTAAATACCGCAAAGAGGGGAAAATGGCCTTCTACTCACTGGATGATAATCATGTCCTCACTCTATTTGAACAGGGG
>CAYFRE010000110.1:5771-6013 GCA_964345455.1 uncultured Syntrophomonadaceae bacterium | reverse complement strand
ATGGATACCGGCGCATCCCTGCCCGATATCCAGTCGGGCTACGAGAGGGCGATCAACTGCCTCCCGCCGGTTCTGGCGCGGGCGACAATGGTCTCCGGGTTTGGATTGTTGAACGGCGGTCTCCTGGCCAGCGCCGAAGAAATGGTTATCGACAACGAAATATACGGCATGCTCATGCACCGCCTCGCCGGAGACCTGGCCGTTAACGAAGAGCGCATCGGGATTGAAGTGATCAAGGCGGT
>CAYFRE010000110.1:0-5761 GCA_964345455.1 uncultured Syntrophomonadaceae bacterium | reverse complement strand
GGCGGTAATTTCCTGGCCCAGGAGCATACCCGCGATTACATGCGCAAGGGCGAACTCTGGCAGGGGAAACTGGGCAACGCGCTACCCTTCGAGGAGTGGAAGACGCGGGGGTGTCCCGATGTCAGGACGGAGGCCAGGGAAAAAGTCCGGGAACTCCTGTCGGCCCGTCCAGGCGCTTGTCTGGACGAAAAGCTCTGCCGCGAGCTCGATCTGATCCTTGAAAAAGCTAAACAGGAACGATCCGCTTGATGAAAAAATGCTCAGGACAGGCTTTGTCATTTAAAGTAACGCTTTTGTTTGAAGGGAGGTAATCAGCCGCTGATTTCATTTTGGTATGGCCGGGTATATGACAAGTGATGAACTAACAGATGGGGTAAAACAAATAGTAACCAAGGAGGATGAAGCAAGATATGGTTAAACGTACCCGCTGGTTGATCGTGCTGGCCGCATTGATGGTGTTGGTTCTTGTCACCGGCCCGGTTGGATGCAGCCCGGCTGAATCAGCCAATCATATTTTTAGGGTCGGGTTTTTGAGGGAAATTGAAGGGTTGAACCCGATAACGATCTGGTCATACCAGGCTTACGAGGTGATGAACCTGA
Source organism: uncultured Syntrophomonadaceae bacterium (assembly GCA_964345455.1). Lineage (GTDB taxonomy): Bacteria > Bacillota > Dethiobacteria > DTU022 > DTU022 > JAAZIN01. The sequence goes on along the minus strand of CAYFRE010000110.1, from coordinate 5,161 downwards.
ACTACAACAGGTTGATCACCTGGGACGAAGATATGAACGTTGTTTCCGATCTGGCTAAAGAGTGGGAAGTATCGGACGACGGTCTCACCTGGACCTTCATACTCCATGAAGGGGTCAAGTGGCAGGACGGAGAACCCTTTACCGCTGAAGATGTCAAGTTCACCTTTGAATATATTCGCGACAATGAACTCGGCTACTTTGTCGACTATGTGGCGGCGATGGAAGATATCCAGGCTTCCGATGAGCATACCGTCGTGATCACTCTGTCTGAGCCGCTGGCCTGGATGCCTAATATTCTCATCCCGATCCTGCCGGAGCATATCTGGAAGGACATTGACCCCGAAGAGGCCAATTCGGATTACGAAAACGCCGAGCCGGTGGGGACAGGTCCTTTCCAGGTGATTGAACATGTTACCGGCGAATACACCAGGATGGCGGTAAACAAAGACTACTTTAAAGGAAGCCTCAAGATTGACGAGGTCATCTTCCAGACCTTTGCCAATGCCGACCTGATGGTCGAGGCGCTCAAACGCGGCGATATCGATGCGATCACCTCCTGCCCGGGAGCGCAGTTCAAGGCGCTGCAGGAAGAAGCTCCCGAAGGTATCGCCCTGCTTGATGCGATGACTCCTGCTTTCACCGAGCTCGCCATGAACACCTGGGACGATCCCGCTTCCAACGGCAATCCGCTGCTGCGCGACCCGAAGGTACGCGCCGCCATGGAGCATGCCATTGACCGGGACAAAGTTCTCGAAGTGGCCTTCTTCGGTTACGGCGAAGCCGGCTCAACCCTGGTGCCCGCGGTATACGATTTCTGGCACCTGGAGCTCGATGCAGATGAATTCCGCAGTTTCGACATTGAAAAATCAAAAGAGATTCTGGAAGAGGCCGGCTACAAGGTTGGATCCGACGGCATCAGGGTGAGCGCCGACGGCGAACCGCTGGCCTTTAAAGTACTGGTCCGCTCGGAGTCGCCCGACAGCCAGAAAGCGGCCAAGTTGATAAAAGAGTGGTTCAAAGAGGCCGGCATCGATTTCCAGGTTGAGGTTATTGATGAGGGAACGCTCACCGACAGGATCTATGAAGGCGATTTTGATCTCTTCATCTGGGGCTGGTTTGTGGATGTCGATCCCTCATCGATCCTGAAGATCATGACCACCGATGAGATCATGTCCTGGAATGACTGCTTCTACTCCAATCCAGAATACGATGAGATCTTCAAGAGGCAGCAGTTTACACTCGACCCTGACGAAAGGCAGGAGCAAATTCTTGAGCTGCAGCGGATGGTCTACGAGGATGCTCCCTATATCATCCTTTCATATGATCCCGAGCTGCAGGCCTACCGCACAGATCGCTTCAAGGGTTGGGTCCAGAACCCCGCCGGGGGTCCGGTGCTTTTTACGAACACGATTGAAACTTATGAGCAACTTGAACCGATCAATTAATTCCAAACCCTAAACGCTTCACAGGCGTCCTTCTTCAGGCGGGGGTCCGGTCATTTTCGACCGGCCCCACGCCCGAAGATACCGGGATGGAGGTGCGATCAACTTGAAGATGCGCGGATATGTTCTGCGCAAGTTGGGGCAAACGGTGCTGACAATCTTTGTCGTACTGGTATTTAATTTCTTCCTTTTTCGGATCATGCCGGGGAACCCGGTACGGATTCTCATCCGCAACCCCAAAATTTCGGCCGAGGCGCTGCAGCGGATCACGGAGCAGTTTGGCCTCAATCAGGGCAAGTTTGTCCAATTCGGTTATTATCTGCGAGACCTGTTTTTGGGGGACCTGGGTCAATCTTTTGTTTACCGCAAGCCGGTTCTCGATGTAATCATGGAGAAGCTGCCGGCGACACTGCTTTTGACAGGCACGGCGACCATCCTCTCCATTATCATAGGAATTGTTCTGGGAGTGATCTTTGCCTGGAAAAGAGGCAGCAAACTCGATGTGGCGGGGCTCTCTATTTCGCTGGTGCTCTATTCGATGCCATCCTTCTGGGTGGGTATTTTGATGGTGATGCTCTTTGCGGTCTACTGGCGGATTTTCCCCCTCGGCGGCATGAGCATTCCAGGGACCTATTTTACCACTGTCTGGGGTCAACTGGGCTCCCTGTTCCGGCATATGTTCTTGCCTACGGTTACCTTTGCGCTGATTTTGATCGGCGAATATGTCCTGATCATGCGCAACTCGCTGCTCGAAGTGATGAGTGAGGACTACATGCTCACCGCCAGGGCCAAGGGGGTCTCCAACAGGAACCTGCTGCGCCGGCATGCCCTGCCCAATGCCATGCTGCCATTGGTCACGCTGATCGCGATGAATTTAGGTTTTATTGTCGGCGGGGCGATCCAGGTCGAAACCGTATTTTCCTGGCCGGGGCTGGGCCGGTTGATGTATACGGCGCTGATGGGGCGGGACTACCCCCTTCTGCAGGGGATCTTTCTCTTTGTGACCGTATGCGTGGTCGGCGCCAACTTGTGTGCTGATCTGTTATACCGCTACCTTGACCCTAGGGTCAAAACATAATCGAGGGGCTGGTTATGCTGCAGACGCAAACAAAAAAAGATCGCGTTACGCTGCTGAAAAAAAACGTGGCTTCGTTCTGGGCGGTCTACCGCGAAAACACCATGGGTCTTGTCGGCCTGGCCATCCTGGTATTTTTCGCGCTGATGGCCTTGATCGGCCCACACCTGGTAACTTACACCAGCGAGATCGAAGGGGTGGAAATGGTTCTGCAGCCGCCGAGCGCCGGGCACTGGCTGGGCACCGACGACCTGGGCAAGGATGTCTTTGCCGGAGTGGTGATCGGCTCCCGGATTTCACTGCTGGTCGGCCTGGCGGCAACAGTGATCTCCATGGTTATCGGCGCTGTTATCGGGATTGTCTCGGGCTATTACGGCAAGGCCGTGGATACGTTCCTGATGCGTTTCACGGATATCTTTCTCGTGATCCCCTGGCTTCCCCTGATGCTGGTGATGGCCGCTCTCCTTGGCCCGAGCCTGGGAAACATCATCTTCGTGATCGGGATAACCGGCTGGGCGGGGACGGCCCGGATTATCCGCTCGCAAACGTTGAGCATCAAGGAAAGACCATACGTGGAGAGAGCGCGGGCTATCGGCTCGGGCGATCTTCACATCATGCTGCATCATATTCTGCCCAATGTTTTTCCGCTGATTTTTGCCAATACCATCCTGGTGGCGGCGACGGCAATTCTCTCTGAAACAACTCTCAGCTTCCTGGGGATGGGTGATCCCACCCGGCTGAGCTGGGGCATGATGCTTCATTTCGCCTTTGAAATGGGGGCTGTTTCATTTGGAGCCTGGTGGTGGTTGATCCCGCCGGGCATCTGCGTGGTCCTGGTAGTGTTGGGATTCACTTTTATCGGGTATGCCCTCGACGAAGTGCTGAACCCGAAACTAAGGAGGCGGTAATCGTGGCTTTGCTTGAAGTCAACGACTTAACCACCTATTACAAGCTCAAAGAAGGGCACGTCAGAGCCTGCGAGGGCGTTTCTCTGCGTGTGGAAAAAGGGGAGGCTTTGGGGCTGGTCGGGGAATCGGCCTCCGGCAAGACGACGGTGGCGCTCTCCCTGATCAAGCTTTTACCCGGGAATGCCTCGATTGTCGGAGGCAGCATTAAACTTGACGGCAAAGAGCTCGTTACAGCGGCCGAAGAGGAGATGCAGAAAATTCGCTGGAACGAGATCTCTATTATATTCCAGGGCGCCATGAACGCCCTGAACCCGGTGCGCACCGTGGGGGACCAGATTGTCGAAGCCCTGAAAATTCACGAGAAGCTGACCGACAGAGAAGCCTGGCAGCGCACCAGGGCTCTTTTTGAAAAGGTCGAGATCGACCCGGATAGGGTCCGGGAATATCCGCATGAATTCAGCGGCGGGATGCGGCAGCGGGCCATGATCGCCATGGGCATTGCCTGCAATCCGAAACTGGTCATCGGTGACGAGCCCACCACCGCCCTCGATGTGATGGTGCAGGCGCAGGTACTGCAGCTGCTGCAGCACCTGCGGGAAGAGATCGAGATGGGGATGATCCTGATTACCCATGACCTCTCGGTGGTCGGTGAAACCTGCGACAAGGTGGCGGTGATGTACGCCGGCCAGATCGCCGAGCTCGGGCCGACTGAAAAAGTGTTTACCAGGCCGGCCCATCCATATACGCGGGCGCTGATGGCCGCCTTCCCCGATATAGGGGGGGATCGCGCCCTGGCCTCCTCCATCCCCGGCAATCCGCCGAACTTGCTCTATCCGCCGCGGGGATGCCGCTTTCACGAGCGCTGCTCTGAAGTGAAACCGGTTTGCCGGGAGCAGCCACCGTCGACAATAAATATCAACGAACAGCATTATGCTTCGTGTCATCTTCTGGACAGGCGGGTGAAATCATGGAAAGCATAATCAGCGTAGATCAACTGGATGTTCATTTTTCCGTCCGGACCGGACTGATGCAGGCAATGTTTGGCCGGGAGATACCGGTGGTCCGGGCTGTGGACGGGGTCAGTTTCGAGCTCGGCCAGGGAGAGATCTTGTGCCTGGCCGGTGAGTCCGGAAGCGGGAAAACGACTACAGGCAAGGCGATCTTGCGGCTTGTTGAGCCGACCGGGGGAAAGGTATATTACGCCGGCGAAGATGTCCGCGCATACAATCGTTCAAAACTGCGCTCTTTTCGCCAGGAGGCCCAGATCATCTTTCAGGATCCATATGAATCGCTGAACCCGCGCCAGACAGTTTTCAATGCCGTCGCCGAGCCGCTGGAAGTGAACAATCTTTGCCCCGGCCTTTCGGAAAAAGAAGAGCGGGTCGCGCAGGCCCTTGTTGATGCGGGGCTGCACAATCCGCGGGAGCTTTTCTTGCGTTATCCCCACGAGCTGAGTGGCGGGCAGCGCCAAAGAATGGCCATCGCCGGCGCACTGGTGCTCAATCCAAAATTTATCGTGGCCGATGAACCTGTGTCCATGCTTGACCTGTCGATCAGGGCGGGCATCCTCAAGTTGATGGTCGACCTGCGCGATGAAAAAGGAATCAGCTACCTCTTCATCACGCACGACCTCTCCCTAGCCTGGCTGGTCTCGGACAGGATCGCGATCATGTATCTCGGGAAGATCGCCGAGCCGGGGATGCCTGTTGCCGTGATCAAGGTGCCGCCGCACCCTT
>CAYFRE010000109.1:0-6053 GCA_964345455.1 uncultured Syntrophomonadaceae bacterium | reverse complement strand
ACCACAATGCGCAGTGTGGAAATCTTCAGCCTGGTGCTGGCGATCTATTTCTTAATCGCTTATCCCCTGACGTTGGTGGTGCGCCGCTTCGAGAAAAAGTTTTCCGCGGGGAGGGCTTAGCGGATGTGGAACTGGGAGTATGCCTTTGACATCTTACCGAAGCTGCTCGTTGCTCTGCGGATCACCATCTACGCCACCTTCCTCGGTTTCCTGTTCGCCTCTGTCCTCGGGCTGCTGCTGACCTTGGCCCGGCGTTCGAGCTTCAAACCTCTTTTGCTGGTAACGGGCGCTTTTGTCGAATTTGTTCGCAGCACGCCGCTGCTGGCCCAGCTTTTTTTCCTCTATTTCGCGTTGCCCCGCTTCGGGATCAAACTGCCTCCGCTCCCCACCGGAGTGATTGGCCTGGGCATCCATTACAGCACTTACCTGTCGGAGGTCTACCGGGCGGGGATTGACGCCATCCCCCGCGGGCAGTGGGAGGCCGCCACAGCGCTGAACTTTTCCCGGTTGCGCATCTGGCTCAATATCATCCTGCCGCAGGCGGTTCCGCCGGTGGTCCCGGTGATGGGAAATTACCTGATCGGGATGTTCAAGGACACGCCGCTACTCTCCACCATTTTCCGAGGCGCCCATCCATGTGCTGGGTGTGTCCCGGGAGGAAGCACGGGAGTTGGCGCTGGCTATGCTGGAAAAGGTAGGCCTCAGCGACAAGATCGATCATTACCCGTCGCAGCTGTCCGGCGGGCAGCAGCAGAGAGTGGCCATCGCCCGGGCGCTGGTGATGCGCCCGAAGATCATGCTTTTCGATGAGGTCACCTCGGCCCTGGACCCGGAGTTGGTCGGCGAGGTGCTGGCCGTGCTGAAAGAGATCGCCGCGGAGGGTGAGACGACCATGCTTCTGGTTACCCACGAGATGGCCTTCGCCCGCGAGGTCGCGGACCGGATTATATTCATCGACGAAGGGCAGATCGTCGAGCAGGCCCCCCCGGAAGAGCTGTTCGCCAATGCCCAAAACCCCCGCACGCGGGCTTTCCTGAGCCGCTTCATACAGTAGGCAATAATCATAGTTCACGGTGCCGGGAACCGCACTGTTTACACAAACAAGTTAAACAATGCCGGGGAGCTCTTTCGATGATTATCTTAATCTGAAACCCCGTCTCCCCAACACCAAATTTAAAGACTGTGGCCGGAGGGTCAACCCATTCCGGCCGGCCGAATAGGGTCCGTATGGTCCCGCCGTCAGCTGGGCAGGGGACCGAACTCCAGTAGGGACGGGGCATTTTTGTCCAAATTTACATTCCTAAGTCCAAGAATATTGGATTAAACATGAGTCATTTTAAGATCCGTACTTCAGGCAGGTATCCCGCGATCATTGTTCAATCTCTGATAGCTAAGCGTAAGATCAATTTTCCTTCACGATATGCCTCGATAGCAGAGGCTTGCTTTTCTGAGCAGCGGGAGAGATAATGTTGACAGAGAAGCACCGATACCGATCATACGGCGGTAATTCACCTGACCATAAATGTCATAGATCGTCTTCAGCTGGAGAAGATCATGAACCGGATCAAAAAGGTGCAGGATATTTACAGCGTGCGCCGCCATGTTTATGGAAAAAAAAGTTTTCGGGAGGCGTGGCCCAGTGCGAGCGGTTGTGCAGCGGGTGGAAGAGGCCGGCGTGACGGTGGAGGGTGAGATGACCGGCAGGATCGGCGCCGGCCTGGTCGTTTACCTGGGCGTGGGCCGGGGCGACAGCGCTGCCGATTGCGCCTACATTGCCGGGAAGGTTGCCGGGCTGCGTATCTTTGAAGATGGAAAGGGCCTGATGAACCTCTCGCTAAAAGAAAGGGGCGGGGGGGTGCTCTGCATCTCCCAGTTTACCCTCTACGGCGACTGCCGCAAAGGACGGAGACCGAGCTTTACTTCGGCTGCGCCTCCGGAAGAGGCGGCCCCGCTCTTTGAAGAATTCTGTGCACAGTTGCGGCAGAGGGGCCTTGCTGTATCAACAGGCCGTTTCGGGGCGATGATGCGCATTGAGCAGGTTAACGACGGCCCCGTGACCATTCTCCTGGACAGCCGCAAAACCTTCTAGTTAGTTGAATCGGTGCCAGGCACCAAAACAACTAACTTGGACGTTACCCCCGGAAATTGTAATTATTTCCCACGATCGGGACTGCCCCGGCTGGAGATAATAAATCTATCAGGACCAGTCTTGCAAAGAGGGGTGAACATATATGGCCGGCCCGTTGAGCCGCTGGATCAACAAGGTTCTGGCACGGCGCCGCAGCCGTGAAGAGTTGCCCGATTTTTTGGCCGAATATTTTGCCGGCGAGATCAGTGAGGATGAAGAGGTTGCCCGGGGAGAGGGGCTTACCCCCGCCGAGATGAGCCGGCTGCGTCGCGAGTTCGAGAAGTGAAGGCACGCCGCTGATTGACAGCTTGACGGCTCCTGGTTTAGAATGAGGATAATTTTTGGGGAAGGAGGAAGGGAATTGCAGTATCAGGCTCCCCGGGGAACCAGGGATATATTGGCAGGAGAGGTAGAAAAGTGGCAGTTCCTGGAAGAAGCATTTAGAAAAATAAGCTCTATTTATGGTTACACTGAAATTCGCACGCCGCTGTTCGAGCAAACGGGGCTTTTTACCCGCAGTGTTGGTGAAGACAGCGATATCGTATCCAAAGAAATGTATACATTCAAGGACCGCAGCGGACGCAGTATGACTCTGCGGCCCGAGGGGACGGCGCCGGTGGTGCGGGCCTACCTGGAACATAACCTGAAAGACGGACCGCAGCCGGTCAAGCTTTATTATATCGGGCCGATGTTCCGCTACGACCGGCCGCAGGCGGGGCGCTATCGCCAGTTCCACCAGGTGGGGCTGGAGCTTTTCGGCGCATCCGGGCCGGCTGCCGATGTCGAGATTATTACCTTATCTCTGAGATTTTTACGGGCGCTGCATATTGGAGATTTCGATCTGGAACTTAACAACGTCGGCTGCCCGGAGTGCCGCCCGGCTTACCGCGAAGAGCTTCTCGGCTATTTACGGCCCCTGGAAGAAGAGCTCTGCCCGGACTGCCGGCACAGGTTTGAAGGCAACCCGCTGCGCGTTCTTGACTGTAAAGAAGAGCGGTGCCGGGAGCTGGTGCTGCAGGCGCCGCAGATGACGGACCGTCTCTGTTCCGGCTGTGAGGCTCACTTCCGGCAACTCCGCGAGATTCTGGACCGGCTGCAGATTCCCTACCTGCTCAACCCCCGTCTTGTCCGCGGCCTGGACTACTATACCCGGACCGCTTTTGAATTTGTCCCCCGTGCCGCCGGCGGGCAGGGGTCTATGGGCGGCGGCGGACGCTACGACTACCTGGTGGAGTACTGCGGCGGTCCCCCGGTGCCCGGTGTCGGTGTGGCCTTCGGAGTGGAACGTCTCCTTGCGGCGGCGGAAACCGCCGCCGCGCCGCCGTTCACGGCAGGAGAGCCGCCGCTCTATATCGCCGCCGCCGGGGATGGCCTGGCCGCAGAGGCGCTCAGCCTGGCCGAAGAGCTGCGCCGGCAGGGCGTGGCTGCGGAGACCGAGCTGATGGAGCGCAGCCTGAAAGGGCAGATGAAGTATGCCGGGCGGAAAGGTTTTCAAACCGTGCTCATAATCGGTTCGCGTGAACTGGCTGCAGGGACCGTGACCATGCGCCATATGGCCACCGGGGAGCAGGAAGAGCTGGCCCGGGAAGAGCTCCTGGAAAGGCTGCTGCCTGGAGATCCCGGTTCCGGAGAAGCGGGTACCAGTCCATTGAGCGATTCTGCTTCCGGGTTCGCGCCGGAGGAGGAGCCGCCCGGCTGCGGGGAGCTGCAGGCGGCTGATGCCGGCAGAGAGGTCACCCTGCACGGCTGGGTGCAGCGGCGCCGCGATCACGGCGGACTTCTTTTTATCGACCTTCGCGACTGCACCGGCCTGATCCAGCTTGTCTTTAACAGCGAGGGTGACCGGGAGCTTTTTGCCGCCGCTGAGAACCTGCGCAGCGAATATGTGATCGCGATCCGGGGAGAGGTGCTCAGGCGGGATCCCGCCAATGTCAACCCCGCCCTGAAAACGGGGGAGATCGAGATCCGGGTCAGCTCTCTAGAGATTCTCAACCAGGCGAAGACACCGCCTTTCTATATCGAAGACGGGCTTCATGCCGATGAGAACCTGCGCCTGCGCTACCGCTATCTCGACCTGCGCCGTCCGGAGAACTACCGCCGCCTGGCGCTGCGCCACCGGGCGGTGAAGCTGATCCGCGATTATCTTGACAGCCGCGGCTTTCTGGAGATCGAGACGCCCATGCTCACGCGGAGCACTCCGGAAGGGGCCCGCGACTACCTTGTGCCCAGCCGGACGTCTCCAGGTTCATTCTATGCGCTGCCGCAATCGCCGCAGCTCTTCAAGCAGCTGCTCATGGCCGGCGGGGTGGAGCGCTACTTTCAGATTGCCCGCTGCTTCCGGGATGAAGACCTGCGCGCGGACCGGCAGCCGGAATTCACCCAGATCGATATTGAGGCCTCGTTCCTGGGAAGGGAGCGCCTTTTCGCAATCGTCGAAGGGATGATGGCCCGCCTCTACGGCGATCTCCTGGGGTGCGAGATTGCCCTGCCTTTCCCCAGGCTGTCTTACAGCGAGGCCATGGCCCGTTTCGGCTCGGACAAGCCGGACCTGCGCTTCGGGATGGAGCTGGTGGACTGCAGTGAGCCGGCCCGGGAGAGTGAATTCAAAATTTTCCGCGCGGCCCTGGAGAGAGGCGGCGCGGTCAAGGCGCTGCGGGTGCCGGGGAAGGGGGGAGCCAGCCGCAAAGAGCTCGACGATCTGGTCGCCCTGGCCGTCAAATACGGCGCCGGGGGGCTGGCCTGGGTGGTTCGCGATGCAGAGGGCTGGCGCTCGCCGATCGCCAAGTTCTTCAGCCCGGCCCTGCTTGACAGGATCGGGGAGCAGACAGAGGCTGCTCCCGGAGACCTGATTCTTTTTGCCGCCGGCGATGCTGCGGCATGTTCCGACGTTCTCGGCAGGCTGCGGCTGCACCTGGCCCCGGAAGAACTTTCCCCGGAGCCGCACTTCCTCTGGGTGGTCGACTTTCCTCTATTTGAATACGATCCGGCAGAGAAGCGCCTGAACGCGGCCCACCACCCCTTTACCGCCCCGCAGGAAAAGGACCTTTCTCTTTTGGAGAAGGAGCCGCTGGCGGTGCGCGCGCAGGCCTACGACCTGGTCCTCAACGGGGTGGAGCTGGGCTCGGGAAGCAACCGGGTCCACCGCCGTGAGATCCAGCTGCGCATTTTCAAGATGCTCGGCCTTTCGGAGGCGGAGGCGATGGAGAAGTTCTCATTTCTGCTGGAGGCTTTTGAATATGGCGCGCCGCCGCACGGCGGGATCGCCCTGGGGCTGGACCGGCTGGTAGCTCTCTTTACCGGGGACGAGTCCATCCGCCAGGTGATCGCTTTTCCCAAAACCGCCGCGGCAAGCTGTCTCCTGACCGGCGCCCCGGCTGCGGTGGAGCCGCAGCAGCTGCGGGAGCTGGGCCTCACCGTCAGACCCGCTTCAAAAGACGGCGGCCCAAACCGCTAAAGGCGCCGATCAGATCGTGCATTACCCCGGAGCCCCGGGAGATCAGCAGGCCGGTGAGCAGGTAGTCGGCATAGATGCAGCGGATGAAACCGTCCCCGGCCGGCGCCAGCAGACCCCGGTTGGTCAGGTAGCAGATTAAAACGCCGATAACGGCGGCGAGCCAGCGCGCCGGCAGCCGCTGCAAAAAAGGGAGGCCCTGTCTGAGCGTCTCGGTGATGAATTCGACCGCCACCGCCAGGTACAGCAGGGTTACAAGAGCGTTCGACAACGCGCCAATTCTCCTTTACACAAATTGTAGCGGGTGTACAGATATTCTATTTATCTTATGCCCCCCGCACACTCGATGTTAGAGGTTGGAGGTTGGAAGTTGGAAAAAAGAGAGCGGCGTGGATAATATATGTCCGGGGCTGTTGATCACGGTTTATAGTATGGGGCCGGTTATCTCTTGCTTCTGATTTCCCGCCTCTTGCT
>CAYFRE010000108.1:0-6386 GCA_964345455.1 uncultured Syntrophomonadaceae bacterium | reverse complement strand
CTGTCCACATAAATTTCCAGGGGATCCCCCTCCCTGATCTTCAAGGTGCGGCGGATTTCCTTGGGGATGACAACACGGCCGAGATCGTCGATGCGCCTGACAATACCGGTTGCTTTCAACTTTGTTTCCTCCTTTGTGAAGTTCCAGGCAATAACTCTCTGTTCTGAAATTAGTATTCATCCCCACCAGCCGTTTTATGCATTTTCACAGGTTTTAACGGAGGTAAATCTCGATTTTCCCCTCACCCCAGAGAGCGTAATAGAACTGCTCGTAAAGAAGGCAATTTTTCAGCAGGGCCGCTTCTTCCTTTACCTCCTCAAATTCAAGCCGCCGTGCGCTCCTGACCGCCCGGATCCAGTAAAGATAATGATGCCCCGGGGAGGCGATGAGGCAGCCGCTGCCTGCCTCGGGAGCGGAAAAGAGCTCTTCGCGCACCTGACTCTCCAGAAAGGGATCATCCCCGGCAACCCATCCCAGGCAGGTGAAATCCAAATCCCGATCTGCGGCCATCTTCTCCACGGCAGCCCCCCGCTGCAGTGCGGCGAGGCATTCCCGGGCAGCCTGTTCATCGGTGAAGCGAAAGCGGTACAGCTCGGCGGCAGCCGGCTGAAGCAGCATCTCCTGGTTCTCTTCGATAAAAAGAAGCAGATCGGCTACATCTACCGTTGATGCCACCCGCTTAAAAAGTGCTTTCGCCTGCAGTTCGTAACGAGGAAAGATCTCCAGATCATCAAGAGCCAGGCCGAGTTTTTTACGCTGCCGGTGAAATTGATCGAGAGAACCTGCGTAATGGGTCTGCACCAGGTTCTGCAGCAGGGCCTCCGTTTTGCTTTTTATCTCGCCCGGAGCGACATCCACGCCGGCCTGCGCCGCGGCCTGGTTCACCAGTTCAAAGCCGATCAAAACATGCAAAAATTCCTCCTCACTCCGGGAGCGCAGGTCATCTTCCCGGTAATCCTCCCCCAATAGAACAGCCTCCGGATTGCAGAGCTGCATCAGGTTCATGAATCGCTGCAGTTCTTCATTTGAAATTTTCACATCGTTAACACTGGCTACCGGCGTATCCGCAACCCGGCAGCTGGCAGCACAGAATAGAAAAAGCAACCCCACCATCAAGAATAAAACAGCCCGTCCATGCATCCTCTCCGCCTCCTTGATTTAAATCAGGCCGGATCCTGCCCGGGAACTTCACCGCCAAGTTCTTTCAAAAAGTCAATCAGATCCGGGAGCATGGTCTCCCGGGATTCCGCTTGAAAGTTAATCCGGAGCGACGGCCCGCCCGAAAAAGCAACCCGCCCCCTCGCAGCAGCGGCAGCAGGGTGCAGCCCGGTCCGTTCAAATGTCTGCCCCGGATGAAATCTGATCTCCACGACGCCGTCATGCTGCTTCAGGGAAGCAATCCCGAGCTGCCGGGCCAGGAGACGCAGGGATGCGGCTCCAAGAAGATTTATCACAGGAGGAGGCGGGGCGCCGTAGCGATCGCGCAGCTCCTCCTCAACCTCGCGCAGCTCCTCGCCGGAGCTCAGGGTATAGATGCGCTGGTATAAATCAATCTTCTGATCCTGGTTGGTGATATAGGATGAAGGCAGGTAAGCGTTCAGTTGTAGCTCCAGCCGCGGCAGCGACTCTTCCTGCTTGGGAGGGACATTTTTGATTTTGGCCACCGCTTCCTCCAGCAGGCGGCAGTAGAGATCAAAACCGATCTCGACCACAAAGCCGTGCTGCTCCGCGCCGAGAATATTGCCGGCGCCGCGAATCTCCAGGTCGCGCAGTGCCACCTTGAATCCTGAACCGAGCTCGGTGAACTCCTTGATTGCCTGCAGCCTCTTCTTCGCATTTTCCGAAATGATCTTTTCCCGTCGATAAGTCAGGTAGGCGTAAGCCAGCCGGTGTGAGCGGCCTACCCGGCCGCGCAACTGGTAGAGCTGGGCCAGGCCGAACTGGTCGGCATCATAAACCAGCAGCGTGTTCACGTTGGGGATATCCAGCCCGGCTTCGATGATGGTCGTGCTGACCAGGATACGGTACTTTCCTTCAATGAAGTCACTCATGATCTGCTCAAGGGAGCTCTCCGGCATGCGGCCGTGCCCCACGGCCACCGCCGTGCTTGGAAACATGCTCTGGATCTTTCTGGCCACGGCCCTGATCCCTGCGATCCGGTTGAATACAAAATAGACCTGGCCGTCGCGGTTCAGCTCCCGCTGGATCGCCTCCCTGACTAGGTGCTCGGAGTATTCCGCAACAAAAGTCTGCACCGGGTAGCGATTCTCCGGAGGGGTCTCGATCACGCTCAGGTCCCTAACCCCGACCAAAGAAAGATGCATCGTTCGGGGGATGGGGGTTGCGGTCATGGCCAGGACATCCACGGAGAGGCGGAGCCGCTTCAACTTCTCTTTATGGCGCACTCCGAAACGCTGCTCTTCATCAATGATCAGCAGCCCCAGATCATTAAACTTGATATCGCCGGAAAGCAGGCGGTGTGTGCCGATAACGATATCTATTTTCCCGCAGGCCAGGTCTTCCAGGATCTCTTTCTGCGCCGCCGGCGGAACAAAACGGCTCAGCCGGGCCACCCGGAAAGGGAATTCGGCAAAACGCTCCGAGAAAGTCCGGAAATGCTGCTGCGCCAAAACCGTGGTCGGCACCAGCATGGCCACCTGTTTCCCCTCCATGACCACTTTGAAGGCGGCTCGCAGGGCCACCTCGGTCTTCCCGTAACCGACATCACCGCAGATAAGGCGGTCCATGGGGTGATCCTTCTCCAGGTCCGCCTTTACTTCGGCGATCGCCTGCAGCTGGTCGGGAGTTTCTTCATAGGGAAAACGGGACTCGAATTCAAGCTGCCAGGGATGATCCGGACCGAAACTGTAACCGGGAGTCATCTCGCGGGAGGCATAAAGAGCCAGCAACTCCTGGGCCATCTGGTGCACGGAATCTTTGACTCGGCCCTTCACCCGCTGCCATTCCCCGCTGCCGAGACTGTGTAGCCGGGGCGATTTGCCTTCCGCCCCGATATACTTCTGGATCAAATCGATCTGCTCCACGGGAATATACAGCTTGTCGGTCCCCTTGTATTGGACCAGGAGGTAATCGCGCCGGATCCCGCCAATCTCAAGGGCGCTTAAACCCATATACTTGCCGATTCCATGCTGCTCATGGACCACATAATCACCCACGGCCAGTTCCCGGTAATCACGCAGTCTGAGCCCCTCCTGCGGTGCCAGCCGTCTCCTTTTACGGCGCCGGGGAAGCAGGTTGTGCTCCGTAACCACAGCCAGCCTCAGCGAGGGGATCTGGAAGCCTTCTTCCAGGCCTGCCGCAGTCATCCTGGCCTCGCCGGGAGTCCAGGATTGTTTTGAATTGACACCCACAGAAAAGCCCTTTTCCCGTAAAAGTTGCTGCAGCCCTCTGGCCCGTTCCGGGTTTGCCGCAGCGAAAGCAATCCGGTAATCCGCCGCCGCCCACTCTTTAAGATCCGCCTGCAGTATTTGCCACTGCCCGTGATAGTGAGCCATGCTCTTCCCTTCCACGTGGAATTCCCCGGTTAACTCCAGGGAGCCGGATGAAAACGGGAAAAGGGTCAAGGCGACGATCGGACCGGGGTTTCGGGAGAGAAGTTCCCGGATCTCCCAAAAACAATCCAGCAGGCCCGGCAGCAGCTCACCCCCGGCGAAAGCGGTCCCGTGATGTTCCATCAACTCACGGCGCAAGCCGGCCGCCTGTTCAAAAACAGCGGCCGGCTCATCAATCACGATGATAGATTCAGAAGAAAGATAGTCTAAAATTGAAGCACCGTCACCATAGAAATATGCAAAATAGCCGGGGAGAAAATCCAGCCCTCCGGGCTCGGCAAGGCGTTCCAGGTGCCGCCCGGTATTTGTTTTCAGCTTCGCCGCCGTCTCTGCTTCGCCTTGCCGGTGCAGCCTGGAGAGAACCTGCTCCATTTCACCTTGAATCCGCCGCTTACCCTCAAGATATAGCTTCCGCGGCAAAACCAGTTCATAAGCCGGCAGGACGGCAGTATACTGAAGGTGCTCCGTTGAGCGCTGGGTAACCGGATCGAAAAAACGTAGAGACTCCACGGTCCGGTCAAACAGCTCCACGCGCAGGGGCAGCTCCCAGCCCGGAGGATAGATGTCGACGATCTCACCGCGGGCGCTGCACTGGCCCCTCCCTTCAATCAGGGAAACTCTTTCATAACCTGTTTCGATCAACCTTTCCAGGAGCAGTTCGCGGTCAACCTGTTCACCCACCCGCAGCGCAACCTGCAGGCTGTGCCACTCATCCGGAGGAAGAACCCTGGGGAGCAAGGCGGTAAAAGGAGCTACATAGATACCTTTCTCTCCGCGTCGAAGCCATTCCATGAAAGAAAGGCGCTGCCGGCGCTGCTCCATGCTCCGGGTAAGCAGATCCGGGGTCATGAAGAGCTCCCTGGCCGGCAGAAGTTTCACCATTCCGGGCGGTAAAAAAGCAAGCAGCTCTTCATATATCTTTTCCGCCCGTGCCATATCAGGAGAAATGATTAGTACCGGGCGGCAGCTTTCAGCAACGAGGCCGGCCAGAAAATAAGCCCTGGAACTGCCGTCCAGACCGGTTACCGCTTTCCTGCAGCCGGCACCGGCGGACAGCATCTTCAACAAACCGGCAAAAGAGCGATCGCGGGGCCATTCTTTAAGCATATCGTAAAAGAGCATGGTCTGCCCCCTTCTTTATGGCAGAGTAAGAATTTTGCGAAAAGTGCCGTGCTTTCCCGGATACTCTGCTCCCGGAGACCGGGTTTTCTCGGGCACGTTCATTCAGCTTCTATAACAGGAATAGAATCAACACACGGATCACAAAGGGAGTAAATGAAAAGATCACCCGTCGGGGCGGATTCAATGACATCATCGTCCACATCCGCAGCCCAAAGATTCACACCGATCTGCTGCAGCTCATTTTCGGTCAGGCTAAGCGAACCGATGATTGCTCCGCAGCAATCACAGATATAGGTGACCCTCATTCACTCTCTCACCATCATATTCAAACAAGATCTGTATTTATGCTACCCCGGGCAGGTTGGCTTTATCCGAAAGGTCCGGAACGGCGCAGAGGACAACATGCGAGTGTGAAAAACAAAATTCCGCCTACAGAAGACGGAATCCGGCCGGTCTCCGGTTTCTTTCCAGGCGGCGTCTACGTCACCTGGTTGAACCGGTTCATTGCCTCCTCCAGCCCCGCATCGATCAGTACAGTCAGTGACTCCACCGCCCGCTCCACCGCCCGGTCAAGCAGCCGCTGCTCGGCCGGCGGGGGAACCTCCAGAACATAATCAGCCGCTTCGCCGCAGAGCGGTTTGCCGATACCGATTCGCAGGCGCAAAAATTCGGACGTCCCTGTGGCATCGATAACCGATTGAACACCCCGGTGACCTGCGCTGCCGCCACCGCTGCGCAGCCGGATCCGCCCCGGTGGCAGGTCCAGATCGTCATAAACCAGCACCATCTGCCCGGGCTCAAGGTGATAGCGCTGCAACAGCTCTGCCGCCGCCCGGCCGCTTAAATTCATATAGGTGAGCGGCTGGACCAGAAGAACCCGCTGTAAGCGGTGACCGGCAGCAACACACAGGGAATAGCGCAAATGAAAGGGTTTCTCTGCGTTGATCTGCCGGGAAAACGCCTCCACCACCCGGTATCCCAGGTTGTGTCTCGTTCCGCGGTAACGTTCGACCGGGTTGCCCAGGCCAACAACGGCAAAGAGATATCTTTCTTTAAACCGTCCCCGGTAAAAAATTTACTTTACGCCCTCCTCCCCGTCCGGCAGCTCCGCCTTCTCCTCTTCTTCCGGAGCAGCTTCCTCTCCTTCTATTTCTTCTTCGCCCTCAGGCAGCTCTTCCTCTTCTTCCGCCTCCGGAGCAAGCACCTGCACCAGCGTCTCTTCCGGCCCGGTCAGCAGCGTGACCCCTTCCGGAAGGGCCAGTGTGCCGGCGCTGATCCCTTCCCCGATCTGCAACGGCGAAATATCCACTTCAATCAGTTCGGGAATGTTCACCGGAAGACATTTGATACTCACTTCACGCAAGAGAAACTGAAGAATCCCGCCTTCGTCCAAGCCGACGGCTTCCCCGGTAAAGTTCAACGGGACATCCACCTCGATCTCGTCCTCCATCGAAATGCGGATGAAATCAACATGCAACAGCCGGTCCTGCTGAAAGAGATGCTTCTGGATCTCTTTTAGCATCACCGTCTCAGCCTGCGGCCCGGCTCCGTCCCCGATTTGCAGATCTATGAGGACGTTGGTCCCTCCCTTCGCCAGCACCTGCCGTAACATGCGGCCGTCTACCAGCAGCGATTGCGTATCTTCCCCCCGGCCGTAAATCACAGCCGGGACCTTCCCTTCCCGGCGCAGCC
>CAYFRE010000107.1:1182-6564 GCA_964345455.1 uncultured Syntrophomonadaceae bacterium | reverse complement strand
GCTGCCGCCGGCGGCCTCTCTCCGCATGCCCTTTAACGGGGGCTCCGCCCGTGTCTACTCTCCACGCGGATTTCGCACGATGACTCCCGGGAGATCTTCAGCGGCAGGGCCTCACCGGGCTTGCACCTGTCCCCGGCTCTCTGAAGAAGCTTCCTGCAACTTACTGGCCCGTTCATCGCCTGTTCAATCCTGAACTCAGGTTAAATTATAACAATATTACCCTGAATGATCAATCCTTATGCGCGAAGATTATTGATTAACGCGAGGGTTCTCCGGGAGGCTGCTCATCCTGCGGAATCCATTCCTCCATCTCCAGAGAAGCAAGCTGCGCCTCGATAAAGGAGCGAAAGCGCATTTTAAAAACCTGGGCTTGCTTGATCAGATCGTCATGTTCGGTCAAGATCTTGCTGGCCCGGTAACGGGAATCCTCGATAATCCGCTGTGCTTCGCGGTCGGCCTCGCGGCGAATCAGTTCGGCCTCGCGGTTGGCGTTCTGCTTGACCTCTTCGGCAGCTTCCTGGGCGATAACAATGGCGTTATGCATCGTCTCTTCGAGCTTCTGGTAGCTTTTCATCTTCTCGCTTAACTGGTTGAGCTGATCCTTCAGTTCGATGTTCTCACGCAGGACCTGCTCAAAATCCTTGGCCACGCGATCCAGAAATTCGTTGACATCCTCGACATCGTATCCGCGAAAAGAGTGACCGAATTCTTTATTGTGAATATCCATCGGTGTTAAAGCCATTTCTATTCCTCCCCCATTTTCAAACCTTGATCTAAATCAAAAAGATAATCATGTTAAATTTCGACAATCTTCAGGGCGTTCCTGCTCATTGTTTAAATTTTTTTAGTTTAAGGCTCAACCTTCCTTTGCGGCTTTTTCCGGTCAGCGCGGTGATCTCGATGCTGCCGCGACCGCGAACAGTGATCAGGTCACCCCGGTTCAGCCGGCAGGAAGGTGTTTCAACGGTTCGACGGTTCACCTGCACCAGGCCGCCTTTTACCAGGATTACCGCCCGGGCCCGGGAGAGGCTGAAACCCAGCGCCAGCACCGCATCGAGGCGCAAAGCGGCCACCGTCCCGCTGATCTCCTTACCACCGCCTGGGGGAAGATCCGGATGACCCGAAGCGGCGGCCCCGGGCCCCGCTTCACTGCCGGAACAGTCATTTTTTTCGCGTTTCATCTTCGCATCACCCCCTATCGGCATCAGAAAAACAGGCGCCCGACCAGCTCTCGGACCACCAGTAATAGTATCCATAATATTAGCGGAGATAGATCCATGTAGCCCATTCCCAGCCTCACCGGGGGAACGATCCGGCGCAGCGGCGCCATCAGCGGCTCGGTCAGAACAAAACAGAAGCGGAAGATCTGCTGGAGAAACGGATACCTGTAAAACCAGCCCTGAAACCACGAGAGGATGATCCGGCCCAGGATCACATATAAATAGATTTGAATAAAAATCAAAAGCCCGTTACCGATAATCTCGATTCTATCTCACCTGCCCGTTACTCTGTTCGCTTACCAAAAAGAGCGGTGCCTATGCGCACCAGCGTGGCCCCCTCCTCGACAGCCACGGTGTAGTCGTTGGTCATCCCCATGGAAAGCTCTTTTAGCTCCATTCCCGGGCGGGCCCATGCTTTTTGCAGCTCGCGCAGGCGGCGGAATACCGGCCGCGTCTCAGCGGGATCGGCATGATAAGGAGCCATGGTCATGAGCCCCTCTATCCTGATCCGGGGAAATTCGCGCATCGCCTCCAGAAAATCTGGAAGTTCAGCCTCGGAAAGGCCGAACTTGCTCTTTTCACCGGAGATATTCAGCTGCACCAGGCAGCGGGCCTCCGTACCGAGGCGCTCCGCCCGGTGCTGCAACTCCCTGGCCAGAGAAAAGCGGTCCAGCGAGTGGATCAGGCTGAAGGCGTTCAGCACATCTTTGGCCTTGTTGGTCTGCAAATGGCCGATAAAGTGCCAGCGCAGCTCCGGAAAAAGACGCAGCTTCTGCTTCGCCTCCTGAAGCCGGTTTTCTCCGAAATCGCGCAAACCGAGCGCCACCGCCTCGCGGATCTGATCGGGGCCGACAGTTTTGGTCACCGCGACCAGGCGGATTTCTGAAGGTGAGCGGCCGGCGCGCCGCGCCGCGCCTGCGATCTCTTTTTGAATATGTAGCAAATTCTTCTGCAGCATAAACATGTCACTCTTTCCCGGATTCGTGATTCACTCTTTCATTATACCCCAACTGCACGGATGCGGCATCAATTCAGGCGCTGGCCCTCTTCTACCAGATCGGGCCGCGCAATGACCATGCTGCCAGGCTCAAGCCCCTCAACCATGGCCCTGTCGTCCTGGATCCGGATCACGGCAACCTCGTTTAATCTGACCCTCCCGCCGCGGTTCAGAAAAACCCCGGAGACTCCTTCCCGGTCCACCAATGCTCCGGCCGGTATGATCACCCCCTCCTGGCGTTCCAAAATCATCTCTGCGGATGACCAGCGCAGTTCTTCGAACCCGGGAAACTGCCTGTTGATGCAGTATGCCAGCCGGACCTCTTCTTCCCCGGCATCGATCTCCGCAGAAACCAGTCCGGCAGGAACAGGCTCCCCGGGCGCAAAGGGAAACTCAAGGAGAACCGTATCCCGGGCCGCCACGATCCTTCCCGGGTCAAGCGGCAGCAGGATGTGATAGCACCACTGCCAGTTATCAATCAACTTCAGGATAGGCTGATCCTCTTCCACATAGAGGCCCTCAACCGCTGTTAAGGAACTTTTCGAAGCGGCGGAAAACTGTTCGGAGGTCAGGTAGAGATGCTCTCCGGGATTCTCCCATCCGTCCAGCCGGTGCAGCAGCAGACCTGCCTCCGGAACAATCAGGCTCTCTCTTTCAGCCAGCCATGGAGGCAACTCCCCGGTCACGATCAGCTGATTTTCCGGATCCTCCTCCTCAACGTCGGCCATCCGGGCAAGATATGATTTGATCTTGTCCCAGAACACTTCAGCCCGCTTTTCTTCCTCCTGCAACTTCTGCCGCTCTGCGGATGTCAGCGGCGCCAGGACCGCGGCCACAGTGCCGGCAGCGGCTCTCTCCCCGGACGGGGCCAGCTCGACGATAACCCCGGAACAGGGCGCCGTGAGCAGCAGCTCCCGCCGGGTAAGCATCCCTTCCACCCCGATCCGCTGCTCCATGCAGCCTTCTTCCGCGGTTACGATCTGCAGCCGCCGGGCCAGGATGAACGGTCCCATCCAGTGGTAGCCGGCCTGCAAGAGCAGCAGGGCGGTCAAACCGATGATAATATAGAAAGCCGCCGCCTGCTTGAAATGAACAAAACGCCGCCCCTCTCCCGGCAGTACCTCCAGTCGGCGATCCGGGGATCCCTTGGCGGAGTGGCGCCGGCGCCGGCTCAAATTTCCTCCTCTCCGTTAGACACGGTTTCCCGCAGGGCGATCAGTCCCATCATCCGGCCGGTCTTCCCTTTTTCACGCCGGTAGGAGTAGAAAAGATCGGACCGGCAGAAGGTACACCAGCCGCCGCCCGGGGCAAGGTGCCCTGGTTTGATCCCGGCGGAGCGCAGCTGGGCTTCATTTATTGCCGCCAGGTCCAGGTGAAAACCGCCCCCGGAAGCTTCCCAGAGGTAGGGCTTGCCGCGCCAGCCGGCTTCGATGAAACGTCCGGCCACGTCCCTGCCGACGGTGTAGCAGCGGCCGCAGATACCCGGGCTGATCGCCGCCAGCATCGCGGCGGAATCGGCTCCGAAGCGCCGCTGCAGCCTGGCGGTGACCCGTGCGGCCATGTTTTGCAGCGTGCCGCGCCAGCCGGCGTGGGCCAGCGCCACCGCCGGCACATCGGGGGCGGCGATGAAGAGCAGCAGGCAATCGGCGGCATAGCCGGTCAGCGGCAGGTCCGGCGCTGCTGTCACCAGGGCGTCGCCTTCACCCAGGAAGCTGCGCGGCACGGCGCCGCGCCCGCGGTCAGCCGGGCCGGCTTCGCGTATCTTTACCCCGTGCACCTGGACGGCGGCGACAACTTCATCCGGGTGGAAGCCCCACATCTCCAGAAAGCGGCGCCGGTTCTCTCGGACACGGCTGTATTCGTCGCCGGTGTGAAATGCGGTATTCAGCGAGGCCATCGCTCCCTCGCTGCAGCCGCCGGCGCGGGCGGAGAAGGCATGCACCACATTGCCGCACCCGGCCAGCAGCGGCGACTGCAGGTATTTAAGGCCCCGGCGACTGTAGAGCTGGAATCCGGTTTCCGCTTCCGCTCTCATGCTTTCCACTCCACCGCGGCGCCCTGCTCCAGGGAGCGGGACAGGTCGATCAGCCGCTGGTTGCGGGAGCCGCGGAAGGGAAGCGTTAGATCGCGTTCCTCCTGGATATAGGGGCCGTCGACCAGAAGCGTTCCCGCCCCGAGCAGCCGGCGGATATGGGGATCCCTTTCACTTTTCCGGAGGAGAACCTCGAAGGTGAATCCGCTGTAGAGCACCAGGTTCAACCCGAGGTTGCGGATCTCCTCCGCCAACCCGGCCAGGGGCGCGGCCTGTTCAAAGGGCTCACCGCCCGAAAAGGTTACCCCGTCGATCCCCCGCGCCTCTTTTATCCGCACCAGCAGCTCCGCGGAGTCAACCTCGGTTCCCCCCGCCGGGTCATGCGTTTCCGGGTTGTGACAGCCGGGGCAGCGGTGCGAACATCCCTGGAAGAAAAGCGACAGGCGGATCCCCGGACCGTCGACCACCGATTCCGGGACTATCCCGGCCAGGCGCAGCTTCACTGTCCCTCACGCGGCCCAAAATGGGGCCGGCGGTCCTTCAACTCATATCGTTTGGCCTCGTTGAAGCGGTCGTAAGTGGAGAGGTAGCCGGTGATACGGCGAATCCGCCGGATCGCGGTGCTGCCGCACTGGGGGCAGCTCTCGTTAAAGACCCCGCTGAAGGCGCAGCTCTGGCACTCGTCCACCGGGTAGTTGATCCCGCCGTACCCGACATCGGATGCGGCCATGCAGCGGACAATCCGGTCGACCGCCTCGACATTGTGCAGCGGCGGCGCCTCCAGCTCGACATAGCTGATGTGACCGGCGTTGCAGAAGCGGTGATAGCGGCCTTCAATCTCAATTTTTTCGGTAATCGATGTGGTGTAGTTCACCGGCAGGTGGAAGGAGTTGGTGTAATACTCCTTGTCCGTGATCCCCGGAAGCACCCCGAAACGCTCCCGGTCGATCTTCACGAAGCGGCCGGAGAGACCCTCCGCCGGCGTCCCCAGCAGAACAAAATTAAGGTCGTATTCTTCGCTGAACTGCTCGCACCGCCGGAACATGTGATCGGCGATCTGCAGCCCCAGCCGCTGTGCCTCTTCGTCTTCACCGTGGTGCTTCCCGATAAGCAGCTGCAGCGTCTCGGCCAGG
>CAYFRE010000107.1:0-1172 GCA_964345455.1 uncultured Syntrophomonadaceae bacterium | reverse complement strand
GCCAGGCCGATAAAGCCGATCGCCAGGGTGCTGTGCTTGATGGCCTCGCCGATCTGATCATCGGGGGCCAGGTTCTCCGAGCCGAGATAGAGCCTCTCACCCATCAAAAAGGGCAGGTCTTTGACCCGCAGCCTCGAGATCACCTCGAAGCGGTGCAGGAGCTGCCGGGCGGCGAGACGCAGCATCCGGTCCAGCTCGACGAAGAAGAGCTCCTGCCCGCCGCGGCTTTCAAAAGCAAGGCGAGGCAGGTTCAGCGAGGTAAAGGCAAAATTTCCGCGCCCGGCCGATACTTCGGGACCGTGCCGGTTGCCGATGACCCGGCTGCGGCAGCCCATGTAGGCAACCTCGTCGCCGTATTTGCGGTTGAAGGTGCTGTCCATGAAGCTGAAGGTGGGGTTCATCCGGCGCGCGGCCACCTTCAGGGCCAGCCGGTAGAGATCGTAGTTCGGATCTTCAGGGCTGAAGTTGACTCCCTCCTGGATCCGGAAGACCAGGTTGGGGAAAATGGGGCTCTCCCCGCGGCCCAGGCCCCGGTAGAAGGCCTCCAGAATGGCCTTGCTGACAGCCCGCCCTTCGGTGGTGGTGTCGGTCCCCAGGTTAACGGAAGAAAAAGGCACCTGAGCCCCCGCCCTGGAGTGCATAGTATTAAGGTTATAGACCAGCCCCTCCATGGCCTGGTAGATCTCGTCCTCGCCGGGCTGCTCCTTCAGAGTGCGGATCACCTCGCCCATGCTGCGGTCAAAATGAGGAAAGCTCTGTCCGCCGAACATATCGTTCTGGTTGCTCTGCAGGATGATCGCCGCCTGGGCCGCCGCCGAAGAGATCCGTTTCGGTGGCCGGATAAAGCCGTAGCCGGTGTTGAAGCCATCCTTGAGAAGACGGGTCAGGTCGATCTGGAGGCAGTTCAAGGTCTTGCTGTAATAATCGAGATCGTGGATGTGAAAATAGCCGTCCATGTGCGCCGTGGAAAAATCTTCCGGCAGCAGGTTGCTCAAGTAATATTTTTTGCTCGCGGCCATGGCAATCTGCAGCATTTTTGCCGAGGGGGAGTTGCTGATATTGGCGTTCTCCCGGTTGGTCTCCACAAGGATCTCCTTAACCACATCCATGAGCTCCGATTTGGCTTCACGAATCCGGGTGCGCCGGTCGCGGTAAAGAATGTAGGCCTTTGC
>CAYFRE010000106.1:0-6573 GCA_964345455.1 uncultured Syntrophomonadaceae bacterium | reverse complement strand
CCGGCCGCTGTTCGAGTACTCGGGAGCCTGTGCCGGCTGCGGTGAGACCCCCTATCTGAAGCTGATCACCCAACTCTTCGGTAAGCGGATGCTGGTCGCCAACGCTACCGGCTGCTCATCAATCTACGGCAGCAACGCCCCGACTACCCCCTACTGTACCGATTGCCAGGGAAGGGGGCCGGCCTGGGCCAGTTCGCTGTTTGAAGATAACGCCGAGTACGGCTACGGATATTCTCTCGCGGTGACCCAGTTGAGGCGGCAACTGAGCGCGCTTGAGCTGCCGGCCGGTCTGCGGGATGCTTTTACCCGCTGGGTCGAGGTTAAGGAAAAGGGCGACCTTTCGCTGGAAACTGCCGGCCGGATCAAGGAGCTGTTGAAAACGGAAATCGGCCGGACTGCCGGAAAAGTGCGAACAATTCTGGAACAAATTGACGAACACAAAGATCTACTGGCCAAGCGTTCGATCTGGATTATCGGCGGGGACGGCTGGGCTTACGATATCGGTTATGGCGGCCTGGATCATGTCCTCTCCACCGGAGCCGATGTAAACGTGCTGGTCCTCGATACCGAGGTTTACTCAAACACCGGCGGGCAGTCATCAAAGTCCACGCCTACCGCTGCGGTGGCCAAGTTTGCCGCTGCGGGCAAGCAGACCCGGAAAAAGGATCTCGGCGCGATGGCCATGACCTACGGGTATGTCTACGTGGCCCAGGTGGCCATGGGAGCCAGCGGACAGCAGTTGATCAGGGCGCTCACCGAAGCGGAGGCATATCCGGGACCCTCTTTGATTATCGCATATGCTCCCTGCATCGCCCACGGAATCAACATGAGCCGCAGCCAGCGGGAGGAGAAGCTGGCCGTCGAGGCGGGCTACTGGTCACTCTTCCGTTTCAACCCGCTGCTGGCCGAAGAGGGGAAAAACCCCTTTATTCTCGACTCCAAAAAGCCCGGCGCCGATCTGCGCTCCTTTATGATGAATGAGACGCGTTTCAAAACACTGCTGCATCAATTTCCGGAGAGAGCGGAAACGCTCTTCAAGAAGGCCGAGAAAGATGCCGCTGATCGGCTCGCCTTCTACCGGCGCCTGGCCGGGACTGAAAGCTAAAGGATTGCGCAAGCTGATAAAAGCAATGAAAAGGGAGCAGCTCAAACCGGCTGCTCCCTTTTATGCCTGGCCGCTCAGCCTTTGACTTAACTTAATTAGGTTCAACGGAGCCGCCCGGTTTAAGAAGAATTTCACTGCGGGAGAGACGGGGACGGGGAGTCGGTGTTTCCGCCGGGTAGCCTACCGGCAGCAACGCCACCACCTCGATCCGGGAGGGTAACTCCAGAATCCGGTGCACGCATGCCGGATCCAAAAGTCGCACCCAGCAGCAGCCCAGCCCCAGGGCCGCCGCCTGCAGGACCATATGTTCCACCGCAATGCCGAGGTCAATGTATGCGGAAGGAGGCGCCTGTACCTGCGAGACCTTATCCGGCAGACGCCGCCGGTAAAGAACCGCCGCCGCTTCTTCAGAAATCACTCCGGCCTCTGCCAGCTCCTGTGTCCGCAGATGCATCGTTTCTTTGGTGAAGGCCGCGCGATCCAGGCAGCAGATAAAGAGAGCCGGTGCCTTGACCACAAAAGGCTGCACTACCGCCGGTGCGAGCTCCTCTCGATCTGACTGTTCTGTAAGCAGAACAAAACGCCACGGCTGGCGGTTGGTTCCCGAAGGGGCCAGGCGGGCCGCTTCCAGAATCTGTTCCAGGTCTTCCGGTGAAACGGGACGCTCGGCAAACTTTCTGATGCTGCGCCGCTGCTTGACCAGCTCTGCAAAATTAATTTATCATCACCTCGAAAGATAACGCCGTGCCCTGAAAATCAATTAACCCTGATTGCCGGTGATGCTGACTGAAGATTTAATTCTATATTGTACCGAATATTCCTGCAATCAACCAAGATCCGGCTCCACGCCGAGCAGCCTGGAGACATTTTGCAACCGGTTACAAACGCTTACTGTTCCTGAACCGGCAAAGAGGAGACCCACTGCGCGGTTTTGCCCATCCAGCAGCAGTGAGCCGCTGTCGCCGGGGCGGGATACCGCCGAAGTGATCATCTGATCGACAAAATAAAGCTCCTTGCCGGGTTCCATGGTTACTAAAAGGCTGACGTCACGGGCAATAATCGACCCCCGGACGACACCGCTGGTCCGCCCGCTGAAAACCACTTCATCTCCCGGATAGGCCTCTGCTGTCCCGCTGATCCGTCCCAGCTCCATGATCTCCGGAGAGAGATCTTCTGCGCGGAGCGGCCCGGCCAGGGCGGCGTCCACCAGGTTCCCCTCTTCATTGCTTCTCTGTAAATAGAGGCGATAGCCGGGCCGCATTACAGTCAGGATCTTGTTGGCCAGGCTTTCCCAGTAACGGGCCGTGGTGCAGTTGGGGGGCTGCAAAGTTGAGCGCAGCGGGATAAAACGCTTCAAGCGGGCGATGGTATCGTCTTCCGGCTTGCCCCCGTCATAGGATCCCGGTTGCAGCACCGGGTCGCCGGCGGAGGCGCGGCCGTCTTCCCCGGAGGATGAATTCGCCAGGACATGATTGTTGGAGAGGACAAATCTCTCCCCCGTCGCTGGGTCTTTAACCGCGCACCCGAGGGTTCCCGCCGTTACTTTGTAGTGACCGATGCTCACACCCCCGGGCGCCGGGCGCCATCGTTCCAGCCGGCCACCCCCTGAAGGCGGTCTCTCTTCTTCTTCCTCCTGCAAGAGCGGGGCGGCATTCTCCATAAGGCGAACCTCTCCAATTTCAATTACATCAACGCGCTGCCCCCGCAGGAAGCGAGGGACCATTCCCACTCCATCGAGCTTGTGCGGCGCTACCTTTTTGGTCACAAATACAATGATCGCCTTTTCATCAGTTCTCCGGCCGCCTTTTTCACGGTAACCGACACCCACTCCGACAACGTTGGGTTTTTTGAGCAGGTGGCTGCGAAATCTTTTGCCGATTTTTATGTTATCTTTCATCAATTCCCCCCCCCAAAGGGCTTCGTTAATGACAGATTATGTTAGATCGCGATATAAGGTGCCGGAATGGTGGGGTTTTATTTTCTGCATTATTGTGGCGAACCGGCCTGTTAAATAATAAAGTGGGGCACAAGAAGCCCCACTTCCAAACACGCCGGTTTTTTTATGCCAGTGCCGGGTCAACTGAATATGTTTTCGTTTATCAATCCACCATTCCCATTTTAAAGAAGGGTACAGGTGAATTTGTGATGACATCAATTACCGGGAAGTAGTTTGACTGGGCACTAGAATTCAACCAGGGTTTCAACGTCCCGCGAGACCACCTGGGCCTTGTTCAGCCCGCTGATTTCACCGCCGGCTGTGATGAAAATATTACGCTGTAAAATATTTGTCATCACCATTTCCACCTCCGCAGGCAGAAGATCTTCCTGGGCATCGGAGACTGAGAGGGTCACGTTACGTCCTTCTTCGTTGAAAAAAATCATCTGCAGCGTCCTGGACATTTTATCACCCCTTTCCTTACCAGCATTGCTGTTTTAGTACCCTAAACCTCCTCCAGCTCCACTTCGTCGACCCGCCGGATTATTTCCAGAGCATGCTCCTGCATGCCGGCCAGCTCCAGGCCGGTCTGGTACAAATCTTCGTCAGAAGCGGCCGACTTCAGGTTGGCATAACTGCGGGTGCGCAGTATGGGCTTGCCATCCTGGGTAAAACCGGTCCTCAAGCGCAACTGCAGCCGGGAGCCTAGCGGGATTGCTGTAACGGCCATGGGTTCACCCCCTTTCCGATGTCTCGCCCCCTGCTTTTGGGAGGCGGTGATCTGATTATAAAAACAGCGCCCGCCCCGGCCAACTTCCGCCGCTGCCGCAGTCACGGTGCCACCAAGCAACACTCTACCCTTGAAGCGGCAGGTTTCGCTACAAATTAAAGGCGGTTCCCGGCCGGCAGCCGTTCTACCCGCGCTTAAACCATCACTGGAGGCCGGTCTGTCTGATGAAGTTTTTGAATGGAATACGATTGAGCCGAGAGGTCGGCCCAAACATTAATCTGCTGCCAAAAAGAATATCATTTAAAAATAACCCCTGTTAAAGCTACAAACGATAAAGATATCTCATTAATGTTAACGGCAGCGTAGGTTAAACGGGTTTGGGCGGGGCATGTCCCTCCCTACGCTACTGGGTGTTGGAGGTCGGAAGTCGGAAAAAAATGATGGGAAAAACCCTCTTCTTATGGGTTCTTAATACCCTGGAGATAAATTGAAGGGGCCGTCCTGTTTGCTTCAGGAGGGCCCCTGTAAATAAATATTTTATAAAATCATAGCGCTGTTTCCGTGCGCTCCACCTTGACATCGCGCCGGGCCAGCTCCTTCAAGAATTCATCCGGGTTTACCGCATCGTCAACTTCAGGCCCATAAACACCCCGGCGATTGATTTTTCCCTGGCCCATCATGTAGACGCCGATGCTCAGGGGAATCCCGGTCAGCCTCTTCATGTGATCGACAGAGGCGTAGGTAACTTTTACCTTTTTGCCGTCCAGCGTCCCGGTGATATCAACCCGCGCGCCCGAGAGGCTTCGGTTTTTATCGGAGGGGAAAACCGGCATCAATTTTTTCATCAGTCTTCCCAACCGCTGCTTCCGGGTTGGGGTAGACGTGAGTCCCATCGCGGCCATCATCTTAGCGAGCCCGTTCAGGTAGTTTTCGGCCAGGCCCCCTTTCAGGGTGACCTCTTTGACTCCTTTCAGGTAGCGCGGCAGGGTTACCGGCTCGGGATGACCCAGGTGGAAGGTGGTGACCTTACCCATCGGAGCCGGAAAATCGACAACCTCCTTGCCTGATCCGGCCTTAACCTCTAAGAATTCTCCGTTCTGGAATGAGACCACATTGCCGGTAAAAATATGAATGGTGTGTAATATGACAGCCAGGCCTTCGGAATCTCCGGCGCTGCCGGCCCAGTAGACGTTGATTTTTTCAACATCATCCAATTCATCATACCCTTTCCGGGCAAATATGTTCGTCACTCCCGGTGTCCATCCCAGTCCGGTCAAGATCTTTAGCCCTTTCTCCTTTGCCGCCTGATCAAGTTCAAGCACCGCCTCGGCGGCGTCATGGTCGTCGCAAATGCTCACATAATTGACCCCGGCTTCGATCGCCGCCTCGACAATCGGCCTTTCAAAACGGTAAAACGGGCCCAGGGCGCCCGCAGCCACATCATGGCCCTTGATCACTCCGACCAGTTCTTCGTGTGAAGTAGCGTCCACTTTCTGGACAGCGATACGTTTATCACCAATTGCAGCAGCCAGGTTATCCGCCGCCTCTGTATTCATGTCGGCAACAGTGACCTGTTTTGCATCGGTGAATTTGATCAGGTCTCTGACCGCTTCGGAACCCATATCACCGGCACCGCCCAACACGACTACCTTCATTTAACCAGCTCCTTTAATTTAATATGCTCTTCACCGTCCCGTTCAGCGGGCATGAACAGGCCGGCCGAATTTCCGGCTGTTTCCCGCTATTCCGGCGGCGAATAATTTGCAAAGCCTGCATACTAAGCACGTCAATCAAGGGCCAGATGAGTCTGGCCGGTGTTTCTGTTGGCAATGAGCCGCACTCCGGGGAAATAGTTTTGCAGATGGTAAGCGATTAGATCCTGCCATTGCCTTCGAAGAGTTTTGTCCCTTGATCAAAAAAAACATAGCACCTTTAGAAGATTTTGTCAACATAATAATTCATCACCGTGCAAATCCGGTTTAGTCCAGAAAGTAAGCGGCATAACTGTGCCGCGGCAGGCCCGAGCTTTGCGCAACCGGGTTGCACTTAACCTGAAAGATCAAAAAAACCGGCCGCGGCAGGGAAAGTTCCGGGAGCGTCTCGTAATGACCCATTCCCTTGGCCAGGATCAGGTCGGCTTTTTCCATAAGCTTCTTGAAATGAAAAGAAGCGTTGGCCATATCGAGTCCCGGTGAATCTGTCCCCGTGGATACTATGTTTGTAAACTGCTCGCCTATTCCGCTTTGAGCCAGGTCCTCAACGGTAAGATCATTTTGCACCGGTGATCCTTTCGCTGCATAATAAACCGCCGCCGATTGCTCCAGACGGCTCACCAGGGGCAGGTCGAAAAAGCATTCCCCGGCATTGTCAGCCAGGTAGATGATCTTTTTCCCGCCTTCCGGACGGTAACTCTGCAGCAGCTCCTCCAGAGCGGCGGTGTCATCCCGGGCAAATTTCACCGGCGCCTGAAATTGCTTTTCCAGCGTCTGCAGATCCTGAAAAAAATCGAAGCCATTACCCTTGGCGGCGAATTGAACCAATTCCTGAAGAGGGGCTTGCGTTGCCGGCATAAATTTCTCCGCATAATACCTTGCCAGGACGATCTCTTCTTTTTTTACCGCCGCAAAAGGATCGCCGTTACCACTTTTCAGGCGAATGATCCGCTGCATCTCCCCGGCCAGATCAGTGGAAATCACATCCAAAGAAAATTTTTCTTCGAGGTAAGCCAGGGCGGCCTCAAGCGCCTCGTCATGCAGAGGTGTATCTGCCGCAACAAGAGAGGCGCAGCGGCGGGCCAGGTTT
>CAYFRE010000105.1:0-6581 GCA_964345455.1 uncultured Syntrophomonadaceae bacterium | reverse complement strand
GGGCGACCCACCGGGTCGGCCCAAACCAATACCTGTAAACAAAACAGATACTGGGCTGGAAGCAAAAAACTGTTTGCCAATACAAACACCGGCAATCTCACGGGATGGCAATATTGAACGCGACAGTTGTCTGCGATAACCGGTTCATATTCCGGCGGGGCATGCCCGGCCCAAACCCCTATTGCCTGCGAATCCGGTAACATGTAACGAGATATATTTTATTATCCTTCAAATGAGACAAACAGGTACGTCCCCGGTGTCCCACTGTTTGTAAGTGGGGAGGGGGTTTGACGACGTCAAGATCTATAGAAGTGTTTGCCCCGGATGTGTCAAAACAGGAAGGCGCTGCTTACAATATAGCGGGGCGTAAATACAATTGGCATGATCCGCCCCGGCTGATTATCAATAACCCTCTTTGAGGGGAGGTGTGACTGTTGGTTATAATGATCGAAGATTTTATTTCACGTGGAAGGCGAAACCGGCCGGGTTACAAGTTGGATCCTCGCTACATCACGATTCACGATACGGCCAATCCCAATGCCGGCGCAGATGCAAAGGCCCATGCGCGCTACCTGAAAGGCGACAGTGCCGCTTCTATCCCGGCCAGCTGGCATTTTACCGTTGATGACCGGGTCATCGTGCAGCACCTGCCGCTTCATGAAAACGGCTGGCATGCCGGTGACGGGTCAAACGGTACCGGAAACAGAGAGAGTATTGGCATTGAGATCTGTGAAAACAGGGACGGTGTCCGCACGGAGGCTGAAAAAAACGCGGCCTGGTTGACGGCAAAGCTGCTCCGGGAATTTTCCCTGGATCTGGACCGGGTCAAGCAGCACTATCACTGGTCGGGCAAGAATTGCCCCCGGGTGCTGCGCGGCCGGGCCAAAGGGTGGGACTCTTTTCTAAACGGGGTGCGCCTGCAGCTGCAGCCCCCGGCCGGCACGCCGCTTCTCGGCGCGCCGGCGGCAATTGTTCAGCAGGCGCAGGAATGGGCCCGCCGCAAACAGGCCCATGCGCGCTTCATCGAGATTGCGCCGGTTTACTGGCTCAATGGCGCTCTCACGGGCATCCGCCCGGAAGTGCTCTACGCCCAGAGCGCCAAGGAGACCGCCTTCGGGCGTTACGGCGGCGCGGTGCAGCCGGGCCAGAACAACTGGGCCGGGATCAAGGTGCGCAGTCCTAAAGGCGACGGCCCGGCCGATTTTGAAACCTTTGTCACTCCGGAAGAGGGGGTCAGGGCCCATTTCAACCATATGTGCGCCTATGTAGGGCTGGAGCCGGTGGGTGTGCCCCACGGACGCTACTGGGTCGTGCTGGCGCAGCCCTGGGCCGGCCGGGTCCGCTTTGTCGAAGAGCTGGGGGGCAGATGGGCCGTTGGCGCGGATTATGGAGTCAGCATCGTGCGCGATTACCTGGGCGGACTGCTGGCCACGCCGTCCCCTCCCCCTGTTGAACCGCCCTCACCGCCGGATGAAATACCGGAATTGCCGGAACCGCCCCAGATGCCTGAACCGGAACCGCCGGAAACCCCCGAACCGGAACCGCCCCAGATGCCTGAACCGGAACCCGAACCCGGGCCTCCGGCGCCGGAACCGGGCGGCAGCTTCCTGGTTGTGCTTCTCGAGCGGCTGATCGGCTTTTTCCGCGAACTATTAAAAAAGCTGACCGGGAAAGTTGTAGGATGAATTCATGTATGTCATCCTGAGCGAAGCGAAGGATCTCCAAACCGCAGATGTGTTGTAAGAACAAAACTTCCTGATCTGAGAAAGAAGGGCTTTCATAGCATGATGGGGGATGAGAGGAGAAACCGACCCACCGCCTGTCATTCCGGGCATTATTTTACCCCCTGGTCCACTGCTTGTCATCCCCCGGAAGCCCGGATATAATCGAGAAAGAGGGCGGGATCAAAAAACGGAAGGGGAGGGGGAGAAGCCGGTGAAAGTTGTTGTTATCGGCGGGGGGTCAAGCTATACTCCCGAATTGATCGGGGGGATCCTCGATAACCACGCCTCCTTTCCGGTTTCTGAAATCTGCCTCGTCGATATAAAGGCCGGTGCCGCGAAGCTCTCAGCCGTGGCCGGCCTTTCCCGCCGCATGATCCGGAAAGCCGGCCTCGAAGGGCAGGTCAAACTGACCGCCACCCTGGAGCGCCGCGCCGCGCTGCCCGGCGCCGGTTTCGTGATCAGCCAGTTCCGCGCCGGCGGCTCGGCCGCCCGGCTGAAAGATGAACTGCTTCCGCTGGCTTACGGAATTGTCGGACAGGAGACTACCGGGCCGGGCGGCTTCGCCGCGGCGCTGCGCCATATCCCGGTTGCCCTGGAGCTGGCCGCGGATATGGAGCAGCTCTGCCCGGAGGCCTTTCTGATAAACTTCACCAATCCTTCCGGTATCATCACCGAAGCCCTGCAGCGGCAGGGCGCTGTGAAATGCGCCGGGCTCTGCAATATCCCGTTAACCATGCAGAAAACGCTGGCTGCCTTTCTCGATGCGGCACCCGGACGGCTCGAACTGACCTTCACCGGGCTGAACCATCTCAGCTGGGTCACCCGGATTCTTCTTGACGGTACCGACCTGACCGGCCGGATCCTCTCCGCCCCGGAGACGGCCCTCTTTTTGGCCCATGATTTTCCGGGGATCGATCCGGATCAGGTCCGGATATTGCTGCGTACCCTGGGCGCCCTCCCTTCGCCCTACCTGCTTTACTATTATTTCCCCGGACAGACTTTTGACGCGGTAAAGAAGCAGGCCGGTGAAGGAAAGAACCGCGCCCGTGAGGTGATCGCCCTCGAAGAGGAGCTCTATCAACTTTACCGCGATCCGGCGGTCACCGGAAAACCGGCCCTGCTTTCGAAGCGCGGCGGGGCTTTCTACTCCGAAGCGGCGGTTTCCCTGATGCAGGCCCTCTGCAGTGGCGGCTCCGCTAAGCAGGTTCTGAATAATAGAAACGGTTCCGCCATACCGGATCTGCCGGCTGCCGCCGTGATCGAGACCAACTGCCTGATCAGGGAGGGTATAATCAGGCCGCTCTCTCCGGGTCCTCTGCCCATAGCGCTGCGCGGCCTGGTCCAGCAGGTAAAGGTGTACGAGCAGCTGACTGTCGAGGCGGCAGTGAGCGGGGATAAACGCGCCGCTTACCTGGCCCTGCTCAGTCACCCCCTGGTGGGAGGGGCTGACACGGCCCGGGCGCTGCTTGATGAAATCCTGAAGGAGAACGCGCCTTGCCTGCCGCAATTCAGCTAGTTGTTTAGTCGGGCGAGGCATGCCTCGCCCCTACCTGTTACCGGATGAAAGGTGGTTGAAATGAGTTCAGAAAAAAAGAGATGCTACGCCGGCATAGACGGCGGAGCTACAAAAACCCTGGCCTTCTGCGGCGACGGAGACGGTAATATCTTGGGTTACGGACTGGCCGGCCCTTCAAACTACCAGGTGGTGGGGACCGCGGCGGCGATGCATGCGGTGGCGGAAGCGCTCGATGCGGCGCTGCGGCAGGCCGGGCTTGATCGCGGTGATCTTGCCTTCACTGTTTTTGCCCTGAGCGGCGCCGATCTGCCGGCCGATTTTGAACTTCTGCAGGAGCAGCTGACCGGTAATTTCCCCGATATCACTTTTCAACTGGTCAATGACTCCTGGGCAGCTTTCCGGGCGGGCACAGACGCTTCCTGCGGGGCGGTCTCGATATGCGGCACCGGAACCAACGCCGCCGCCCGGAACCGGGACGGCGCGCAGGCCGCCCTGCGCAGCCTCGGTTACGAATGCGGCAACTGGGGCGGCGCCGCCGACCTGTCCCGCGAAGCGCTGCACCATGCTTTCCGCTCTGAAGAGGGGACCGGACCGAAGAGCCGCCTCGAAGAGAAGGAGCTGGAGGCTTTTGGCGGTGAATTCAGCGATTTCAGCGATCTGGCGGCGGCGATGCGCGACGATCTTTCATTGAAATTCCGCAGCATCTACCTGCTGCCCGCCCTGGTCTTTAAAATTGCTTCTGAAGGAGATACCGTGGCCCAGGAGATTCTTGTCCGGATGGGGACGGCGGCGGGCGGTGACTGCGCCGCGGTGATCAAAGCGGTGGGCATGGAACAGGAGCCCTGTGATGTCGTTCTTGCCGGGGGGATGTTCGCCGCCGCGCGGCAGCATAACCCGCTGATGATCGATTCTTTTGTGCTGGCCCTGCACCGTACCGTTCCCGGCGCCCGGTTGCGGCTCCCGGCCTTTGAACCGGCAGCCGGCGCTTACCTGCTTGCTGCAGAGAAGGGCGGCCGCCTGATCCGGCATGGCGGTGACAGCGCGGCGGCCGCCCGGCTGGCCCGCACCTACAAAGAGTTAAAGCTGCCTTTGCACGTGCAGGAAAGTAAATAGAATTCGAGGAATAAGGTAAATGTAATGATATGCCCCGGGATATATCAGACTGCCCGAGCAAGACCCACGATTGGAAAGATAAGCTTGCCGAAAGAGGTGTCGCCTTGTTTGCAACAGTGCAGCAAATCAGCGGCTATATTGAAGAGCTGGCGCCGCCTGCCCTGGCGCTGCCCGGCGATCCGGCCGGCCTGCAGGTGGGTGATCCGCATGCGGCGGTGCAGAAAGCGCTTGTGGCGCTGGAGCTGGATGAGGCCGTCCTGGAAGAGGCGGTTGACAAAGAGGCCGCCCTGGTCGTGACCCATCATCCGCTGCTCTTTGAGCCTTTGCAGTCGGTCGATGAAAGCTTACCCCAAAACGCGCTGGTTGCCGGGGCCATTCGCCGTCGAATTGCCGTTTACAGCGCGCACACGAATCTGGATATCGCCCCCCGGGGGGTGACTCATGTTTTGGCGGATCGGCTTGGCCTGGCCATAGAAGGCCGGCGGGTTCTCGAGGTTACCGGGCACGACCAGCTTTTGAAGCTCGTTGTTTTCGTCCCTGCCGGCCATGAAGAACAGCTGCTGGAGGCCCTGGCCGCAGCGGGAGCCGGCTCGCTCGGCCGATACAGCCACTGCAGCTTCCAGGTTTCCGGCACCGGGACCTTCATGCCGCTGGAGGGCAGTGCACCTTTCATCGGCCGCCGGGGCCGGCTGGAAAAGGTCGACGAGAAGCGGCTGGAGATGATCCTACCGGCTTCCTGCCGGGGGGCTGTTGTGCGGGCCCTTCTGGGGGCGCATCCATACGAGGAGCCGGCCTACGATCTTTATTCCCTGGATCTTGAAGGTAAGCCCTTCGGCCTGGGGCTGATCGGCATGCTGGAATACCCCTGCACCCTCAAAGATATTGCGGGGCGCTGCCGTAAAGAGCTTGGACTGAGATCGCTGCGCTGCTGGGCGCCGCCGGACCGGAGATTCAAACGGGTGGCTCTCTGCGGCGGCAGCGGCGGCTCTCTGCTCGAACATGCCGCGGCGGGGGGAGCCGAGCTTTTCATCTCCGGCGATTTCCGCTATCATGACCTGAAGAAGGCCCAGGCATACGGTCTCGGCCTGATCGACGCCGGGCACGGCGGAACCGAGCAGCCTGTGGTTGGATACCTGGCTGCGTATCTAAATTCACGCCTGCAAGAGGCGGGCTTCGAGACTGCCGTGGCGGCAGCGGAAACGGAGCCGTCTGAATGGCTCTTTTATTAAGGGAAGGCCGCAGGGCCTCCCTTTTTTAATGGTGAAAAGAGGTGAGAGGACTTGTTTTTAAAACTGTTATGGCAGTTGCAGGAGCTCGATCTGGCCATCGAGGAGCTGGAAGATAAGATTGAAAACAACCCGCTCCGCCTGGAGGTGGAGAGCGCCGGAGAACAGCTGTCCCGTGTAGAAGAGGTTCTCTGCGGGACGGAACAGTCTCTCAAGGAGCAGCGTAAAAGGCTAAAAAGAGGGGAGCTCGACCTGGAAGCGATTACCGCGGAGCATAAAGAGCTGCACCAGAGGCTTTACAGCGGCGAGGTGAAGAATATCAAGGAGCTTGAACAGATGGAGATCAAGCTGCGTTCGGTAAAGCAGAACCAAGTGAACCTTGAGGAGGAACTTCTCGGCATGATGGAGGCGATCGAGGAGCAGGAGCGGCTGGCCGGAGATTTAGTCGTGCAGCAGAGCGGAGCTGCAGCGGAGCTGCAGCAGCGCCGGCGGCGCCTCGACGAGGAGCTGGCCCGCCTTGGAGATGAAATGGAGAAGCTGCAGGATCAGCGCAAAGGCCTGGTCTCGCGGATCGAGCCGCAATACCTGGAGCGCTACCGGGAACTGGCCCGGAGATACGAGGGGCGGGGCCTGGCTCGCGTAGTAAACGATATCTGCCAGGGCTGCAGCGTCTTTATTTCATCGGCGCAGCGGGGCTTTCTTTACGATCCCCAGGCCATGATCTACTGTGAAAGCTGCGGCCGCCTGCTGGTCCGCTTCAGCGAAGAGGAGGCGCAGGTGGAGTAAACACCTGGTTGAAGGAATAACGGATAAGCTATATAATACTGTATTGAAGTTGTAAATATTTATTCATGTTGGCTTAGGAAGAGGGATAAGGCAATGGCTAAGCGTAAAGATGCGCGCAAGCGGTGGGCCTCGATCATCGCGGCGGTACTGGCCCTGGCCATGGTTCTCTCCGGGGTGGCGGTCTATTTGGGCCACCTGCTGGATCGGGACGACGAC
>CAYFRE010000104.1:1528-6598 GCA_964345455.1 uncultured Syntrophomonadaceae bacterium | reverse complement strand
TTGGAGGGCCAGTGCAGCGGAGTCTGCTCGATCGTCCGCCCCGACGGGAGGCGCAGGTGGAGGTTCTCGATGTAGTGCTCAGCCTC
The DNA here is from genome assembly GCA_964345455.1 of uncultured Syntrophomonadaceae bacterium. GTDB lineage: Bacteria > Bacillota > Dethiobacteria > DTU022 > DTU022 > JAAZIN01. The sequence continues at coordinate 6,512 of CAYFRE010000104.1, read as the reverse complement.
GGCGTAGTTGGTCCGCAGCAGGTTCCGCGAGCGCTGCACAGCGATGCTACGCCGCATCCGGCCAAACAGGTCGGCCTCTTCATCGGTAGCAAACCTCGCCACGTGCGCTCACCGCCTTCCTGCTACTCGTCGCCCGGATGTCCTTCAGGTGGGTCAGTGACCCGTCCCTGAGTGCCTGCACAGCTCCGGCCGATGCGTCGGCCTGCTCGCGTGTGTTCAGCGGGTAGACCTTGACGCCGCGAGCCTTGAGTGGGGCCGAGAGGATCGACGCGCCGCTGTCGGCCGGCATGACGACGGGGATCCGCCTCCGACACGCCTTGTAGATTCGATCCACGGCGGCATCCAGCCCGTTGGCCATGGCCATGACCGCAAATACACGGTTAACCAGCTCCCGATCCCGGGTCCCCTGGGAAGCGTTGCTCAGGCCCACCACCGTCTTCGGCGGAGGATCGGAGATCAGCTTGACCTGGCGCAAGGTTTCCAGGACTTCCGGGCCGTGATCCTGGGCCACATTGCAGGGAAGAACGAGGGGATCGATATACAGATTGTCGGTGGGTACCCCGAATGCATCGGCGGTGGCCACCAGCTCCATGGCCAGGGCTACCCGGCTTTCAGCATCCTTGGGAATACCCTCTTCGCTCATGGCCAGGCAGATCACCTCGGCGCCGTATTCGGCGGCCATGGTGAAGACCCGCTCCATCTTCGCCGCCTCCGCCGGGACGGAGTTGATCATCGCCGGGCGTTTGCAGATCTTCAGCCCCGCCTCGATGGCGTCATACTTGGTTGAATCGAGGCATAGAGGAAGATCACTGGCCTCCTGGGTCACTTCAACCAGCCACTTCATCACCTCCACCGGCTCGGTAGAACTGGGGCCGACGTTGATATCAAGGTAGCGGGCTCCGTTCTGCTCCTGCTTGCGCGCCCAATCCTGGACCACGGCGCTGTCCCGCTCCCGGATAGCTTTGGCGACATCTTTAAACATGCCGTTAATGCGCTCGCCAATGATAATCACCGGACAAACCTCCTGTCTTGATCATATTAAACAGCTAGTAGCTGTTATCCTGCATCAGCTCGTCAATATTTTGCTTGACCAGCGCCGCCGCGCGCGGATGGCGCATCACCAGAATATCCATGCCCGACTGCAAATAGGCCATCGCCGTGGTTGCCTCCCAGAGAATGGCCCGTTCTTCCTGCTCGCCCCAGCCCAAAGCCTCTTCCGTGGGCGTGTTCGCTTCCTTGGTCCGCCAGACTTCGTAGCCCACATTGCCGATCATGGGCATGGCCAGCATCCTGTCACCCTGCAGGGCGCCGTTGCGGGCTCTCTCCATAATGGAGTAGGTATACTCGATCCCGTAACCGAGAGCGGCGATCGTGGGGTCGATGATGATCCTGCCCGCCATCGCGGTACTCATCTCGGCGATGAGGATATTCAGCTGCTTGCAGATATTGATATCGATCGGGGACTGCGCAATAATATTGTGCTGGTTGGCCATGCAAGCGCTGGTAATGGCCTTGTAGTTATCGAGCTCGGCCACGCCCAGCAGCAGGTTCTCTCCGGCGGCCGCCTCGGCCACAACGGGGTAGACCAGGTTATCCTTCTCCGCTTTGCCGCAGCCGATCACAATCAGGGGGACATCCACCGCTTCGAGGACCTTCTTCACGGTAGCGGCACAATCTTCGGGAGAGCTGTCCTTCAGATCGGGATCCGCGCTTTTCAGGCGAATCTGCACCAGGTCGGCGCCGTATTCATCGACGCATTTCTTCGCCCAGGCGGCCGTATCGGTGAAAACATCATCGTAATACTGCCCAAAGCAGGGGTGCCAGTCTTCGGGGACCATGTCGAGAATTTCCAGGGCGACGACCGGGCGATGCGGCATCTCACCCTCGAAATGCAGGTAGGGCAGCGTCGATTCGCCGCCGACGGTAATGGTATGGCTGCGGCTTCCGCCCTGCTCTTTCGTTGCCCCCAGGACGACCTCGCCTACTTTGCTTCTATACTTTTCCTTCTGGACTTCTACAGCCATCTTAACGCTCCTCTCTTATGGAATTCAGGAGTCAATTGCCCTTTTCAGGCAAATTTTTCCTTGGCAAACTTGTTTATGCCAGCGGCCTCCCGCGGCCCGACCAGCACATTCCAGCCGGATTCCTCTTCCAGGGTTCCTTGCAAAACAGCAACATGGCCGGGGATGACAATATCCTTATGGTTGACCTTTCCTTCCAGGCCGGCATTTTTCATCGCCGCGGCGATAATTTCACCACTGAATTTGTTGTCGGCATAAGCGGTCAGCACCGAGATCCCCCCCGTATCCACGGAAAGGATATAGCTGGGGATACGTGTATTCTCCACTTCGCCCTCGACGATGAAGTAGGTCAGGGAGAAATTGGTGGTGCAGTAAACCGGGGAATTCTCGTCAACAGCTCCGACCTCGTACAGCTTCGGCTCTACAGCGATGGGTTTCTGCGGATCCGTAAAGAGGTTCTGCCGCCAGGAGAGAAGAGGCAGCAGGTGTGCTTTTTGCGACGCCTTCAGGACCACGATGGAGGCATACTTGCTTAAGTAAACCCCCGCCTGGACCACCTCTTCCAACGGATCTTCCTTAGTGGTAAAGGCGATCGTGGGGTAGCCAAAGGGGCGATACTTCTTGCGAATGGCCGAACGGCGGATCTGGGTCAGATCAGCGAGAACTTTGCTGGTATCACGGGCCCCGCTGTCAAGAACCAGCTCTTTGTAACCGAGCGCCACAATCTTCTCCACCAACTCCGCGGTATCATCCAGATTCTTGCCGCGAACAGCCAGGGGGCAGCTGTTGGCCTTGGCCAGCTCGACCATTTTCTCGTAGTTCTCCGCATCTGCAGCGTAGAGCAGCGGTTTGCGTGAGGCAACAGCGCCAAGCGCTGACTCCAATACAACGGGATCCTCACAAATCAGGATCATTGCTTTTTCTGTTTTGCCGGCCAGCGCTGCCGCCGCCGCCCTGCATTTCGCCCCGTCTCCGGATTCGCATTTTACCGCCACCACATCGGTAACGTAGTGCAGCCCGACGCGATCGAATTCCAGCTCCTCAAATGCAGCCGCTTCCGCCGCCGCATCACCGGCATCGCTTATGAGCACCGCTACACCGGTGGGGTGGAAGAAACGCTTGTCGTGACGGAACAGCTCAGTTTCATCACCGAGTTCCAGCACGTGATCCCCCGTGCCGACCTTGACCAGCTTGATCGGCGGCGCGGCGGCGGATTCCAGGGCCGCCTTTCCTTCCTCGGTCACATAGGGACAGGCATCCAGCGAGGCCTTGCCGCTGGCCAGCGACATGGCGAAGGCGAGGCAGGTCGGCGCTCCGCACTCTTTACAATTGGTTTTCGGTAAGTGCTTGAAAATTTCTAATCCGGTTAAACCCATTTTCTCGTCTCCTTTCTAAAGGGAATATCTCGAAAAGTTCAGGCTCCGGCTTCATCGTTTCCTCCACCGGAGCGCTTCTTCATAAGCCTCCTACATCAGCGGATCCATCGCCAGGGCCGGGTGCCCCTTCTCTTCAAGGAAGGGGAGAATTTCTTCAGAGGTTGTGCCGACGGTTTCATCGGCGATCTTCTCGACGAAATCGGCTCCCAGGCCCTCCTCTTCGGCCCGCCGCCGCAGTTCATCCCCCAGGAAATCTTTCAGCTCCTTGGGAATCCAGACCAACCGTCCCAGTCCCCCGTCAGCCCGGATAAATTTGCGGCTGAGCACATAGGTGCGGCCGTGTCCCATGAAGCCGGGAGTCTGGATGCCCCCGCCGACGGTGCCGGCGAGGGTGGAGAAGGTCATCCCGCAGGGAGTATCGCCACTGTACTCGCGCGTGGTGATCATCACCCCGTTGGCCTCGGGCATGATCGCCATGATGCATTCGAAGCAGCCGCACGAGGTCATCGGCCGGTCCATGAAGCTGTACATGGAGCACTCCTCGATGGTGCGGTTTGTATTCAGATACACGTATTCGTTGATCGACTGCCAGATTCCCTTCTCTTCGTCGATCAGCCTCTCTTTGGTAATGGGACGGCAGGGGCCGGTGGGATCGATCTCAAAAGTAGCCTTTGAATCAAGCCAGCTGACCGCGCCGCAGAGGCCAAGTCTCTCCGGTGTGACTACACAGCAGTGGTTCGGAGCAAAGGACTGGCAGAGGATGCAGGAGTAGAATACATCCACAGCCTCGTCAGTGAGCCCTTTCAGCCGCTCATCGCGGGCGGCGTAAAATTCACGCGCCCGGACCAGCTGCTCTTCAACCTGTGCCTTGTCAGTATAAAGGGCCACCTGGACGCGGTCGACAATGGAGGGAAACTCGTCTTTCAGTTTAGCTACAAGGAGTTCCCCGAAATGATGGATCTTGAAGCCCTTCTTCGCGGCATCCTTGCTGATGCGCATCCACACGGTGTCGCGCTGGGCCATATGCCAAATCCCCTCGCCGTAGTTGATCAGATAGTGGAATCGCCGCTCAAGGACCCCCTCAAAGTCACTTTGCATCTTCCTCCCGAAGATCTTCACCACAATGCCGAGCGGCAGGGAGCCGCCTTCTTCGACATCGTCGATCTCGGGCCCGATCACTTCAATCTTGCCGTCCTCGATCTCATCCTCACCGACCATCTCCACCAACTCGAAACAAGGTGTGCGGCCGCCGCCGAACTCGATGCGCATATCACCCTTGCGGATGACCTCGCCTTCAAAGGCGGGACCGACGGTGATCGGGACCGGGATATCGACAATCTTCAGCTTGATGCCGCGGATCTCCATGGCTACCTGAATCAGGTCGTCATAGTTGGGATGAGAGACATACCAGTTGGGGATCTGCTCGTCTTCCGGCAGCTCATGATCAAGGATCACCGGGAAGCCGAGGAAAATCGCCGCAAACTGCGCCGCTACCTGGACCTCGTCCGATTCACCGAGCTGCAGCACAAAAGCGCGCACCCGGCGCCGCTGGTAATCGCGCGTATTCTCCCGCTCTCCGGGGGGAAT
>CAYFRE010000104.1:0-1518 GCA_964345455.1 uncultured Syntrophomonadaceae bacterium | reverse complement strand
GTAGTTGACCGCGTGAATCACCTGGGTGAAATTGCCGGTGGGGAAAGCGATAAAATCGATCCCCAGCTTCAGGCCGGCTTCGATGGCCTGCTCCACCACCTCGTAAGTCAGGAAGATCATGAAGCCCTTGCTCTGCAGATCCGTGACCAGGCCGGCCAGCGCCTCGGTCGACTTGGCCTTGCCCACGATGACCGCCTGACCGGGGATAGTCCAGTCGACCAGGAGGATACCGTAGCGGCGGACCACCGGGTCGCCGAGAAAGCCGGTCCAGGGCTCTACGTGGGGTCTGGCCCCGTCCAGGTAGCGCAGCGCCTCGATTATTTCAGCGGCGTAAGCGGTCGCTTCACCGCAGAGGCGGGCATTATAGAAAGTAAGCTCCTCCCGAACCTGGTTGCGCATCCGGTTCAGGATCGGAGGCAGTTCACCTAATTTAGTGACCGCTTCGCCGCTCAAAGCCCGGATCACCGGCAGGTAGTAACCGGTATCGGGATAGGCTACGGGATGGTCGGGGCCGTAGCGGCGGAGGGCCTGGTTGAGCAGAATTTCAGCGTAGCTGGTGGCGATGACGGCGCCGTCATAAGCTTTCTGAAAGAGTTTTACCGGCGGATTCGCTTCGTCAACTGCGCCTTCATAGATCTCTTCAAATGATTCTTTCCACTCTCGAGCCAGAACACCGTCAAAGGTGCCGGATTCTGTCATCTTCTTTCATTCCTCCTTTTTGCGCGATATGGGCTTACCACCCCGCCGAGATCGCCTCGGTTTCGTACTTCTCCTTCGCCTGGTGGTGCACCCGCAGCTTCCAGGTGCGCTCGTCCAGAGCAGCGAGGATCACATCAACCGATTTCTCGGGGTCTTCTTCCCAGATAAAATAGCCGCCGTAAACATCGTGGGCAATCTGCAGGGCGATGCCGTCGACGAGGGCGCTCCCGGTAATCTCCGGGGTAACCCCCACGTGGGTGGGCATTCCCAAAGTGACGCACCAGCTGCCGATGGAGACCGCCTTCTCGCTCATCGCTTCGGGAGCCGAGGCGGCGTAAGGCACCTTCGGCGTATCGACGCCCCATTCGTTGGCCATGAGCGTATTTAGATCGTAGGCGCGCGAGTTGTCCACGCAGGAGCCCATGTGGAAAACCAGCGGCAGTTTTTCATTCAACTTGCCGGCATTGGCCTCGTTCAGGGTATGGATAAATGCCTTCAACCCCTCGCCGGCGTATTTCTCCACGGCCTCCGCGTTCATCAGGCCCAGCTTGGCCGCGGTCCCGGCCACGCAGCCGGTGGCCACCAGGAAGACATTGTTCGCGGCCAGGCCCTTGATCACCGTGGCGTGGCTGTGGTCGTGCAGCACTCGCAGGTTGTTGCAGCCGGCCAGAAGCACCACCCCGCGCAGCTGTCCCGAATCGATGGCATCGGTGAGCACCTTGATCGGGTTGTCCGGGTTTACCGCGGCGAAGATATCGAGCAGCGCCTCGGTGCTGAAACCGGCGGTAACCTTGTTTTTCATCTGCGGAATAGCAATGC
>CAYFRE010000103.1:0-6709 GCA_964345455.1 uncultured Syntrophomonadaceae bacterium | reverse complement strand
GTATTAAAGGCAACTCTTATTCAAAAAGTAGAATGCTCCTTTTGGGACAGCCCCAGGCCAGAAATGCAGTGTGGGATAAAAAGGTAGTCCCCGGTGTCCCGCTGACATAATTGTTTTGGATTATTGTCATACTATCCAAGGAGCAATTACCGCAAAGTAGGCGGATTGGAGAAAAGTGATGTTTCACAAATTTATGCGCCGTTTGAAGCGGCGCATCTTCAGGCGGTTTGAGGAGGGGCCGTTCGACCTGGCGGAGGCGGCGGATGAGTTGGGTCGGCTGAAGATCTCGGCCGACCTGCAGAACAATATCTCCCGCCTGCAGGAGATCTATTACCGCTGTGACGATATCGTCATGCGGCGCTTCGAGATCGGTTCACAGCGCCTGCCGGCGCTCCTGGTCTACCTGGAAGGCTTTATTGATAAGAACAGGATTGCCGAGATCATGAACGGGTTGATGCTGCAGTCGCGGCTCACAGATCCTGACCGGAAGATGACGGCGGCAGAGTCTTTTGATTTTATCACCGCTCAGTGCCTGATGAGCAGCGAGATCACCCGGGCAGACAATTTGCAGCAGGTATCGCAGGGTATTTTCATCGGCAAGCTGGCCCTTTTTGTCGGCGGTGTCGATCGGGCCGTTCTGGCCGATATCAAAGCGTATGAGCATCGCAATGTTGCGATGCCCGAGACCGAGATTGTCGTCCGCGGCCCTCGCGAAGGCTTCATCGAAGAGCTGGTCACCAACCTGATCTTGCTGCGCCGCCGGGTCAAAGGGCCCCAATTGAAGGTGGAGAAAATGGTTATCGGAGAGCAGAGCTCCACCCCGGTGGCAATGGCCTATATCAAGGGCATCGCCGATGAAAAGATCGTGGAAGAGGCGCGCCGCCGCTTGAAGCGGATCGATATCGATGCCGTTCTCGATTCAGGTTATATCGAAGAGTATATCGAAGACGCCCCCTACTCTCCCTTCCCCACGGTCGGAAACACCGAAAAACCGGACGTGACGGCAGCAAAGCTGCTGGAGGGGCGGGTGGCGATACTGGTCGACGGAACGCCCTTTGTCCTGATCGTGCCGCATCTCCTGGTGGAAGCTTTCCAGGTCAGCGAAGATTACTACTCCCGCCCCTTTTACGCCTCCATGACCCGGTTGATCCGCATTGCCGCCTTCCTGATCACGCTTCTTTTGCCGGCAATTTTCGTCGCGGCGCAGGCATATCACCCGGAGATAATCCCGACCATCCTGGTGGTGCGGATGGCCGGAGCCCGGGAAGGGATCCCCTTCCCGGCATGCCTGGAAGCTTTCCTGATGCTGGCCATATATGAACTTCTCAAGGAGGCCGGCCTGCGCATGCCCCGCGCGGTGGGACAGGCGGTGGCCATCGTGGGCACGCTGGTCCTGGGCGATGCCGCCATCCGCAGCGGCATTGTTACTCCGTCCATGGTCATCGTGGTGGCGCTGACCGGGATCGCCGGTTTTGTCATCCCCCCTGAATCGGAATCGATCGCGGTATTAAAATTCCCCCTTCTCCTCGCCGGCAGCTTCCTGGGCCTCTTCGGGGTGATGATCCTCGTTTTTGTTCTAGTGGCCCACGCTGTCGCGCTGCGCTCCTTCGGCGTTCCCTATACCTCTCCCCTGGCTCCCGCCGTTTACGGCGAATGGAAAGATGTATTTATCCGGGCGCCGTGGCCCCTGATGATGCGCCGGCCGTGGATGGTTGATCGCCGGCAGAAACAGCGCCAGGCTCCCGGCCAGGTACCGCAGCCGCCAAAAGAAAAAAAGAGGTCAACATCAGCTGAAAACGGGAGTAAACGGAATGGATCTTGAATATGTTAAAATTTCCAGCAGGCAGCTGACTTTACTGCTTTTCAGCACATTAATTTCCACCACGATTCTTATTCTGCCGGCCCTGGTTATCGAGGAAGCAAAACAGGATACCTGGTTATCGTTAATCCTGGTAACTGTTTTCGGGATCCTGGCCGGTTTGCTCAATGTTAAGCTGGGCTTGCGTTTTCCCGGCCAGACCATCATTGAATACAGCAAAGAGATCACCGGCAGGTTCACGGGGACGCTGCTGGGATTTTTGTATATCCTGTCTCTCTTCTACCTTAACGCGCTGATCATCCGCGAGTTTTTGGAGCTGCTGAAAAGCGAATTCTTTCCCGAAACGCCGATGGAAATATTCGCCGTGGTTATTGTGCTGGCGGCGGCCTACATCATCCGCAGGGGACTGGAGGTGCTCTGCCGGACCAACGAAATCCTGTTACCTTTTGAGCTCTTCTTTATTATTGGCGGTATAGTTTTGATCATCAAGGATCTCGAGTTTACCCGCCTGCTGCCGGTCTTCTCCGGCGGTTTTCTGCCGGTTCTAAAAGGGGCTTACCCGGCTACCATATTTTTCGCCGAAACAAACCTGATCGCGGTTATCCTGCCTGCACTGAACATCCCCCGGCAGGCTGCCAGGTCGGTGATCGCCGCAGTAATCACGGTCGGCTTTTTGCATGCTGCCGTCTCCATTGCCGTTCTGGCCCTGCTGGGTCTGGAGACTGCAGACCGGTTTTTTTCGGTGATCGACCTCTTTCGCTATATCAACGTTGGCGATATTATCGAGCGGCAGGAAGCCCTGGTCATGGCCATCTGGACGGGCACCGGCCTGGTGAAGATCGGTCTCTATTACTACTGCATCTGCCTGGCCTCCGCCCGCTGGGCCGGGTTACGGGACTACCGGCCGCTGGTCTTTCCCATCGGCGTGCTCCTCGTACTGGTCTCCATTATCCACTTTCCAAATATTACTGTTCTCAAAGAGACGATTGTTCAAGGAGTTCCCCTGTTACTCTCGGTTCAGGTGGGGCTGCCGCTGCTGCTCTTGATCCTGGCCGCCTGGAGGGGCAAAGGGGGCGCTGCCGTTGATAAACCAACGTAAGCTGCTGCTTACTCTACTGCTTATCCTGATGATTACGGCCGGCTGCTGGAACTACCGCGAGCTGGAGCAGCGCGGCCTGGTCAGCTGCGTGGGCATCGACCGGGCTGCGGAAGCCGGAAAGATCAAGATGACGGCTGCGGTGATCCGTCCGGGTGAGATCGCATCCGCCGGCGGCCAGGGAGGCGTTGTCCGGGCCAAAGACGCATTTTATACTGCCACCGGCCATACGGTTTTCGAAACAACCCGGAACTTTTTGATGCAGTCGAACCGGCGGCTCTTTTGGGGGCATAACCGCAACCTGGTTATCGGCGAAGCCGCCGCCCGCGAAGGGGTCTTTTTGACAATTGACCGGTTTATCCGGGGGGTGGAAACAAGGCTGCGCACCTGGGTCTTCGTGGCCAAGGGGACCGAAGCGAAGGAGATCGTGGAGACCGTCGCCAAGATGGAGAGCGGGCTGGGACAGGAGCTCGATGCTCTGATCAAGAACAGCGCCTCGCTCTCGGTGGTGCCCCAGGTAGACCTGAATCTCTTTACCGGCCGCCTGAACAGCAAAACCGCCGCCGCGGTGGCGCCCGGCCTGGAGCTGATCCGGGCGGGTGAGAAGACCGATGCCGGCGATTTCCCGGGGGTCAGCGGACCGGCGGGAGGCGGTGAGCCGAAACTGCAGCGGCTGCGGCTGGCCGGGACGGCGGTATTCAAGGGCGACCGGCTGGCCGGCTGGCTGAACAAGCCGGAGAGCCGCGGCTTGCTCTGGGTCCTGGGTAAGGTGCAAAGCGGCATCATTGTCGTCAAGTGCCCCGGTGACGAGAACAGCCTGGCTTCGCTGGAGCTGATCGAGCTCATTTCCAGGATCAAACCGGAAAAAAGAGACGGCAGGATCATGATCACGGTGGATATCGAAACCGAAAACAACATCGTCGATCAGCAGGGGACCGCGGATTTGACCACCCCGGAAGCGCTTCTTTCCCTGGAACGGCGCCAGGCCACCGTGGTGAACAATGAGATCCGCGCCGCCATCGATAAGGCCCGCGCGTACCGGGCCGATATCTTCGGTTTCGGGGAGGCCATCAGCCGGAAGTTTCCGCGGGAGTGGCGCGAACTGGAAAGCCGCTGGGATGAAGCTTTCCAGGAGCTGGAGATCGAGCTGCATGTGAAATCGCGGATATTACGGGTCGGCCGGATCAGCAAGCCGACCGGGGCGCAATAATGGAGCGATACTCCGTGATCATGGTAGATCTTCAGAGGTAATAAACCGGTAAAGGGTGTCCTGGAACGGATGAGCAAGATAATGGTCCTGTTGGCTTTTGCCGCCATCGGCTTCATCGAAATTCCCGGGCTGGTGCGGCAAAAATACTGGAGAGAGCTGGCCGTCTTTCTCTTTCTGCTGGGGATTGGACTGATCGTGATCGTTTTGACCTGGTTCGGGGTAAACATACCGTTTCTGATGCGCGAGTAAATCGGGGCGGGGTTTAACCCCCGCCCCGGAACATCTAATCAACAGCAATATCAGGGTCCTGCTTCTTTTCTTCAACATCTGTGCCGGTCATGAGCTCCAGGAATTTTGCAGAAGGTTTGATCCGCCAGACATTGTTCTCCTGGAGCAGACTCCATCTCTCGTGTGCCAGCGTGATCTCCTCGCCGCGCAGGTTCAGCGTGACCGAGAGGCTGATCGTGACTTCATCCCCGGAATTTTCAATGCTGCCAATCCGCCATTCTTTGACCTTCCCGGGAGCGTTGCTGAGCCAGTCGCGGTAGGCGTTGCCGTCAACCCGAAAGCCTTGCTGGAGGGCGTAAGCTTCGCGCCAGTTGAGCTTGCCAAGCGCTTCGAGATAGGACTCCAGGGCCTTGCGCGGAGTGCGGTTGAGGCAATCGTGTCCCTTTGACTCACGCTCCCGGCGCGATTGTTCGTTCCGGCGATCCGCTTCCGCTTCGCTGTAGAATGCCTCCCGGGGATAGTTTTCATTCTTGGCATCCCAGAGCATATATTCGTCGATCCCCAGGGCCATGGCGGCATCGATCTGCTGCCGGATCTGCGCGGGACCGTAAGAAATAAAACTTCCGCTGCCGTATGTGGAGCCGAGCCAGCCGGCGGTAAAAGCCTGCAGCCAGGGGCGGATGATCGCCGGATGCTCCACCGGCGCGTTGCGCTTGATCGCGTCGCTCAAGGCGCCGGTGACGGTGACGGTGGGATTGGTATCGGGGAAGCGCAACCCGAACCAGCACGGGACCACCTTGCCGCCCTGGCGCACCGGGTAATAGTGGCTTGGATAGATCATCGGGCAGATGTAGTCACTGTTGGCGGCAAAATCTTCCCAGCACTGGCCGATATCGTCGGTGTCACCCCAGGAGCTGGCGATCACCCCGAAAACATCATAAGCTACGTGAACCTTGTACGGGGCCAGTTCTGCGCGGGCTTTCTCCATGAACCCGCGGATCGCCTCCGCCTTAGTCCGGCCTTCCCTGCCGGGAAAGTGGGCCACCTGCTCTACATGGGCCGCCTTATCGGGAAAGCGGATGTAGTCGAACTGGATCTCGTTGAAACCGAGCAGGGCCGCCTCCTTGGCAATGGCGATATTGTAATCCCACAGCTCTTCGCTAAACGGATTGCCGTAGGCAAAGCCTTTATCCTTGTAGAGACCGCCGCCCTTCAATGGAATACACCATTCCGGTTTTTTGGCGGGGAGAGTTTCGCTGTCTCTGAAAACAACGATCCGGGCGATGGTGTAGATCCCCCGCTCTTTTAGCTCCTTCATCGTGGCCTGGATATCGGTTATCGGGACCGGATTATAATAAGCATCCAGCTCGTTAACCATTTCAATATCACTCCGGTAGGACATTTTCCCCTTGTCATCCTTGATATCTATAACCATGGCGTTAAGTTCAGTATCTTCGATCAATTTCAGCATCCGTTCGTACCTGTCTTTGTAGGCGACCGAATGTCCGGTAAAGTAAATCCCCCTTACCTTGACCGGCGGGTTCTCCGGCTGATCCAGAGGCGGCAGCGGCACGTACAAGGCTCCCAGCTCTTCTTTGAGCTCTTCGTTGCGCCTCTGCCACTCCTCTTCGCGCTGCCTGGCCTCTTCTTCCGGATCGGGCGCCTCCTGTCCGGGATCATCCGGCGGATCGCTCTCCGTGCCGACCCAGAGGCATCCGGATAGAGTGATCGTAAGAGCAATCAAGATTAACAGCAGGATCGGAAAACTGTGTTTTGGCGGCTGCTTCAGTGAAATTACCTCCCTTAAGTGCTGCGATTCATTTGCAAGAAGGCCTGCAATTACTAGAGTGAAGTATTATGTAAACATCGAAAGCGGTTTAGCGGCATCCCGGGCGAAAAAAGACTTCAAACCATCTTCTGACAGTTTCCAACTGCCTGAAGCCTAAATAGGCCGGTATATAATTTATGCTACCGGATCCGTCCCGCCATCTTGTTGATAGTTCCGGAACTTACACCAAATTTCCTGCTGTAAAACATTAATTTAGTTTTAAATAAACCTGGAATTATCATTAAATTTTGCAGAAAAAAACCGCCCCGCAGGGCGGTTTAGATCAATTGGTTTCTTTAGGATTTAAACCTGCCCTCGAGCCGGTTCATCTTCTCGACGATGCCGCCGTATTCCAGCTCTGAATAGGGCAGCATCGCCGCTCCCGAGAAGCCCTGCTCGCGCAGCCCGGTGGCCTTGCGGGACACCTTTTGTCTGACATGATCCCAGTAGGGATGTTCAAAACAGTCGACCGCTTCGGTAAATTTGCCCTCATGGACACAGAAGCCGGCAGCGGTAACGATGGGCGGC
>CAYFRE010000102.1:6517-6751 GCA_964345455.1 uncultured Syntrophomonadaceae bacterium | reverse complement strand
GTAGGCGATGATCCTGTCGTGCTCTTCCGGCGTGGTAATCGTCAGGCCGGTAAAGCCGATAGCGGTGAAGAACCTTTTAAGTTTTTCCAGTAAGGGCATGCCTGCACTCTCATCCGGGGTCAGGATCATGAAGGCGCCGTTAAAAAGACTATCCGTAGAGTTTGCGAAACCCCATTTTTCCTTGCCGGCCATGGGATGCCCGCCGATGTAGGTGAAGCCGTATTTGCCGGCTAC
>CAYFRE010000102.1:6193-6507 GCA_964345455.1 uncultured Syntrophomonadaceae bacterium | reverse complement strand
GTTTGATCCCGCAGAGGTCAATGAGGATGGTGTCCCGGGAAATACGGGGCCCGTATTCTTGAGCCCATTCAATGGCGGCCCGGGGAAGTACGGCGGTAAGGACAAGATCACAGGAGGCGATATTTTCTTCTGTAAGGGGCGCGTCGATGGCGCCGCAGAGGCAGGCCGCCGTCATAACATCGCTGTTGATATCGATGCCCCATACGCTGTGCGAGGTGCGTGCCTTTATGCTTTTAGCCATGGATCCGCCGATGAGCCCCAGTCCCACGATCCCTATATTCATATCCACCTATCCTCACTGTTCATGAACTGAT
>CAYFRE010000102.1:0-6183 GCA_964345455.1 uncultured Syntrophomonadaceae bacterium | reverse complement strand
CCTCTCAGCTTGCGGGCCAGGACCGCAAAAACCTCGGGCCTGATTGACTGCGGGCCGTCGCAAAGCGCCTGTTCCGGGGCGTTGTGCACCTCGATCAGGAGCCCGTCCGCCCCGCCGGCTACGGCTGCCGCGGCCAGTGGCGGGATCAGAAAGGCCTTGCCGGTGGCGTGGCTGGGATCGACAATTATGGGGAGATGGGTCAGGCGGCGCAGCACCGGAATGGCGGCAATATCGAGGGTGCTGCGGGTGTATGTCTCAAAGGTGCGGATACCGCGCTCGCAGAGAATGACATTCTCGTTACCCTGGCTCATGACATACTCCGCGCTCATAGGCCATTCCTCGTATGTGGACGACATGCCCCGCTTGATCATCACGGGCTTCTTCTGGGCGCCCAGCACCTTGAGCAGGTTGAAGTTCTGCATATTCCGCGCGCCAACCTGGATCAGATCCACGTCATCAAAATAATCGAGCTGTGAGGCGTCCATGAGCTCCGTGACAATGGGCAGCCCCGTCTCCCGTTTTGCCTCTTTCAGAAACTCGATGCCGGCAGAACCGAGCCCCTGAAAAGAATAGGGAGAGGTCCTGGGCTTGAAGGCACCGCCGCGCAGCATGGTTGCTCCGGCGGCCTTGACCGCCCTGGCCACGGCGATGATCTGCTCCTCACTCTCCACCGAGCAGGGACCGGCCATGATCGTCAGCGTGCCGCCTCCCACCCGGGTATTGCCGACTTTGACCGCGGTAGCTTCTGGATGAAACTTTCTGTTGGCGTTCTTGTACGGCTCCTGAACGCGCTTCACATCCTCGACTATGTCCAGCGCCTCAATCAAATCTATGTCCAGGTGCGAGGTGTCGCCCACGAGACCCAGGATCATGTGGGACTCACCGACAGAGGTGTGTACTTGAATTTTTTTCTCCCTGAGCCAGCCGATCAGATTTTCGAGCTGGTCTTTGTTGGGATTTGGTTTTAGAATAACGATCATGCCAATTTGCCTCCAAACATGAAGAAGCCCCCGGCCGGTTTGGCTGAGGGCTTCATGTGATTATCAGGGATTTTTACCGGGTGGTCATGAGCTTTCAGCCAAACCTGAACTGGCTTTACCAAAAAAATAAGTAAAGCTAAAATAAAGGTAAAAGGCTGCAAAGCTGATCCCGGTCATGCTACAGATCCCTTCAATAAATTACATGCATGATAACACAGAGTATTCCAAAAAGCAAGAGGCTGCCTCGCAAAAATATAAAGGCTTGGAGCGGTTCTTTGAGGTATAATGGAAAGAAATAGTTGACCAAAACGATACACCGGAGGTGCAGTATGCCATACTGGGTTTACCTGATCCCGGCAGGAGTTGTCGTTATGCTGGCTGTGATCCTGGGCCGGACGGTTACCTTTCATTCCCGGCGCTACACGGTGGAGCCGTTGCGCGGCCTCAAGATCGATGTTGACCGGGCCGCGGAGCGTCTGTCCGGGGCGGTTCAACTGCCGACAATTACCGCTTCCGGCCCGGAGAAAAAGGACCGGGCCCCCTTTGAACAGTTTATCCGCTACCTGGAGCAGGCCTATCCGTCCGCCCACGCGGTTCTGGAGCGGGAGATCGTCAACGGCTACAGCCTGCTTTACCGCTGGAAAGGGCGTGATGAGAACCTGAAGCCGGTCCTGTTCATGGCCCATATCGATGTAGTCCCCGTGGAAGAGGGCACAGAGCAGGACTGGCATTACCCGCCTTTCAGCGGTGCCCTGGCCGAGGGTTTCGTCTGGGGCCGGGGGACGATGGATATAAAAAACCAGCTCATCTCCGTGCTGGAAGCGGTGGAATATCTTGCGGCGGAGGGTTTCACTCCGGCCCGTGATTTCTACCTGGCTTTCGGCCATGACGAAGAGACGCGCGGTGAAGAGGGGGCGGTGAAGCTGTCGGAGCTGCTGCAATCCCGCGACATCTCCTTTGAGTATATCCTGGACGAGGGCGGAGCCGTCACCGTGGGCGCCATGCCCGGCGTGGAACGCCCCATCGCCCTGGTGGGTATCGCCGAGAAAGGCTACGCCGATATCCGGATCACCGCGAAAGGCGAGGCCGGCCACTCGTCCATGCCCCCCAGGTATACCGCGGCCGGGATAATCGGGCGGGCGGTGGTTGCGCTGGAAAAACGTCAGCGGCCGGCCCGGATCGGCCCTTACCTAAAAGAGACGCTGGCCTACGTCGGCCCGGAGATGGGATTCGGACTGCGGGTCATCCTGGCCAACCTGTGGCTCTTCAGCCCGCTGTTCAAGCTGGTCTTTAAATCTTCACGGGCGGGCAACGCGCTGCTGCGCACGACCACGGCGGTGACGATCCTGGAAGGGGGCAGCCGGCCCAATGTTCTGCCCCGGAAAGCAAGCGCGGTGATCAATTACCGCATCGCTCCGGGAGAGACCGTCCAGGAACTGCTGGATCATGTCCGCAGGGTCGTGGGAGAGAAGATCAAAGCGGAACCGATCCAGGCCACCGAGCCCTCCAGGATCTCGCCGGTGGACGGCTCCGGTTTCAAGGCCGTGGAGCAGGCGGTTTACGCCGTCTTCCCCGAAGCGGTAACCGTGCCCTACATCGTCATGGGCGGTACCGACGCGATCCGTTATGAACCGGTCTGCGATCAGATTTACCGCTTCACCCCCATGCTCATCTCCGCGGAAGATCTGGACCGGATGCACGGCACCAATGAGCGGCTCTCCCTGGAGAATGTGGAGCGGGGCATCCGCTTTTATATCGAGCTTTTGAAGCGGTAGTAAGCCCCCCTCTCCCCCGGGGAGGAGAGGGAACGGAGGTGACAGAGAACCGTCCCCTGTCACCAAAGAAAACAATGCCTTTCCATCCGTGAGATTGCCGATGTTTGTATTGGCAACAATGTTTTGCTTCCAACCCGGTATCTGTTTTGTTTACAGGTATTGGTTTGGGCCGACCCGGTGGGTCGCCCCTACGGACCTGGCGGAGCATGAGAGTATAAAGGCAACTCTTATTTAAAAATTAGGATGCTCATTTTGGGACAGCCCCGCGGGGGAGCAGGAACGAGAGTGCAGATCTTGAATATTCTTAATGATGTTTACCCGGTTAATATGGAAAGGGTGGGATTTATTTGAGAGAATTCGACCTTAACAGCATCTTTTTGTTCATTACCGCTGGCATTATTGTAGTTTTTGTGGTGGCCCAGTCCATTTTCTTTTTGTATAAATCCTGGATCCGGGCCAAGGAGCTGGGGATTGAGATATCGGTATTGAGAAGAGTGGTCCGGAGCAGCGCCGCCTTCACCGTGGCCCCGGCCATCGCCATTATCCTGGGCGTGATCACCCTCTCCAGGTTCCTGGGCCTGCCCCTGCCCTGGCTGAGGCTGAGCGTCCTGGGCGCCCTGACCTACGAGCTGCCTGCAGCCACTTCCGCTGCGGCCGCCCTTGGTGTCCCCATATCTGAAGGGGTGACCGACCCGCAGGTTTACTCCACCATCGCCTGGGTCATGAAGAAGATCCAGGGAGGCATCCAGAGTCTGAAAAAGCGGGATACCAAATGGGGAGATATTTTTCTCACCGCCCTCTTCATGGGCATGATCTCGGCCTTCCTGGGGATGATCTTTGCCGATGTCACCACCGGCCTCAGGGGCTGGATCCCCGTCTTTGTCATGGTGGTCTCTTCCCTGCTCATGCTGGTCTGCGGCTTTTTCGTTAAAGTCCTCAAGGTCAAGTGGATGGAGGATTATGCCCTGCCCATCAGCATGCTGGGGGCCATGGCCCTCTCCATTCCCATTACCAGATTGCTGGGATAGGAGGAGAAAAAAATGAAAGCATCTTACAGTGAAAAGATCCATACCTGGGGCAGGATCTGGTGCTCGCTGGCCCTGGTCATATTTATACTGTTCCCGGTAGCGGCAAGCATTTACTACGGGTCCTGGCCCGACGGCATGGCGCTGCTTAAAGGGCTGCTGGGAGTGGCGCCGATCTTCTGGACGGTGGGGGCAATCGAGGCTTTCACCTTTTCGCCCATGCTCGGTTCAGGCGGCTCTTACCTCGGTTTTGTCACCGGCAACCTGACCAATCTCAAGGTCCCCTGCGCCCTTAACGCCATGGAGATTGCCGGGGTCAAGCCGGGCACAGAGGAAGGAGAGCTGATCTCCACCATAGCCATCGCCGTCTCCTCCATCGTCACCACCCTGATCATTTTTGCCGGGGTGCTCCTCCTTTCCCGGCTGCAGCCCATCCTGGAATCGGAGCTGCTGGCCCCGGCCTTTGCCAATATCCTGCCGGCTCTCTTTGGGGCCCTGGCCGTGGGCTTTATCTCGAAAAACTGGAAGATAGCCCTGGCTCCCCTTCTGTTCATGCTGATCCTCTTTATCTCGGTACCGTCCCTGGCCGGATCCGTCAGCGTCCTGGTGCCGGTGGGGGCGATCATCGCCATAGCCGCAGCCAGGATATTGTATAAAAAAGGTTACCTGTAAAACCGGGGGGTTACCCCAAGAAAGGAGCGGTGAAGATGTCTAGATGGTTTCCGGTGTTGTTGCTCTCTCTCGTGCTCTGTCTTTCCGCTATCTCCTGCAGCACCGCAGAGCTTCCCCCGCTGGAAGGCGAGCCCGCGGAGCTGGCCGAAGAGTTCACCGGCTGCCTGGCGCAGGGTGATTACGACGGGTGCGTCGAATATTTCAGCGCCAAGATGAAGCGGGCCATGTCCGCCCGGAAGCTGGAGCAGGCCTGGGAGGATCTGCAGAGCCAGGTAGGCCCGTACCTGGGGAAAACGGACCTGCGGGAAGAAGTAATTGACGGTTTCGATGTTGTGTTTGTTACCGCGGAGTTCGAGCAGGACCTGATCATTATCCGCGTGGTCTTCGATGAAGACCGGCGGGTATCCGGCTTGTGGTTCGACCCGGTCAAGTAGCAGCAGCGCTATCAACCTGGAGCAGTATCACAGGGGCTGTCCCGGCGGCAGTCCCTGTTTTTAACCCCGGTACATAATATAAATTGCCTGCGCGGCGGTATCCGGGGTAACGCCCCGGGGCAACCGGGCGTTTCTCAATGAAAATTTTATTCCCCCGGGCCGCTGACTTTATGTTAGTATTATAAAAATGTGCCGGAAAGGTGATTGTGCAGTGATTATCGGGATACCCAAAGAGATCAAGATTGACGAAAACCGCATGGCGATCACGCCGGGAGCGGTGACGGCCTTTGTCAACAAGGGGCACCAGGTGTTGATTGAAGCGGGAGCGGGAAGGGGCAGCGGCATCGAGGACGGCGAATTCCGGCATTTCGGAGCCGGGATCGTCCCCACGGCAAAAGAGCTGTATGAACGGGCCGAGATGATTTACAAGGTTAAAGAACCCCAGCCGGCGGAGTATGCCCTGCTGCGGGAAGGGCAGATTCTTTTTGCCTACCTGCACCTGGCAAACGAACCGGAGGTCGCCCGCGTGCTCATGGAGAAAAAAGTAGTGGCGCTCGCTTATGAAACGGTTATTGTTGACGGAACTATCCCCATGCTGGCGCCGATGAGTGAGATTGCGGGACGCATGGCCACGCAGATTGGCGCCCATTTCCTGGAGAAATCAAACGGCGGTATCGGGATACTCCTCGGGGGGGTGCCCGGCGTTACCCCCGCGGATGTGGTTGTCCTGGGCGGCGGGATCGTCGGAATGAATGCGGCGAGGGTGGCCATGGGGATGGGGGCCAAGGTGACCGTTATTGACAATAATATCCAGAGGCTGCGCTACCTGGACGAAGCCAACGGAGGCAGGCTGATAACCCTTTACTCCAATCCGCAAAACATCGCCCAGGCCGTGGCCGGGGCCGACCTGCTCATCGGCGCCGTCCTGATTCCCGGCGGCCGGACACCGGTTCTCTGCACCGGGAAGATGGTTAAAACGATGCGGCCGGGGACAGTAATCGTGGATGTGGCCATTGACCAGGGCGGATGCATTGAAACGGCGGACCATACGACCAGCCACAGCGCGCCGACCTTTGAACGTTACGGCGTGCTCCATTATGCCGTCTCCAATATCCCCGGAGCCGTACCCCGGACATCCACCTATGCGCTGAATAACGCCACCCTTCCCTATGCCCTGGAGCTGGCCGATAAAGGCTGCGAGCGGATCATTGACGAAAATACACCGCTGAGCCGGGGTATCAATATAATTGACGGCAAGGTGGTAAACCGGGCGGTGGCCGAGGCGCTGTCCCTTAGC
>CAYFRE010000101.1:0-6751 GCA_964345455.1 uncultured Syntrophomonadaceae bacterium | reverse complement strand
CTCAAAAGGCGGCCAAAGAGGGGCTGCGCGGCCTCGGCTTTACCGCCGGCATTCCCGGTTCTCTGGGAGGCGCCCTGGTGATGAATGCCGGCGCTTTCGGCAGCTATATCGGGGCGCTGGTGGCGGAGGTCAGCGTGATCCGCCCTGGGGGCGAGCAGGCCCGGCTGGGGCCGGATGATATTGTTTTCGGTTACCGCCAGAGCAATCTGTCCGGCCAGGGAATCATCGTGGAGGCGCTTCTCAAGCTGGAGGAGGGAGATCCGGAGGCCTTGAAGGGAGAGGTGGAGCGCTATCTTGCCGAGAGACGGCGCCGTCATCCCAATTTACCCAGCGCCGGCAGCGTCTTTCGCAATCCCCCCGGCAATCCCGCCGGGCACCTGATCGAGGCTGCCGGCGGCAAGGGGCTCTCCATCGACGCCGCCCGGGTTTCGGAGCAGCATGCCAACTTTATCGTCAATACTGGCGGCGCCTCGGCCCGGGATATCGAGACCTTGATCGAAGTGATACGGAAGCAGGTCAAAGATAAATTTGGCGTGGAGCTGCAGACCGAGGTCCGGATCGTCGGCGAAGAGAGATAAATAAACGGGAGTGGAGTTGTGTGAGCAAGTATCTGGTTCGGGGAGGCCTTCCTCTTGCGGGAAAGATTAAGGTACATGGCGCGAAAAATTCCATATTACCGGTTCTGGCAGCCTCTTTGCTCAATCAGACCGGTGAACATATCCGGCTGAAGAAGGTTCCGGCGCTCTATGACGTACGGGCGATGATCTCGATCCTTACCGGTTTGGGGGCGCAGGTTGAGCGCGACGGTGAAGACCTGCTTCTGCAAACAGCCAATGTCGACTGCTACCATGTTCCCGATTCGCTGATGCGGGAGATGCGCTCGAGCATATTCCTTATGGGCCCGCTGCTGGGCCGGCTAGGCCGGGCACGGCTCTGCTATCCGGGCGGCTGTGCCATCGGTATGCGGCCGATCAACCTGCATATCGAGGGCCTGCGGACCCTGGGAGCGGTGATTGAAGAAAAAGACGGGTACATTGAAGCGCTGGGGAGGCTCCGCGGAGGAGAGGTTGATCTGGCCTATCCCAGCGTTGGGGCCACGGAAAATTTGATCCTGGCCGCGGCCACTGCAGGCGGTGATACGATCATTCGCAATGCGGCCTGCGAACCGGAGATTGTCGACTTGCAGAATTTTCTAAACATACTTGGAGCCAAAGTGGAGGGAGCCGGCAGCCCGGAGATCAAGATCAAGGGGGTCCGCAGCCTCCACGGGGGTAGCTACCGTGTTTTTCCCGATCGCATCGTTGCCGGAACCTTTCTTCTTGCGGCGGCGATCACCCGCGGCAGCGTAACCGTGGAGGGGGTGATCCCGGAACATCTTGAAGCCCTGCTCCGGCTGCTGGCTCAGGCCGGCGCTTCAGTGAAGGTGGCCGGGAGCTCCGTCACGGTTGAAGCTGACCGGCTGAAAGCGGTTTCCAGGGTGGAGACCAAACCTTATCCCGGCTTTCCCACGGACTTGCAGCCGCCGCTGGTAGCCTGCCTGGCCCTGGCTCGCGGCAGCAGCACCATGGTTGAACATGTTTTCAAAGGGCGCTTTCACCATGTTGGCGAGCTGCGGAAGATGGGGGCGCGGATTACCGTCCGCGGCCACCAGGCGGTGATCAGCGGGGTGCCGGCTTTGAAAGGCACCGCGTTGAAGGCCACCGACTTGCGGGCCGGCGCGGCCCTGGTCCTGGCTGCGCTGGCGGCCAGGGGCGAAAGCGAGATCCTGGGGATCAGGCATATCGAGCGGGGCTATGACCGGCTGCCGGAGGCGCTGCGCTCGCTCGGGGCCAGGATCGTCCGGGTGGACGGCGTGAGAAAGGAGGCGGTATTTTGAGGAAAGGGACCGCCGGCCGCAATTCCCGGCTTAGCCTGGTGCAGCCCCGGCCCGAAGCAAAGCGCCGGCGGCCTCTGAAGCGGGTTGTTCTGCTTTTTCTCTTTCTGGGAATGGGCCTGCTCCTTTTCAAGGCCGGAGAGGCCTACTGCCGGGTGGAGAAGATCACCGTCACCGGAAATGTCCGCCTGAGTGAGGCAGAGGTTATCTCGCAAAGCGGGATCAAAAAAGGGACAAGCCTGCTGCTGCTGCAAAGCGGAAATGCTGAAAAGAAGCTGGCTGCGCATCCCGAAGTCTGCTCCGTGGCAGTAAACAGGTCTTTCCCCTCGACTGTCCATATCAGCGTGCATGAGCGGGAGGCGGAGGCTTCCCTGCTGGATCAAAACCGTTTCTGGCTGATCGATCGGGAAGGCGTCCTCTTTGCCGAACAGCCGCATCCGGCAGAGAGTCTACCGGTGATTACCGGTGCGGAGGCAGATGAGATCAGCGTCGGGAAACCCCTGGCCCACGGGAAGAAAAGCGCGGTTCTCTGCATTTTCCTGGAGGCGCTGTCCCGGGTTCCGCTGCTGGAACCGGCCGAGCTGAATCTATCCGATCCCGGAAACCTGGTTCTCTACACCGGGGACGGGCGCAGGGTGCTGCTTGGAGACAGCGGCAAGATGATCGATAAGTTGGCCCTGCTCCAGGCTTTTCTGCAGGAGAGCGGGACCGGCAGGTGCCTTGATCTGCGCACGGGAGACCGTCTCGTAGTACTCTCCGAATAGGATGCGCGCAAATATTTGGCCCGCCGGCGGAAAGATGAAGGGGAATAAATATACAATGTGGAATTGAAATGAAAGGGTAAGGGGGTGAAGAAATGGTTCGCAAAAATTATATAGTTGGTATCGATGTCGGCACAACCCAGGTACGGGTTATCGTGGGAGAACCCCGCCCTGATGGCACGATCAGCATAATCGGTCTTGGGTTATGTCCTTCCGAGGGGATGAAAAAAGGAGTTATTGTAGATCTGGATCTGACCGTGGAAGCGATCGCCTCCGCTGCTGCAGAGGCCGAGAGGATGTGCGGTTTCAAGATTGATTCCGCCTGCGTGGGCCTGCCGGGGCTGAATACAGAGCTGATCAACAACCGCGGTGTGGTGGCGGTGCAATCCGATGACCGGGAGATCCGGGAAGAAGAGCTGGAACGGGTTTTGCAGGCAGCCCGCGTGATCGCCCTGCCTATTGACCGGGAGATCGTGGAGGTGATTTCCAGGGAATTTGTCGTTGACGGGTACGACGGGATCCGCGATCCGGTAGGCATGCTGGGAGTGCGCCTGGAAGTCGATGCGATGATCGTGACCAGCCCGATCACCTCTCTGCGCAACCTGACCCGGTGCGTTAACCGGGCCGGGATCAATGTCACCGGCATGGTGCTGCAGCCCCTGGCAGCGGGCGAGGTTTCCCTTTCCGCCGATGAAAAAGAACTGGGTGTATTCCTGGTTGATATCGGCGGAGGGACCACCGATATTGCTTTTTTCCAGGAAGGGAAGCTGCAGCGGCTGGTCTCGGTGCCTGTCGGAGGTGATCATATTACCAATGATCTGGCCGTTGGTCTACGGACAAGCTTTTTTACGGCCGAGAATATAAAAATTGAGCACGGTAGCGCCTTGGTTTCGCTGGCCGCCGATGAGGCCGGGATCGAGATCAGCAGCGTCGGCAGCAGGGAGCGGCGCCAGGTTTCACCACAGGAGATCAGCCGCTATATCGAGCCGCGGGTGCAGGAGCTTTTCCAGATTATCCGTGAAGAGATGATCAAAATGGGCTGGCCAGGGTTGCCACCGGCCGGAACAGTTTTTACCGGCGGTGTTTCCCAGATGAACGGGCTGATCGATCTGGCCTCCCTGTTCTTTGAAAGCAATCAGGTGCGCCGGGCGGAATTCGATTATATCGGTATTCAAAACTCGATATATACCAATGCTGCGGGCCTGCTATACTATGTATACAGGCAGCAGCCCCGGTTTTACCAGGAAAGCGGCGGAACCGGGTATAACAAGAAACCGGGGTTATGGCAGCGTTTTAAAGATTGGATGAACGAGTTTGTTGAATAAAGTGCGAGCCTCTGAAGGAGGTGTTCTGAAAAAATGATCGAATTTGAAAATGAAAGACCTCAATTCACCTCGATCAAGGTTGTGGGCATTGGCGGCGGCGGGAACAATGCGGTTAACCGGATGATCAGCGCCGGTTTGAAAGGAGTTGAATTTATCACCGTCAACACCGATGCGCAGGCGCTTCACCTGGTGAATTCTGAGGTAAAGCTGCAGATTGGCGACAAGTTGACCAAGGGTCTCGGCGCCGGCGCCAACCCGGAGATTGGCCGGCAGGCCGCCGAAGAGAGCCGCGAGCTGATCGAAGATAACCTGCGCGGCGCGGACATGATCTTCCTGACCGCGGGTATGGGCGGCGGCACCGGTACCGGGGCCACGCCGGTGATTGCCGAAGTGGCCCGCGAGCTCGACGCTTCTCCCCTGAAGCGCCCTCTCGTGGTCGGCGTGATCACGAAGCCGTTCAGTTTTGAGGGGCGCAAGCGGCAGCGACAGGCCGAAGAGGGGATTGCCGCCCTGCAGGACAAGGTTGATACCCTGATCACGATTCCCAATGACCGCCTTTTCCAGGTAATCGAGAAGCGGACGCCTATCCTGGAAGCATTTCGCGTGGTCGATGATGTGCTCCGCCAGGCGGTGCAGAGCATCTCCGACCTGATTGCCGTTCCCGGATTGATCAACCTTGATTTTGCCGATATCCGCACGATCATGTCCGAAAAGGGGCCTGCGCTGATGGGCGTGGGCGAGGGCAGCGGTGAAAACCGCACCGCCGAAGCGGCCCAGGCGGCGACCAGCAGCCCTCTGCTGGAAACCTCCATCGAAGGAGCCACCGGTTTGCTGATCAATGTCACCGGCGGGCCCGATTTAAGCCTTTTCGAGGTCCAGGAAGCGGCCGATATTGCCGGCAACTCCACCGATCCCAACGCCGTGATCATATTCGGGGCGACAATTGACCAGGAGCTGCAGGATCGGGTCCGGGTGACCGTGATCGCCACAGGGTTCAAAGGGAAGCGCCAGGCTCACCAGCAGGCGTTCCAGGAACTGGGTTACAGCGATTATGCCCGCGGCAGGGATATTGACCGCCCGGCTTGGTCCCGTTTTCGGGAGCAGGATGAAAAGATCGCCGAAAATTAAATTATTACGGTAAAAAAGCTCTTTATCTGAAAAACTTCCCTGAATGACCGGGGAAGTTTTTTTGTCATAATATTTGGCCCCGGCTCCACCAAACTGCGACAGACTTCTGCACAGCCGCCGCTTATAATAGGGCATATCTACGGCGGTCTGTTCATATATATTTAAGAACAAGCCCCTCCTGGAGGGGGTATAAAAAATGTATCTTGACCTTCTATTTTTTCTCAACCTGGTGGTGCATTACTTCTTATTGCTTTTCACGGCAAAGCTTTTTCACCGCAAATCGGGCTTCGGGCGGCTGCTGGCCGGGGCGGCGCTGGGAGCCCTGGCTGTCCTGCTCATGCCCTTTCCGCATTCTCAGGGAGTTGCCGCAGCCATGATCCTGACGGCGCCCCTGCTGATGGTTCTCACCGCCTTCTGGCCGCTGCGCCCGCTGGAGACATTCTATTTCTGGGGCGTCTTTTTCCTCACTTCCTTCACCGTTGCCGGGGCCCTTACCGCACTGCTGAACTTTGATGCTCCCCGCCGCTTCTTTGCCCTGCCGGGAGGCGTCCTCTTGATATCCGGTGTCTGTATCGTGATTTACCTGCTCTTCATCCTGCTGAGGCCCTTGCTTGAAGAAAAAAAATGGCAGAAGCTCTGGCAGGCGGAACTGCAAGTGGCCTGGCGGGGAAAAGAGAAGATCGTGCCGGCCTTTCTGGACACGGGAAACCGTCTCCGGGATCCCTTTTCCAGCCTCCCGGTGATCGTGATCGATTACCGCAGCCTGGAAGGCCTGCTGCCGCCGCCGGTATATCAATGCCTCGCCGAGGAGGGAGCAGAACCGTGGAGCGCCCTGGAGCGGCTGGCCGACCCGGCGCTGGCGTGCTGTTTTACCCTGATTCCCTGCCGGGGAGTCGGCCGCAGGAGCGAGATCCTGCTCGGCTTCAAACCTGACAGCGTGGCATTTTTCGAAGATGGGAGACTCCGGCCGCTTGGCACCCAGGTTTTTCTCGGATTGACCCGGCGCGGATTCGGGCCGGCAGCAGATTACCGGGCTCTGCTGCCGCCGGAACTGCTTCGCGCCGGTTAGCTTGAAAAAATGGAGGTGGTATTGATGAAAAGAAAACGCCTGATGGCCCTGGGCATGAAGTTATTCTTTCTCCGCCTGAGGCGCATTCTGGGTCTGGATTACCTGGATTATATATAC
Organism: uncultured Syntrophomonadaceae bacterium; assembly: GCA_964345455.1. Classification (GTDB taxonomy): domain Bacteria; phylum Bacillota; class Dethiobacteria; order DTU022; family DTU022; genus JAAZIN01. The sequence continues at coordinate 478 of CAYFRE010000101.1, read as the reverse complement.
TATGTCAGCAGCAGTGAAGCGCTCCCCCCGCCGCTCAGCCTGGAGGAGGAGGGCTACCTGCTGGAAAAGCTGAAAAAGGGGGACGGGGCTGTCCGCACTGTTCTGATCGAGCGCAACCTGCGGCTGGTTGTATATATCGCCAGGAAATTTGAAAATACCGGGATCAACATTGATGACCTTGTATCCATCGGGACGATCGGCCTGATCAAGGCGGTCAATACTTTCGACCCGCACAAAAATATAAAGCTGGCCACCTATGCCTCGAAGTGTATTGAAAATGAGATCCTCATGTTTTTAAGGCGGAACAACCGGGTGCGCAGCGAGATCTCCTTTGACGAGCCGTTGAACGTGGACTGGGACGGCAACGAGCTGCTTCTTTCCGACGTTCTCGGCACCGAGGGAGACCTGGTCCTGAAAAATATTGAGAAAGAGGTTGAGCGGAAGCTGCTCTACCTGGCCATGGATAAATTGAGCTACC
>CAYFRE010000100.1:0-6770 GCA_964345455.1 uncultured Syntrophomonadaceae bacterium | reverse complement strand
ATGGTCTTCGACGTGGTTCACCTGAACCTGCACAAAACCTTTGCCACGCCGCACGGCGGGGGCGGCCCCGGCAGCGGGCCGGTGGGAGTGAAAGAGCACCTGGTGCCCTTCCTGCCGGTGCCGCTGGTGGAGCGTGGGGAAAACGGCTACTGCTGGAAGGACGATCTCCCGTTGAGCATCGGCAGGGTGCACGGTTTCTACGGGAACTTCGGCGTGATTGTGAAAGCCTATACCTACATCATAATGATGGGAGCGCCGGGGCTGCGGCAGGCGTCCGCCGATGCCGTTCTCAATGCCAACTACCTGATGGAGCGGCTGAAAAAAAGCTATGCCCTGCCCTATGACCGGCGCTGCAAGCACGAATTTGTCCTTTCGGCCCGGGAGCAGAAGAAAAAAGGGGTATCGGCCGGCGATATCGCAAAGGCGCTGCTGGATTACGGTTTTCACCCGCCCACGGTCTACTTCCCCCTGATCGTTGAAGAGGCGCTCATGGTGGAGCCGACCGAGACCGAGAGCAAGGCGACCCTGGACCGCTTTGCAGAGGCTCTGGAGGAGATTGCCCGCCTGGCTGAAGAAGACCCGGCGCGCGTTACTTCCGCGCCCCACACCACCCCGGTGGGACGGCTCGACGAGGTCAGGGCCGCCCGCTACCCCCGGGTCTGCTGGGATGGAGATGAGAAGAGCGATTGAAATCGTTTCAGGAACCGGCCGGCCGGCACACGCGCGGTGACTTTATTCCGGAGCAGGTGGAATTTATCTCTCCCCGCCTGACCCTGCCGGTCAGCGTCACCGGCCGGTCATGTGCCTTGAACTGCGCTCACTGCGGGGGGCACTACCTGCAGGGGATGGCCTCGCTGGAGGAGGCGCTGGGCCGGCGGGGCGAGGGGGCCAAAAGCTTTCTCGTCAGCGGCGGCTGCAACCCGCAGGGGCGTGTGCCGCACCGGGAAAGATGGGCGGAGCTGGAGAACCTGGCGTTGCGGGGCTCGCTTAACTTCCATCCGGGGCTGGTCGGCGCGGAAGATGCCGCCGCTATCGGGCGGATTGCCCGGGTGGTTTCCTTTGATTTTGTGGTTGACCGGGCGGTAATTAAAGGGGTATACGGCCTGCAGGCTTCACCCGATGATTATGTCCGCTCCTATCGTTACCTGCGCCGTTACTGTCGCGTGGTGCCCCATATCTGCATCGGGATCATGGGCGGACGGATCGAGAGCGAGTACCGGGCGTTGAAAATTCTGCGCCGGGAGGGGGCGGAGGCGATCAGTTTTATCGTCTTCCGCCCCACTCCGGGAACCGCGTTTGCCGGTGCGGCCCCGCCGCCTCCGGAAGAGACGGCGGCGGTCCTGGCCGAGGCGCGGGTGCTCTTTCCGCGGGCTCCCCTCTACCTCGGCTGCATGCGCCCGGGCGGCCGTCACCGCGAGCAGCTTGACTGCCTGGCCCTGGGGATCGGGATCAATAAGATTGTCCAGCCCACCGCTGCGGCGAGAAGGCTTGCCGTGAAGATGGGTCTGAAAGTACTTTCCGGAGAGGAGTGCTGCGCGCTGTGATCCGCGTTTCGCTGGGGACGGCGGCCCTTCTGGGCCTGGTCAGGATGCGGGCGGAGACCACGCCGACCGCGGCTTACCTGCTGCACGGTGAAGGCTGCCGGATGAACTGCGCTTTCTGCCCGCAGGCGCGGGGAGCGGACGGGCGGGAAGGACGGCTCGGCCGGGTGACCTGGCCGTCCTTTTCGCGGGAAGAGGTCATTGCCGGGCTGCAGCAGGCGGCCGGTAAAGGGCTGCAGAGGATCTGCCTGCAGGCGGTTTGCGAGCCGGGTGGCGGCAGCGCCCTGGCCGGGCTGGTCAAGCTGTTGAGCGGCGCGGTTAACCTGCCGCTCTCCCTTTCCGCCCCTGTTCATACGATTGTCGAAGCGGCCTCATTTTTTGAGGCGGGAGCGGAGCGGATCTCCATCGCCCTCGATGCCGCCTCGAATGAGCTCTATGCCCGTTACAAGGGTGGCGACCTGCAGAAGCGTCTCGGGCTGCTCCGGGAGTGTGCCCGCCTCTGGCCGGGCCGGATGAGCACGCATATCACCTGCGGCCTCGGCGAGTCGGAGGAGGAGGTGGCGCTGCTTCTAGACCTGCTGCTACGGGATAAGATCACGGTAGGCCTCTTTGCCTTTACGCCGCTCAAGGGCACCCCGCTGGAGGGGCAGCCGCCTCCCGAACCGGGCTCATACCGCCGCCTGCAGGCGCTTCACCACCTGCTGCGGTACGGCCATGTTTCATGGAAAGATCTGCGCTTTCGGGAAGGCCGGTTGATCTCCTTCGGGATTGACGGGCGTGAAATGCGGCGCCTTCTAAGCGGGGGGGAGGCTTTTCAAACCGGAGGCTGCCCCGGGTGCAACCGCCCCTATTTCAACGAAAGACCCGGCGGCTTCATCTACAACTACCCGCGCCCTTTAAGCACCTCCGAAACCGCCGCCGCCCTCACCCTCATAAGGTGACAGGGGACGGTTCTCTGACACCTTTACTCCCCCGTCCCCCGGGGAGAGAGGGTAAGGGAGAGAGAAAAAAAGCACCTTGATCGATTTAGAGTCAGGAAACGTTCCTTTGGTTTATCTGAAAGGACTATTGTACCCTCTCCCTCGGGAGAGGCCAGAGAGAGGGGGTTTACCTGCTTGGCAAAAAGATGGCGCTTGATTTATGATCATCCCATGCCCGGAGCAGCAAACATGCGGCGGGACATGGAGATTCTCGAAGAAGTGGCTTCCGGTGAAGCGCCGCCGGCGCTGCGGCTCTACAGCTGGGCACCGCCGGCTCTCTCTTTAGGCCGTTTCCAGAAAGCCGCAGAGGTGGCCGACCTGGAAGCGTGCCGCCGCCTGGGTGTAGAAATTGTCCGCCGCCCTACCGGGGGCCGCGCGGTGCTGCATGACCGGGAGCTGACTTACAGCCTGGTTATTCCCGACAACCGCGACTTGATACCAGCGGGCGTGGTGCCGGCCTATCGTTTTATCAGCCGGGCCTTGTTGGATGCCTTTATGATCTTGGAGATTGAAGCGGAGCTCAGCCCGGAAAATAAGCGGGGCGCAGGGCTGGCCCCCGGTTCCTGTTTCGATACACCCTCGGCCCATGAACTGCAGGTGTCCGGGAAAAAAGTGGTGGGCAGCGCGCAGATGCGCCGGGACGGCGTTTTGCTGCAGCACGGCTCGATCTTATTGAAGCTGCCGCTTCAGATCTACCGGCAGGTTTTGCGGCCCCGGCCCGGCTGTGATCAGGCTGCATACCTGGAATCCCTGGGGCGCGATGCCGCCGGTCTCCTGGATCTGGGATATAAAATCAGCAAAGAGAAACTGGCCGGTGCTCTGGCTGCCGGCTTCTCCCGCCTCTTTGATGTAGAATGGATTAGGCCTGATACAACTACCGTTCTTTCTTCCCCCCTGGAAGAGGGTTAGAGATGGCCGGGAAGAGGGGAAGGGGGATTTTTACCGGTTAATCGTAGAATAAGGTGTCAGAGAACCGTCCCCTGACACCTTTTGAAGGAGGTAGAAAAATTATGGAAAAATTTCAGCTTATCATTATCGGCGGGGGGCCGGGCGGCTACAGCGCGGCGCTGCGGGGAGCCGCCCTTGGTTTGAAAACCCTTGTAATTGAAAAGGAGCGCCTGGGCGGCACCTGCCTGAATCACGGCTGCATACCCACCAAGAGCCTGGTCTACAGCGCCTTCCTTTATCGCAAGCTCAAAGAAGCCGGAAACTTCGGGATCCGGACCGGCGAGGTTGGTATTGACTACGCCAAAATTCAGGAGCGCAAGGCCGCCGTGGTGGACAACCTTGTGGGCGGTCTGGAAGGGCTGCTCAAGGCCGCCGGGGTGACTTTCTGGCCGGGACAGGCCGAGCTGCTATCGGCCAACCGGGTCCGGGTAACCCTGCCTGACGGGGAGAAGCGCACCGCCGGGATGGACAAATTGATCATTGCCACCGGCAGCAGCGAGATCGTGCCCCCTGTCCCCGGAGTGGACCTGCCCGGGGTGATCTTCTCCCGGGAGGCGCTGGCCTTGACGGAGCTGCCCGCCAGCCTTGCGGTGATTGGCGGGGGCGTTATTGCCCTGGAAATGGCCTCGATCTTTGCCGCTTTCGGCGTTAAGGTGACCATTGTCCAGCGGAGCATTCTGTTACGCCGTGAAGACCGCGAGATGGTGCGCCGGCTCACGCCGTACCTGCGCCGGCAGGGGATCCGGGTAATGACGGAGACGGCTTTGCGCGAAATCAGCGCCGGCCTGAAAGGGGGGCTTATCCTGACAGTGGAGAGCCCCCGCGGAGAAGAGAGACTCACCGCGGAAAGGGTGCTGGTGGCGGTGGGCCGCAAGCCTTCCTTTGGGGGGTTGGACCTGGCTGCACCCGGTATCAACCACGGCGATCGTGGGATTGAAGTCGATGAGAAGATGGCCACGAGCATTCCCGGGGTCTACGCCATTGGTGACGTGGCCAATCCTGGCCATTTTCTTGCTCACACCGCGATTCACCAGGGAGTTGTCGCCGCGGAATATGCCGCCGGCCGGAGCGCCTCTTTCTGCGGGGATGCGGTTCCGGTATGCATTTTTACACATCCCGAGCTAGCCCGCGCCGGCCTGACCGAAGAAGAGGCCGGGACGAAGGGATATGCGATCAAGGTGGGTAAATTCCCTTTCAGCGCCAACGGGAAAGCCTTTCTCCAGGGCGAGGGGGACGGCGTGGTTAAGATTATTGCCGATGCGGAAAAGGGGACCGTTTTGGGAGTGCATATCCTGGGCCCGCATGCCTCCGATCTGATCCAGGAGGGCACCCTGGCCGTGGCCGCCGGGGCGAAGGTATCCGATCTGGAGCGGCTGATCCATCCGCACCCGACGCTCAGCGAAACTGTCTGGGAGGCTTCGCTCTCCGTATTTGGCACGCCGGTGCATCTTTCCACCGGCCGTGCGAGGTAAGCCCTCTTTGATGCCGGGCCGTCCTTCTGCGTTCGTGCTGTGCGGTGCTCCCGGGAGCCGGCTGGAACAGGGCATACCGGGTACATGGACCTGCAGCCGGAAATATGGTAAATTATAATCAATTTAATCCGGCCTGCCGGAGATAACCTGAATCAGGCCGGTTCGGGTGACCTGTTAGCGTAAACACGGCGATATTCAATCAAGCAATGGAGGTAGCCTCAACATGAAAATACTGGTCAGCGATCCCCTTTCTCCACGGGGAGTGGAGCTGCTGCAGCAGCATGCAGAGGTCGATCTGCGGCCCAGGCTTTCCCCGGAAGAGCTGCGAAAGATCATCGGCGGTTATGATGCCCTGATTGTGCGCAGCAGCACCCGGGTAACTGCCGAACTGATCGAAGCGGGCCACCGGTTAAAAGCAATCGGGCGGGCCGGCGTCGGGGTGGACAATATCGATGTGCCCAAAGCCACCGAAAAGGGGATCATCGTGGTCAACGTTCCAGAAGCCAACACCGTCTCGGCGGCGGAGCTCACCCTGGCAATGCTCGTCTCGCTGGCCCGGAACATCCCCGGGGCAAACTATTCTGTCAAGCAGGGCGCCTGGGCGAGGGAGCGCTTTCTGGGGATCGAGTTGAACCAGAAAACACTGGGCATCATCGGGCTGGGCCACGTGGGAAGTGAAGTCGGCCGCCGGGCCAGGCCCCTGGGAATGCAGGTTTTGGCCTGCGACCCCCATATCTCGGCGGAGCATGCCGCCAAGATCGGGGTGGAGCTGGTTGAGCTTCCCGCGCTGTTGCAGCAGGCCGATTTTGTCTCGCTGCACGTTCCCCTCATGCCGGCCACGCGCCGTCTCATCGGGGCGGAGCAGCTTTCCTTGATGAAACCTGAAGCCATGCTGATCAACTGCGCCCGGGGGGGCATTGTTGACGAGGCCGCCCTCTACCGCGCCCTTGTCGAGAAGAAAATAGCCGGGGCGGCGCTCGATGTGTTTGAAGAGGAGCCCCCGGCCGGCAGCCCGCTGCTGCAGCTCGACAATGTGATCGCGACGCCTCATCTCGGCGCCCTCACCCGCGAGGCCCAGGCCCACGTGGCCCTGCAGGTGGCAGAGCAGGTGCTGAAGGCGCTCTCCGGGGAGCCGGTTACCTCGGCGGTGAACGTGCCGGCGCTGATGCCTGAAACGGCCGCGGCGCTGGAACCCTATCTGCCCTTGATGCGTCTGCTCGGTAATTTTTACATGCAGCTGTTCGGCGGCTCCATTGATGAGATAGAAGTGGCCTATTCCGGCGAGATAGCCTCCCTGCCGCTGGCGCCCCTGACCTCGTCCTGCCTGGCCGGGCTGCTGCAGGGCATTGTCGATATCCCGGTGACCCCGGTCAACGCCTCCCTGGTAGCGCAGCGGCGGGGGATCCGGGTCCGGGAAAGCTCCACTGCAGAGGTAAAAAGTTACAGCAGCCTGGTTCAGATTGCTGTCCGGGACGGCGCGGCGGTGCAGCGCCTTGCCGGAACACTGCTGGGCCATGATGATATCCGGATTACCCAGATCGGCGATTACCGCATCGAAGTGGTGCCCGCCCGCTACATGCTGATCACGACTCATCATGACCGCCCGGGCGTGGTCGGCAAGGTGGGCGGCCTGCTGGGAGAGGAGAATGTCAATATCGCCAGCATGCAGCTGGGCCGGCAATCTGTGGGCGGCGAAGCGATGATGGTCCTGCAGGTCGATGAGCCCATTAGGGACGGAGTAATGCAGAAGCTCGCGCAGCTCGACATAATCGCCTCCGCCCGCTTTGTAGAGCTCTCCACCTGGAGGTGACAGGGGACGGTTCCCTGAC
>CAYFRE010000099.1:5247-6936 GCA_964345455.1 uncultured Syntrophomonadaceae bacterium | reverse complement strand
AGTTTCCGGTTCTGCCGCCATATTGACGGGAGGCTTAAAGTATACCGTCTGACCAAGGGGGAAGGGGGCAAGATCAAGACTTACGTGGAAGGCGATCTTTTAAAAAAAAAAAAAAAAGTGCTTCATCTGAAGTCGCTGAATCTGATCGAGGTCGGCGGTGGAGACAGCTACAGGGCCCAAGCGGAACAGTGGGGCCTGGCTGCCAACGTATTTACGATGGCACCAGGTGTTGTCTTTGCTTACAACCGCAACACGAGCACAAATAAAGAGTTGCGTAAAAACGGCATTGAAGTAATCGAATTGGAAGGTAACGAATTGGCCAAAGTGCTTGGAGGACCGCGTTGTGCAACGATGCCTCTCTGGCGTGAAGACCTCTAACTTGAACGTAAACAAAAGCTATGCTCACCGATCAGTTAGGATAAACGGTTTAATATAACTTTCGGGCCATTCTTCCTTCAAGGGGGATAAACCTGGCCGGGTAGACCTCCGTAAACCGAATTACACGGTGAGGAATCTTGACCCATCCGGCGCAGAGCAGAGAAGATGACGGAAAGAGATACCAGGTTTTTCCTCCTGGAGGAAGCAGCGGAACAAAGAGAGCAGTTTGCGTAAAGTAAAATTTTGTCATACCTGTTACTACAAAAATTGCCCGTAAAAGGAGATAGTGAGATGATTAGTAGTTTAAAATATAAGAGTGTTCTTTCATTATATAACCTGTCGATCGAAGAAATAGAAACTGTTTTGAAGACAGCCGAAACGCTGAAACTTCAGAGAAGGATCGGCCGAACGATGAAGACATTGGAAGGTAAGGTAATCGCCCTGATCTTCCAGAAGCCTTCTACCAGAACAAAAGTTTCATTTTTATCCGGGATTAGCCAGCTTGGCGGCACTCCTTTATATCTTGACGGTAAAGATCTGCAACTCGGCCGCGGTGAGACGATCGAGGATACCGCGCTGGTTCTTTCCCGCTATGTTGACGCCATTGTAGCACGTGTTTATGCTCACAGCGATCTGGAAGGGCTGGCGGAGCATGGGAGCATCCCGGTGATCAATGCCCTGTCTGACGATTACCATCCCTGCCAGGCGCTGGCCGATATCTTAACCATCTATGAAAAAGTAAACAAGGTTAAAGGAATCAAGCTGGCTAATTTTAACGGTTTGAAGATCACCTATACAGGCGATGGCGACAGCAACATGGCTCACGAGACCCTTTTACTGGCGGCAAAGGCAGGTATGGATATCGCCCTGGCTTCGCCAAAATAAGCGGTTCTACGATCGTGATTACAGATGATCCGCTGGAAGCAGCTAATAACTCTGATATTCTTTATACTGACGCACTCGTTAGTATGGGCGAAGACAAATTCGGTCAAAAGAAATTAAAGGACTTGATTGCCTACCAGCTGAATAGTAAGATGATTGAAGCAGCGAAAGCAGATGCTATTGTTATGCATCCGCTGCCTGCAATTAGAGGTGCGGAAATATCTGCTGAAGCGATGGAAAGCCCGCGGGCGGTAATCTGGGACCAGGCGGAAAACAGATTACACGTTCAAAAAGCTCTCCTTTCGTTGGTTTTGGGATAAACCAGGAGGATCGACAGAGCTGGCATAGCGGGTATTTATTACCCGCTATCATTTTTTATCGTGGTTTAATGACAGGGCATATCTTTTCATAAAGGCCGCTGCTACATTA
>CAYFRE010000099.1:0-5237 GCA_964345455.1 uncultured Syntrophomonadaceae bacterium | reverse complement strand
CTGCTGCCATTACCATGAAAATCCTCCTTATGTTATCCTGAGGGCGCAGCCCGAAGGATCCTTGTCCTGAATGCAGTGAAGGATCTCAATTCAGATGCAGGAAATCTAATTCTGAGGTGGAAGATTTCTTTATCCGGGCGTCAGGTAAAGTGTCCGGGTGACACTGGAATCACCGGATAGATGCGCTCGGATTGGTTGCCGGGCCGGACAAAAATAATGCAATAGAGGAGAGATCGAGTTGGAGCAGAAAAATCCGGCAAAAACGGCGCCATGTCGCCGGGCCAAACAGGAAACGATTGTCGCGGCCCTGGGCGGCAATGCGATCTTGCGGCCGGGACAGAACGGTACTTTTCAGGAACAGATGGAAAATGTTAGCAAGACCGCAACGCAGCTGGCAGAACTGATTTTGAACGGCAAGCGGTTGGTTGTCACGCACGGCAACGGTCCGCAGGTGGGGAGAATATTTCAGCAGCAGGAAATTGGCCTCCGGGAAGGCATTCCGGAGATGCCCCTGTTTGTATGCGGGGCTATGTCACAGGGGCAAATCGGTTACATGATTCAACAGGCGCTCTACAATGAGCTGGTCAAGGCCGGATGCAAAAAAACGGTGGTCACATTGATCTGCCAGTCGCCTGTTAACCCGTCCAGCCCGGCCTTTGAAAACCCCACCAAGCCCATCGGGAGTTTTTACAGTGAAGCGGAGGCGCAAAAAGCGGTGGCGGAAAAGAACGAGGTCTGGAAAGAAGACAGCGGCAGGGGCTGGAGAAGGGTGGTTCCCTCCCCGGAACCGCAGGGCTGCGCTGAAATTGCCGCGATCAAGTCTTTGATCGCTGAAGACGTTGTGGTGATCATCTCCGGGGGCGGCGGGATTCCGGTGGTGCGGGATTCCCGGGGCGCCCTCGCCGGGATAGACGCGGTTATCGACAAGGACTTGGGGGCGCAGGTGATGGCCCGGGAAACCGGGGCAGAGGTTCTGCTGATCCTCACCGATGTGGCCAACGTGGCGATCAATTACCGGACACCCGAAGAGAAAAAGCTTGAGCGGATATCTCTGGATGAGATGAAAACATACTACCAGCAGGGACATTTCAAGGCCGGCAGCATGGGGCCGAAGGTTTTGGCGGCAATCCGTTTTGTCGAGAGCGGGGGGGAGAGGGCCGTTATTACCTCCCTGGAAAATGCCTTGCCGGGGGCTGAAGGAAAAATTGGCACCGTGATCACAGGATGACAGGTCCCGGCAAGAACCGGATATTGTTCCAGGATCAGGCAGTCACCGGATTCTATTTTTGAATTGCAGGTTAAATACCCCCTTGCATAGAAGATTTAGTACTTTGTCATTATTATATCTTCTTACTAAGGGGGATTATTATGAATAATCAATTCACCCCAACGGGACAGCCGGAAACCTGCCGCTGCGGCAGGCCGGTCTACGGCCCCCCGGCAGATCCGCTGGTCCCGCGCATCCGCCGGGCGGCTGAAGGACCCCACGCTGTTACATTTATCGGCACCGCTGCAGGAGGGCCTGAAACGCCTGCGGTCAGGGTTACCTGGGAGCAGCTGCACAAGGATGCCCTCGCCGCCGCCGCCGCGCTGCAAGCCCGCGGGATTGGCCCCGGAGACCACGTTGCCCTCCTGGGCCCGACCTCCCGAGCTCTCGTCACCGCGGTACAGGGAATCTGGCTGGCCGGGGGCTGCATGATCATGCTGCCGATACCGCTGCGTTTCACCTCAGTGGAGGATTTCATGCAGCAGACACGGGTTCTGTTGAAGAGCGGCAATGTCTCCCTGCTGCTGATCGACCCCGAGATGGCTGCTTTCTATGTGCCTGCCCCGGGTGACCCGCCGGTGGTTCCGCTAAGCGAGATTCAACCGGGCCCGGGCGGATCGTTGTCAGCGGATGATTACCGGGCAGTGCCCGATGATCCTTGCCGTCTCGCCGTATTGCAGTTCACCTCCGGCTCTACCGCGGAGCCGAAAGGGGTGATGCTGCCCCACCATGTTATCGGAGCCAATATCGACGGTATGCTCAAGGCGGCCGGGGTAACCATGGATGACACCATCGTTACGTGGCTGCCGCTGTACCACGACATGGGGCTCATCGGGATGCTCACTATTTCCATGACCGTAGGCTGCTCCCTGGTCCTGGCATCGCCGTTGGACTTTACGAACCGGCCGGCCGACTGGATGCGCTGGATGAGCGAGTATCGTGGAACCATCACCGCCGGCCCTAATTTTTCCTGGGTGTTGGCCAATCGCGCGTTAAGCCGGATGAACGATACCGGCGAGCGCCTGGACTTATCGTCAATTCGTATCGCTCTGAACGGTGCTGAACCGGTGGATCCGGTTGCCGTCGAAAAATTTATTGCCTCGGCCTTGCCCCATGGATTCAGACCTGGCGCTGAATTCTGCGCTTTCGGCATGGCCGAAGTGGCTATCGGCGGCAGCTTCCCCCCGCCGATGCGGGGGATGATCTGCGACGCCGTTGACCGGGTTGCCCTGGAAACAGAAGGTGCAGCCCGGCCAGCTGATCCGGAACTGCCCACGACCCGCAGATTACCCCTGCTGGGTAGCCCGGTACCCGGCCTGGAGATGCGCATCTGCGATCCCTCCACGGGCGAACCCAAAGGTGAGCGCGAAGTCGGAGAGCTCGAGATAAGGGGGCCGTCGGTAACAACCGGATACTACGGGCGTCCGGATCTTACGGCGGAGCTGTTTCGCAACGAGTGGCTGCGCAGCGGGGACCTGGCCTATTTCGTGGAAGGCCCGGATGGCGGAGCGCTGGAGCTGGTGATCTGCGGCCGGATCAAAGACGTGATCATCATTTCGGGACGAAATATTTACCCTGAGGATATCGAGCGCGCCGCCGGGATGATCGAAGGGGTGCGCGCCGGGAATGTGATTGCCTTCAGTGTTGAAGGGTCCCGTCGCAAGGAGCAGGTTATCATTGTTGCCGAGGTAAGGGATGCGGATCTTGACGCGGTGCGTCGGGCAATTCGCCGCCGGGTGATCGAGATTTGCGAAGTGCCGCCGCGCGATATTGTCATGGTGCAGCCGGGGACGCTGCCGAAAACCAGTTCGGGAAAACTGCAGCGGAGCCTCTGCCGGAAACAATATCTTAAAAAGGAGCTCAAACAGGTAGAGTAACCTTTGCCAGACTCCCCCCTTTGCAAAAGGGGCTCCGGGAGGGGATTTAAAAACAGAAAATATTTAGTTGACAGGGGCACTAGAGCATGCGGTGATTTTCGCTTCTCAGCATGCCGGGTGCCTTTCTTTTTAGCAAATCGTCGAGGGCCGCCAGTAAAGATTCCCGGTCCCGGGACAAAACCGCTTTCAGCGGCAGATAATTGGAAGCATGGTTGGCCCTGAAGACGCAGTTGCTCAATGATAAATGTTTGACCATCAGCCTGATCTCCCGGAGCATCTCCCAGGGTCCCAGAGGGGTCAACCGGCCCGCTTCGACCTGGCGATAAAGCACGGTTCCCGGAATGACCATCAGGCTGAGCAGCCCCAGGTAATCAGGATCGATCTCATTGAGCAGGCGGGCGCTCTCCCGGGCATGTTCTGCGGAGCCTTCCTGACCGGCCAGCCCGTTGATTACGGTTACAGAAAGCGGAATTTCTGCGTCTTTGACTTTTGCTGCTCCCAGGGCGATCTCTGCGGGTGTGGCCCCTTTGTTCACCGTTTTTAGCAGGGAGGCGCTCCCGCTTTCAACTCCCAAATAGATCATCCCCAGCTTCAAGCGGCGCATCTCTGCCAGTTCAGCGCTCTCTTTCTGCAGTAGATCCTGGGGATTGGCGTAAACGGCGACTCGCTCCAGCAGGGGAAAGGCCGCGTTCAGAAGCTGCAGGATCGAGCGCAGCTTTTCGGCAGCCATGGTCAAGGCATTCCCGTCGGCTAGAAAGACCCTCCTGGTATGGGGCCAGGTGCGCCCGGCGGCGCCAATTTCCTCTTCCAGCTCGTCCAGTTTACGTTCGCAATACTTTTCTTGTTTATACATGACACAAAAGGTGCACCGGTTATGAGCGCAGCCGATCGTCGCCTGCAGGATCAGGCTCCCCGCTTCGCTGGGGGGGCGGTAGATATCGCCTTCGTATTTAAGCGGAAACATGGCAAACCTCCTGACTGGTGCTCTGCCAAGCAATTTTGCTACTTACAGATTCTCCGTTTAAACAGTATTTCCCTTGTTCCTGCCGGGTGCCGTAATTCCATATACAAGCCTTTGTTTAACATTGACAACAAATAATAATTGGGTCAGAATTGTGACATGAAGACTTTACGAAGATTATTTGTTACGGGTTTCGTTTTACTGTTGATCGCAGCCTCATGCAGCAGGCCGGCCGAACTTGTCATTGATCCTGAATATGATGATCCCGGCTCAACCCTTGTTCCCCCTCCGCCGGAATTCGACCTGGTGGCGGTAGGCGATGTCATGCTCGATTATCTTACTTCTGAGAAGCTGCGGCGCTATGATCCCGGCTACCCTTTTGCCGCCATCGCCCCTGTTATGAAACAGGGCGACCTGGTCTTTGCCAACCTGGAGTGCCCCATTTCGGACCGGGGCAAGCCGGTGCAAAAAACATACACCTTTCGCGCGCACACCTTTGCCATCGATGCGCTCACCGCCTCGGGGATAAACCTGGTTTCCCTGGCCAACAACCATATCCTCGATTACGGGGCCGGCGCCCTGGAGGATACCCTGGCCCTTCTTGAAGAGCACGATATCGCCTATGCCGGGGCCGGTCGGGACGAGGCGCAGGCCCGCAAGGGGGCGGCTTTTGAGATAAACGGCATCAAAACAGCGGTGCTGGCTTATTCCGGGGTTTTCAAGCATGTCTACCCGGCCTGGCAGGCCGGACCGGAGAAACCGGGAGCGCTTTATTATCGTGAGCGCGAACAGTTTATTGCCGATATCGAGAAGGCGCGCCGATGGGCCGATGTGGTAATTGTATCGCTGCACTTTGGAGATGAATATACTCACCGGGTCAACCGGGAGCAGCAGGAGACCGGCCGGCTGGCCGTGGACAGCGGAGCCGATCTGGTGCTGGGACATCACAGCCATGCGCCCCAGGGCATTGAAATCTACAGGGGTAAGCCGATAGTCTACAGTCTCGGCAATTTCCTGTTCTATCCTTTTGCGAAAACGATCTGCAATGAAAGCTATATCCTCCATGCCCGCATCGGCCGTAACGGTGTCGAAAGCATGCGCCTTCTGCCTGTCCTTCTCGGTGATAGCCAGC
>CAYFRE010000098.1:0-6974 GCA_964345455.1 uncultured Syntrophomonadaceae bacterium | reverse complement strand
AGACTTTGGCCAGGCCGCCTTTCTTGTGGAAGGGCGCCAGTTCAAAGTCGTCTTTTTCAATCTCCAGGCTGGTGGCGATATGGTCCCTGATCATGGCCAGCCACTCCAGCTGTTCTTCTGTAAATATTCGCCCCGCATTTTTTTGTTCCTCCAGCCAGCGGTCAAATCTCTGGCGGGCTGTTTCGGCGAAAGGCTGCAGGAGGCCGGTCCGGCCCATGGCGAAGCGGACCAGGGAGATGATATCGGTTAGCAATCTCTGGGGGCCTGCCCCCCTTACCTTTGATTTCTCGAGCTGTTCGTAGGCGGCCCAGACCTGCTCACCGGTCAGGCCGTAAGGCGGTTTCTCGATGGTGCGGGCGAGTTGCTCGATCTCCTTAAAAGTAAGCTTTTGCCGGCCGTGGGGCATGTTGTAGATGATCTGCAGGGCGGTGATTTCATCCTTGTTTTCTGCGATAAACTTCTGGAAGGTGTCCACGATGGTTTTTGCTTTTTCTTTGGCCTGCGCATCGTAACCGGCGATGATAACCGTATCCCGGCTGACGGTATCGATGATCTGCTCGTTTTTCTTCTTGATCTCCTTGATCTTGTTGCGCAGCTCCGGGCTGTCAAAGACCAGGCAGGATTCGTCAACCAGTTTTTCCGCCGCCTGCGCCAGCTGCTCACCGGTAGGAGTCTCCGTCCCGAAGCGCTCTTTGGCCTTTGCGACATGTTTGTCCGGATCAACGGCGTCCATGAGCCCGTTGATGATCTGCTGCAGGGTTTGGCCCCCGGCGGCCTCCTCGATCTCTTTTCTGTCCGCCAGCGTGATCGCCCGGTCCAGCCTGGCCAGCCTTCCAGCCAGAGAGGTTATGGTGTCGGTATCCCTTACCCCCAGGGCCACAGAATCAATGAGCTTATCGAAAGAGACGGCCATCTTTCTTTCCAGCGGCCGTGAATCGGTCTTGTCGTTTTCACAGACCCCGACGGCGTCAACAATGACAAAGTGCGTTTTGACGGCGGCGTCGGGGGTCACCGCCCTGAAGTCGGTCTTCGATATGGTCCGGGTGCCGCGCCCCTTGGCCTGCTCGAAGTAGATCCTCGACTTGATGTCCCGCATAAACAGGAGACATTCCAGCGGCCTGATGTCCGTCCCCGTGGAGATCATGTCCACGGTGACGGCGATACGGGGGTTATAAGAGTTGCGGAAGCTGGCGATCAGGTCTTCGGGCTTTTCGCCGGTGGTCTTGTAGGTGATCTTTTTGCAGAACTCGTTGCCCTTGCCAAATTCTTCCCTGATGATGTGCACGATATCTTCGGCGTGCGAATCGTCCTTGGCGAAGACCAGGGTTTTCGGCACTTCGGTGCGGCCGGGGAATATCTCGGTGAAGAGCTTCTCTTTAAAGGTCCTGATGATGGTCCTGATCTGGTCAGGCGCGACCACGTCCCGGTCCAGCTGGGTGGCGGAATACTCCACGTCGTCTTCAAGCACTTCCCAGCGGATCTGGCGGGTCAGCTTGTCGCGCTTGTCGATGTAGAAGCCGGCCTCCACCTTGCTTCCTTTCCCGGTGATCTCTGTTTTGATGCGGTAGACGTCGTAACCCACATTCACCCCATCCGCCACCGCTCTTTCATGGTTGTATTCCATGACCAAGTTCTGGTTGAAGAAGCCGAAGGTCTGCTTGGAGGGGGTTGCGGTTAGGCCGATGATAAAGGCGTCGAAATACTCGAGGACCTGCCGCCAGAGATTGTAGATGGAACGGTGGCATTCATCGGTCACGATAAAGTCGAAGGTCTCGATGGGCAGCCGGCGGTTGTACGAGACCTCAATCTGTTTCCCGCCGGAAGGCGCAGTTTCAAAACCGGATTGCTCCTCCAGGTTCGGGTCGAACTCGGCTTCACCCTTGAGCATGGAGTATAACCGCTGGATGGTGGTGATGCAAACCCTGCTGACGGGATCCAGGGCATTTGAGGTCAAGTGCTGGACGTTGTAAAGCTCGGTAAACTTTCTGCCGTCATCGGGGGTAATATACTGCTGGAATTCTTTCCTGGTCTGGCGCCCCAGGTTGCTGCGGTCAACCAGGAAGAGCACCCGGCGGGCCCCGGAGAATTTGACCAGGCGGTAGATGAAGCTCACTGCGGTAAAGGTCTTGCCGCTGCCGGTGGCCATCTGGATCAGCGCCCGCGGTCTTGCTTCGGCAAAAGACCGCTCGAGGTTCTGGATGGCCTCCACCTGGCAGCCCCAGAAGCCCCCGGCGGCAAGGGGAGGCAGGTTTTGCAGCCTGGCCCTGAGGGTATCCTCCTGGCCGGCCCAGTCTTTTAGCGTTTCCGGGCGGTGGAAACTGAAGACCCTGCGGGAACGGGGGGCCGGATCGCGAGTATCGCGGAAAAATGTTTCGGTGCCGGTGCTTTCATAGCCGAAGGGCAGCGGTTTGGACACCTGGGGGATGTTGCCGGGAAGACCGGTAAGGTACTTCTCGGACTGCTCGGCCACGCCGCTCAAGGTGGTGCCTTCAGGCTTGGCTTCGACGGCGCCCACGGCTTTGCGATCCACGAAAAGCATGTAGTCGGCGTAGCCTGATTCCAGGGGGAACTCGCGGACAGCCACGCCCAAGGCGGAGCCGAGGTTAAGCTGGTCCCGGTTTTGCAGCTCCCAGCCGGCCAGTTCGAGAAGCCGGTCAATTTTTTGCCGCGCTTTTTCTTCGGCACTCATAACTTGGTCACCTTGAATTCATGGTTAGCATGCAAACCATTTTTTTAATTATTCTTCAAGTGTAAGCTATTTCCTTTAATATTGACATTATCGGCAATTAATACAATAAAGGATACTTATTGGGTTAAAGTGAGAGTTAAGTGGAGCAAGCCTCCCTCAACCCTTTTAAAACCAGGTGTTTTATTATCTTACCATTACAGGATGACACAATTGTGTCCCTTTTCGCGATCCCTGGTATCTTGAATTGTTACCGCGGCGCAACTAAACAGATAAATATTGCAGGAAAACGGTACAAATTGTAGAATTATTTTGCATTAGCCAGTAGAGGGGTGAATGATGTTGCCCGCAAGAGTATTGTTTGAACGGCCCGCCCGGAACAAGGCGGCGGCGGTTTTTCTGCTCTGCCTGCTTCTGCTGGCGGCGGCAACGGTCCTGGCTTCCCTGGTGCAGCAAGATTTCGGCAATGTTGAAGTGCGCAACGTTACCTATGATAACTATAACGGGATCCCGGTCAGGGCGAAGCTGTTCCGGCCGCTTGAGGCCATGACGGAAAGCCCGGTTCCGGGTATTGTTTACGTGCACGGTTACCAGAATAACCGCGAGACTGCCGACGCTTACTGTATTGAACTGGCGAGGCGAGGCTTCGCCGTTTTAAGCATTGATGCCATCGGGCGGGGCAACTCCGGTGTTCCTGGAGACCAGGATGATTCTGACTTTGACCATACTTACGGAACGGTATCGTCTATCGACTATTTGCGCTCTCTCCCCTTTGTTGATGAAGGCTCCATCGGCGTCATGGGTCACAGTCTCGGCGCGGAGATGGTTTATACCGCAGCCCTGGAGGATCCGGGAGTCAACGCCGTGGTCATCTCCGGTTTTGCCTACACCCCCGAGGCGACGACAAATAATCCCCGCAACATGCTCATGGTTTTCGGCAAGTATGATGAATACCGTTACCGTATGACCGAAACTCGCGATTTCAGCGGCCAGTGGATGAGCAGTCCCCAAACCAGGCAGGTTATCGCTGCTGATGATCCGCAGTTCGGCGTAACATACGGCGATTTTTCCGACGGCTCGGCCCGGCGGGTATACATGCCCGCAATAACGCATGTGCAGGAATCACACCACCGGGGCTCTATTGCCGAAGCCTTGCTCTGGATGAAAAGCGCCTTGAACCCGCCGGAAGAAAGCTGGATCGACCCGGTCAAACAGATCTGGCCGCTTAAAGAATGGGCGACCCTGGTGGCGATGGTCTCCTGCCTGGCGGCGCTTCTGCCCCTGGGGCTGCTGCTCCTGCAGACGCCCTTCTTTGCGTCCCTGCAGGGTCCCGCTTCCGGCCGTCTGCCGGCGGTCAAAAAAGACAACCTCAAAGCGGGACTGCTCAACGGGGTCCTCTCAATTCTTTACCTGCCCCTGATTTTAACATTGTTTGCCGTTCATGTTTACCTGGTGCCAATTGACGGGGTTTTTCCCTTAATGATGGTCAACGGAATCGTGTGGTGGTTTTTGTGGGTAAATATCATCGGGTTCCTTTTCTTCAGGCGATGGTATAAAAAAGAGGCGGCCCGCTCGGGCTTGACCCTGCAGCAGCTGGGGCTCTCCGACCGGGCCGGAGGATTTGGCCTGGACGGGGTTAACCTGGGGAAAACGCTGCTGTTGGGGCTGATCCTGTTCGGGTATGCTTACGGTGTCGAGCACCTGCTTGAGAGTATTTTCATCGTTGATTTCCGTTTTATCTTCCCCTTTGCCAGCGATCTCACGCCTTACCGGGCGCTGCTGTTTTTGCTCTACTTCCCGTTTCTGCTGGCCGGCTTCCTGCTCCTGGGCACATTCCTGCACGCGCGGTTGGCCAGGCCGGTGCGGCGAACTTTTGGGCGCACCTTTCTCTCCTGGTCCGGGAGCAATATCTTCGTGATGATCGCGCCGCTGGTGCTGCTGGCGCTTGTCCAGTACCTGCCCATATTCACCGCGGGCGTGATTCCTTTTGTCGGGCCCGGCGGGGTGCTGACTACATTATGATCAACCTGGTTCACATCATCCTGAAACTCGTGCTGATCATCCCGATCATGACCTGGTTCTACCAGCTTACGGGCAAGATCTACCTCGGCGCCCTGGTGTCAGCCCTGCTGGTGACATGGATGTTTGTCTCTTCACAGGTGATCGCCCCGATTCCGATCTAAGGTACCAATTGACCGCTGCAGCCTCGGAGAAAGGATGAGAGTTAGTGCAATATCGGATGCCCTACGGTGATGAATACCTGACCCTGGACCTGCCCGGCAATGGCGCCGGGCAGGTTCTGGAGAGCAGGCCGCTGTCCCATGCCAGGGCGGAAGAAGAGATGGTCCGGGAAGCGCTGGCCAGACCGATCGGCTCCCCTCCTCTATCAAGGCTGGTCCGAAAAGGGGAAAAGGTCTGTATCATCACCGGCGATATGACCCGGCTGTGGGTGCGGCACCACCTGCTTCTCCCGGCAGTGCTTGATGAGTTGAACCGGGGCGGCGTCGGTGACGAAGATATCTATATTGTTTCAGCCACGGGGCACCACCGCCGGCAGACCGCGGCAGAGCACCGCCTGCTGGTGGGGCCGGATGTCTACTCCCGGGTGCCGGTCTACGATCACCGCGCCCGGGACAAGGAAGCGCTGGTTTACCTGGGCGATACAGGTTTAGGCACCCCGGTCTGGTTGAACAAAAAAGTGGTCGAAGCAGACCGGGTGGTGTTAACCGGAGGCATCGTCTATCACTTTCTCGCCGGGTGGGGCGGGGGGAAAAAGGCGGTTCTTCCCGGCGTGGCCGGTTACGAGACGATCATGAAAAACCACGGCCTGGCCTTTAACCGGGGGGGGCGGCCCGGTCTTAACCCCGCGGTTAGAGCCGGACATATGGAAGGCAACCCGTGCAGCGAGGATATGTCCCGCGGCGCGGGGCTGCTCGGACCCTGCTTCCTGGTGAACTGCGTTGTTGACGACAGGCAGGGGCGCATCGCCCGAGTATTCGCCGGTGATTATCTGGAAGCGCACCGGGAAGGGTGCCGCTTCGTGGAAAAGCATTTCGGGGCCAAGATTGATAAACAGGTTGACCTGGTCATTGCCTCCTGCGGCGGCTATCCCAAGGATATCGATTTTTACCAGAGCTACAAGGCTATCTATAACGCTGCTATCGCTTTGCAAAAAGGCGGCACCTTGCTGCTTCTAAGTGAATGCCGTGAGGGTATGGGGAACAAGGCCTTCGAGAGAATGCTATTTTACTTCAACGATTCCAGTGAACGGGAGGCGGAGCTGCGGCGCTGTTACACCATCGGCGGTCACCAGGCCTATCACGCCGCTTTGATGGCTCAAGAATACGATATCCTGGTATACAGCAGCCTGCCCGCAGAGGCGGTAGCGGCCGCAGGGATGAAACCGGTGCAAACGCTGCAAGAAGCCTTCTCTTTGATCCGCCGGAAGCACGGAGAAGAGCCGCGGTATTACATAATGCCCCACGCCGCCACAGTGCTGCCCCGGTTATAGAATCTCAGTTTTGCCCCGGCCCGGGTGAATTATTATCATAGAGGATTGTCCCTATATTTTCTCTTACTAGTCCCGGACCATTCCACCGTCCAAATTAATTGACTCGCCATTAATATTGTCAGCATTATCAGAAGCCAAAAATACGGCCAACCTGGCCACATCTTCAGGTTGTTGAAAGCGTCGCAAGGGGATACTCAGTATCATACTTTTACGAACCTGCTCCAGGAGCTGCCCGGTGTTATCGGCTATGTCCTCGGCTACTTTGCTCAGCATGGGAGTGTCAATTGAGCCAGGACAGATGGCATTTACTCTAATCCCGGCAGGACCAAGTTCTACAGCCAATGAACGAGTAAAGCCGATAACTCCAGCCTTGGAAGCACAGTAATGAGATTGGGAGGGGAAAGCGTTTTTTTTTTTTTTTTAAGCAATGTTAAGAATAGATCCGGGAGTCTTATTGGCCGACAGGTTTCGCACTACAGCCCTGGTACATAGAAATGTTCCCGTACAGTTAACAGCGAACATTCTTTCCCAATCTTTAAGTTTCATATCCGGTAGTAATGACCACTGGTAAATAGCTGCATTGTTTACCAGGACGTTTATACCTGTTGTCTGCTGGTTGGTTTTCTTAACTAGACTTTCCACTTGCTCTTCATTGGAAACATCCATCGCCGCCCTTATCAAGCGGTCTTCTCCCGATTTTACTTCCCAAGATGGAGCCTCCAAATCTGTAGCAATTACGGTAGCCCCTGCTTGCAATAAAGCCTGTGCAATAGCCAT
>CAYFRE010000097.1:0-7108 GCA_964345455.1 uncultured Syntrophomonadaceae bacterium | reverse complement strand
ACCTCCTCTCTGCAAATGTAGCCGTCCCTGTCCGGGACGGCTACAAGGTGTGAAAAAAAGTTATGTTACTCCTTGGGTTCATCTTTAGGCCCGGGTAAAAGGTGGCGCAGTTCTACCGGTAGTGGAAAAGCGAC
The DNA here is from genome assembly GCA_964345455.1 of uncultured Syntrophomonadaceae bacterium. Classification (GTDB taxonomy): domain Bacteria; phylum Bacillota; class Dethiobacteria; order DTU022; family DTU022; genus JAAZIN01. The sequence continues at coordinate 6,974 of CAYFRE010000097.1, read as the reverse complement.
AATCGAGCCCGGCTGGTTGGCTACTTCAGGAATAGCCCGCAGAAGCCTGACATAGAAACCGCCTTCCTGACTGTTCAATATCTGCGCCGCCTCGGACAGCTTCTCGGCAGCCTCTTTCTCCCCTTCGGCCTGGACCACAATGGCGCGCCGTTCCCTTTCGGCCGTCGCCTGGCGGGAGATCGCTTTCTGCAGTTGCTCGGGAATGCCGACATCCTTGATCTCGACCGCAGTAACCTTGATCCCCCAGGGATCGGTGGCCTCATCGAGGATCTTCTGGATAAACTGGTTCAATTTATCTCTTTCGGCAAGCAGCTCATCGAGTTCCGCCTGCCCGGTAACGCTGCGCAGTGTGGTCTGGGCCAGCTGCGCGGTGGCGAAGCGGTAATCCTCGATGTTGACAATGGCGCGATTGGGATCAACAACCCGGTAATATACCACCGCATTAACGCTTGTGGTAACGTTGTCCCGGGTAATGACCTCCTGTGAAGGCACATCCATGGTCATCACGCGCATCGAGACCTTAATGGTCCGGTCAATCAGAGGAATCACCAGGATCAGGCCGGGTCCTTTTTCTCCGATCAGACGTCCCAGGCGGAAAACGACAATCCGCTCATACTCGCGTACCACCTTGATCGCTGACAGAAGAAACAACAGAACCACGACAATGATCGGAATATAAATATGCTCCAAATCTACACCTCCTTCGTATCTTTATCCTGATTTGTTGAATCTTCCAGCGTGTGGACCCAGAGGGTCAGCGTTTCCGAGCGGACAATCTGCACCTCGGTCCCTGCTGCAATCCTGGAGCCGTCATCGCTGCGGGCCAGCCAGAGCTCTCCCCTGGCCTTAATCTGCCCTTCCGGGTCGAGATCTGATACCGTGATCCCCCGCTGCGGCGGCTGGAAATAGCTCCCGCCGTCTGTCCAGCGCCGGCGGCTGTAAATGACGGCAGATGTTACCGCTATAGCAAGCAGAAGTACCGCCAGCACGATACCGATGGCCGTAAGGCGAAATGACCCGTACCATTCGGGGGACATCAAGGGCTCGAAGGGCAGCAGCACGGCTCCCGCCATCAGCGAGAGGGCGCCGCCGATACCGAGCACCCCGAACCCGGGGGTAAATATTTCGGCGAGGACCAGGCCGGCTCCCAGCAGAAGCAATATAATTCCGGTAGTGTTGGTATCAAATAAACCGATCCCGTATATCCCCATTATCAGCAAAATCCCGCCGATGACCTCCGGAACGAAAGTACCCGGAGTAGAGAAGCCAAAGTAGAGCCCCAGCAGCCCCACCATCACCAGGATGAAGGCCACCTGGGGATCGCTCAGCAGGTTCTGCATTTTTTCACTGAGCGTCATTCCGGGATAGCGCAGCGGCGCGTCAAATGTATGGAGATGATACTGCCGGCCTTCTTTCTCCACCACCGTCCCGTCAAGCTGCTTCAGAAGATCGCTCAGGTCTGAAGCCAGCAGGTCAATCACACCGGCCTCTTCGGCATCCCAGGCGCTGAGACTCAGGTTCTCGGTGACAAATTTTTCGGCAATGTCCGCCGGACGCCCCTTGGCCTTTGCCAGGCTGCGCAGGTGTTCTGCCAGGAACGCGGTCGTTTTCTTGTCGGCCGGGGCGGAGCCCTCGGGAGTCAGTTCTACCGGGTGAGCTGCGCCGATGGTGGTCCCGGGAGCCATCGCGGCGATATCGGCGGATAGAACAATAAAGGATCCGGCCGAAGCGGCGATGGCTCCAGACGGAGCCACGAGTACGGCCACCGGCAACGGGGCGCTCATCAGCGTCTGGTTGATCTTGATGGTGGCATCAACCAACCCACCGGGCGTATCCAGAACAATGACAAACAGTTGGGCCTCCCGTTTAACCGCATCTGCAGTTTGGCGGATCAAAAAGTTAAGCTTCCCCGCCGTGATCATCCCCTCTACCTCCACTACGATAACCGGCTCCGCGTTTTCGGGAGCGGCGGCGGCAGGGCAGAACATGGCCATGAACATTAATACGGCCGTTAACAGAACAAAAAAAGGATTGAAGTTCCTTTTTAACCGGTTGTTCAATAAAGTTCACCTCCTGTCACGGCAGGATCTCCCTTGTTACCATTATAATAGTAAAATTCAAAAAGTTAAAGGGCGGTTCTGGTTACCCCTATTAAAAAAAGCGGATCTCTCCGCTTTTGTTATAATTATTGTTATCTTTTTTCTACAGCCCGTAGATCCAGCCATCCAGAACGGCCCGATAATCGCAGAGCTCCTCTTTATTGAAAAAGAGACCAATCTCGCGGCGTGCGCTTTCCAACGAGTCAGAGCCGTGGACCAGGTTGTTTCCGGTAAAGAGAGCCAGGTCGCCCCTGATCGTGCCGGGGGCGGCCTCCTGTGGATCGGTGGCTCCGATCAGCGCCCGGGATACGGCAACCGCGTTATCCCCCTCCCAGACCATCGCTACAACCGGCCCCGAGGTAATAAAGGAGATCAGGCTCTCGTAAAAAGGTTTGCCCCGGTGCTCACCGTAATGTTCTGCCGCCAGCTCCGGTTCTATCTGCATCATCTTGATCGCCACCGGCTGCAGGCCTTTTTTCTCCAGGCGGCCGATCACCTCACCGACAAGCTTGCGCTGCACGCCGTCGGGTTTGACCATCACAAAAGTGCGCTCCCTGCTGTTGATAAGAGACCCTCCTTTGAGTCATCGATCGTCAGTGCCATGTCAATGAATTATGTTTTGTTTTATATATCCCCCCAGCTCCCCTTTTTCAAGGTCCTGGTAAGCGCCCCTTTCCAAGGAGTCTCTTATGTCCCCCTTTTCAATGGGGGATTCTTGGGATAAATAAGTCGCCTGATATGGACTAGTATGTCGTCAACAGTTGATCGTCATCTATAATTACTGTCTCCGCATCCCGCCGCTCGCGGATATCCTTTGGTATGCAAAACATGCCGCGGTGGTTTTCCTCGTCGTAAAAACGCAACTCCAGCCCGCGCTCTTCGATGCGGCGATCGATCAACCCTTCTTCTATCCCGCCGGGATCGAAATCGCGGGCCGCGATAATGTAACTCCATTCCGTGTTAAAGGAAGGCACGAAAGCGTGGTACGAGTAGACATGGGGAAGTTCTTGCCCGATGGTATGATAGATCGCACAATGCGCCTCTAGAAATGCGGCGCTGAAATCGCCGGCCTGCAAGACAATCAGGCCGCCTACGGCAAGCCGCTTCCGGAGTAAAGCATAGAACTGCCGGGTAAACAACCTGAGAGCAGGGCTCCCTTCAACCGGTTCAGGGATATCGATGACGATCACATCGTAGAGCTCTTCATTTTCTTCAAGATAACGCCGGGCATCGGTGATCACCAGGTCCAGGCGGGCATCGTCAAAGCTGCCCCGGTGCCACTCACCAAGGTGCTGGCGGCAGATCTCCACAACCTCGCGATCAATATCGACCATCACCGCCCGTTCAACCGGTGTGTGGCGGAATATTTCACGCAGGGTGGCTCCTTCGCCTCCACCGGCAACAAAAACCCGGCGCGGAGATTCGTGCAGCAGCATCGCCGGCTGGACCAGCGCTTCATGATAGATATACTCATCGAAAGCGGAAGATTGAATCTTGCCGTCAAGGATCAGGATGCGCCCGTAAAGGTAATTGTCGACAATCTCTACCTGCTGAAACGATGTTTTCTTAGCGGTAACATAGTTTTTCAGGCCAAACATGTGCGCCGTTGACGGCGTTGTCTGTTCGATATACCATTTATGTTCAGCAGAAGACAACTGCAGAACCTCCCCGGTTAATAGTTCACTACGGTCTTGTGCTGCAGGGGGACATCAAAGATGCCGCGCTTGATTTCCCTGGCAGTCATATTCTGGGCTGAGAGCTTCTGTTTCAGATGATCGCACGATACCCACGGATCAACAGTTTGACCACAGGTAAAGATATCCACGGCAGCATAACCGAATTCGGGCCAGGTGTGAATGGCCAGGTGCGACTCGGAGATCACGACTACGCCGCTGACTCCCTGGGGGCTGAACTGGTGAAAAACGGTCTCTCTTATTTCAGCTCCCGCTGCCAGAGCCGCTGCCACCATCTCTTGCTTTATCTGAACCTGATCGTTCAGCTTTTCCGGTGGACAGCCGTAAAACTCAGCCAAAACATGACGGCCTAAAGCGCTCATCTCTGATACCTCCTTGTAGCTTTTATGGTCTAAGCATCAGCATACATTTTAACAAACTTCGTCAAAAAGTCAATGAATTGAAAAGCCAACGTTTAAGATTCTATCATTGAGCCGAAACCTTGCTAAACGATAACCATTTGGTATATTATATATGCAGCACAAACGCATCAGGATTTGCAGAAAGGGAGATAAACTCAATGAGCAATCTTGGATTTTTATTCAATCCCGAACAGGTAGCAGTAATCGGAGCTTCGGCATCACCTCAAAAAATAGGTTACGCTATTGTAAACAACTTGGTGAAGAGCGGCTACCAGGGAAAAATCTGTCCAATCAACCCGAAAGAAAAAGAAATTCTGGGACTACCCTGCTATTCCAACATTGGCAAGGTTGAAGGACAGGTTGACCTGGCCGTTATATCGGTCCCGGCCAAGTTTTGCATCCAGGTAGCCCGGGAATGCGGCGAGGCGGGTGTCAAAGGAGCCATCGTCATTACCGCCGGATTCAAAGAGGTCGGCGGAGAAGGACTGAAACTTGAGCGGGAACTCCAGACGATCGGCAAAAAATATAACATGCGCCTGGTCGGACCGAACTGCGTCGGCCTGATGGACACCCACACTCCCCTTAATGCCTCATTCGCCACCGGCTTCCCCGAGAAGGGAAACATCTCATTTATTTCACAGAGCGGGGCCATGGTTATCGCCATCCTCGACTGGAGCTTCCAGGCGGGACTGGGCTTTTCGCGTTTCATCAGCCTCGGCAACAAGTCGGACCTCAGCGAAATTGACTTCATCGAAAGTTGCACCGCCGACCCCAATACCAGGGTTATTCTTGTTTATGCCGAAGATGTAACCGACGGAGAGAAGTTCGTCCGCGTCTGCACTGAAGCCAGCAAGGTTAAACCAATTGTTATCTTGAAGTCCGGAACCAGCACCGCGGGAGCGCAGGCAGCCAGCTCACACACCGGAGCCCTGGCCGGAAGCAACCGCGCTTATGACACCGCTTTCCGGCAAAGCGGTGTTTTGCGGGCCGACAACATGAGCGAGCTCTTTAACCTGGGCCGGGCTTTTTCAACACAACCCCTGCCCCAGGGCAGCCGGGTGGCGATCATCACCAACTCGGGTGGCCCGGCCATCATCGCCACCGATGCCATCGAGAAAACCGGCCTGAAGATGGCCCGCTTCGACAAAGCCACGATCGATCAATTGCGCGAGAAACTTCCTGCGGAATCAAACATTTATAATCCCATCGACGTGCTTGGCGATGCCCGGGTGGACCGTTTCCGCTTCGCCCTGGAAATGGCTTATGAAGATGAAAACGTGGACAGCGTCATGGTCATTCTCAGCCCGACCGCGGTCGCCGAGCCTGAAAAAACCGCCCGGGCAGTCCTGGAATATAAAGATAAATATCCCCACAAACCGGTCTTCGCCATCTACATGGGAGGAAAAACCCTGATCAAGGGCAAAGGGATGCTCGTGAAGGCCGACGTGCCCACATTTACCTTCCCGGAATCGGCAGTGACAGCCCTGGAGGGGATGGTCCGTTATGCCGACTTCAGGCGGGCAAATGATGCTGCGCCCCCTCTCCCGCTGCCCAAGGTTGACAGCAATACCGTCAAGGCTACATTTTACGATGTGCTCAAGGACAGGCGTGTTCTGCTGCTGGCTCATGAATCTTCCAGAGTATTGGATGCCTATGGAATCCCGGTTAACCACACTTACCTGGCCACTTCGGTTGAAGAAGCCTGCCAGATCAGCCAGAAAATCGGTTTCCCGGTTGTGCTGAAAGTATCCTCGCCGCGCATTGCCCACAAAACCGATGTCGGCGGCGTCGAGATTGGCCTGCACAACCGGAGTGAAGTGGAAAGATCATACAATAGAATCATGGAACGGGTTAACCGCTACCTGCCTGATGCACCGATCTACGGGATCGAGGTCTCGAAAGTGGTCGATGATGGCGTTGAAGTAATTATCGGCATGTCCCGCGATATCCAGTTTGGACCGATGATCGCTTTCGGACTTGGCGGCATCTACGTGAACCTGCTGAAGGATGTCTCCTTCCGTCTCGCCTCCGCCCTGAACAACCGGCAGGCTATCGAAGAGATGATTGCCGAGACAAAGGCCTACACCCTACTTAAGGGCTACCGGGGGCAGAAATCGGCAGATATTAACGCGCTGATCGACGCGATCTACCGGACAGCACGGCTGGTCCAGGATTTTGAAGAGATCACCGAAATGGATATCAACCCGCTCCGGGTCCACACCAGGGGAGCCACCGGTTTGGATGTCAAGATCACTATTAACCAGATGGACTAAGTGAATAACGAGGTGAAAAAGATGAAGGCAATCTATTTCTCAGGTAAGGCCGGCGACGGAAAAACTGCGACCGCCCTGGGTGTCGGTCTTAAGCTTCAAGAAGAAGGCCTGAAGGTCTGTTACTTCAAGCCGCTTGGTTTTCAGAAAGGAGTGGCCAAGAAGGAAGACGACGATGTTCTGCTGATGCGCGAAGTTTTCAAGCTTCCTTTCCCGGGCGATGTGATCTGCCCGGTTACGCTGAATCCGCATTACCTGACCGGTCTTCTTCTCAAGGGCAAGGAGGGCGTATTGCCCCTTCTTGATGAGTCGTTTAACCGGTTGAAAGAAGGCTATGACATTCTTCTCATCGACGGCAGCGTGGCCCCCCATACCGGTTACAACCAGGGTTTTGACGATTTTAGCCTGGCGGAACGCTGGGGAGCCGGGGTCATCTATGTGCTGAAGGCGGACAGTGATTTTGATCTGGACATGGGATTGCTCTACAGCGAACTCTGGGACTGCCGGAAG
>CAYFRE010000096.1:6424-7131 GCA_964345455.1 uncultured Syntrophomonadaceae bacterium | reverse complement strand
GGCAACTGTGCTATACTACCGGCGGATAATTTAATTACACACGCCTCCGGAGCCCGGACCGGGTCGGCCGGCTGCAGGCCGCGGGATGTGCCGTGAGGGAGCGCGGTGGATAAACCAAAGGAGGAGTTTTCTTGGCAATTGTTAACATGAAACAGCTGCTCGAATCGGGGGTTCATTTCGGGCACCAGACCCGCCGCTGGAACCCCAAGATGAAAAACTATATCTTCACCGAGCGCAACGGCATCTACATTATCGATCTGCAGAAAACAGTCAAGCTGATGGATGTGGCCTACAACTTTGTCCGAGATATTGCCGCCCGGGGCGGCCATATCGTATTTGTAGGTACCAAGCAACAGGCCCAGGAATCAATCCGGGTTGAAACTGAAAGATGCGGAATGCATTATGTGAACCAGCGCTGGCTCGGCGGAATGCTTACCAATTTCCAGACTATCAGCCGGCGGATAAAGCGGTTGCATGATCTGGAGAAGATGGAAGAGGACGGCACCTTCGATTTGCTGCCTAAAAAAGAGGTGCTCATCCTGAAGCACGAACATGAGAAGCTGCTCAAGTTTCTAGGCGGGATCAGAAACTTGAAGGCCTTGCCCGATGCTGTCTACGTCGTGGATCCACGCAAAGAGAGAATTGCAGTGGCCGAGGCGCGCAAGCTGGGCATCCCCATCATCGCCATCGTCGATACCAACTGCGAC
>CAYFRE010000096.1:0-6414 GCA_964345455.1 uncultured Syntrophomonadaceae bacterium | reverse complement strand
GGGCAACGACGACGCGATTAGGGCCATCAAGCTGATCACCTCGCTCCTGGCCGATGCGGTCATTGAAGGGAGACATCTCCTGGAGGAGAACCAGGCCGGAGATGATGATAACGGTAAAGGCGGAGAGATTCACGACGATGCCGCTGCGGAAGATAATGCCGTTGAGCCGGCGGGGGAACCTGCCGAAAGCGCCCCCATTGAAGCATCAGAACAGCCTGCCGGGTAAAGGTAGAGGAGGAGATCAGAATGCAAATTGACGCAAAAACTGTGAAGGCCTTACGCGAAAAAACAGGAGCCGGGATGATGGATTGCAAAAAAGCGCTCCAGGAAGCCGGCGGAAACGAAGAGAAGGCCATTGTTATTTTAAGAGAAAAGGGGCTTGCCGCAGCGGCGCGACGGGCCGGACGCATTGCGGCGCAGGGGATTGTCGATTCATATATCCACCTTGGGGGCAAGGTCGGCGTGCTTGTCGAAGTGAACTGTGAAACCGATTTTGTGGCCCGCAATGAACATTTCCGTGAATTTACACGCGATATCTGCCTGCAGGTGGCGGCAGCAAACCCCATCTATGTTGATAAGGAAGATGTCCCCGCCGCGACGCTGGAAGAGGAACGCGCCATATTGCGCGGCCAGGCCCTCCGCGAGGGGAAACCGGAGAAGGTGGTAGAACGGATCGTCGAAGGGCGCATCGCCAAATTCTACCGGGAAAATTGCCTTCTCGAGCAACCTTACATCAGGGATCCTGATCGCTCGATTCGCGATCTGCTCCATAAATTGATCGCCAGGATCGGAGAAAATATCATCATACGGCGCTTCAGCCGCTTTTCCGTCGGCGAAGAGGCGGAGGAGACATCGTCATCCGGCGGCGACTGAAAACAGTAAAAAAGAACACCCCGCGTGTTCTTTTTTATATCTGAAAAAGGATTGCCGCCTGAAGTTGTCGAATAGATTTGGAGGGTTGGGGAGTGGAAAAACCTGCCTATAAACGGGTGGTCTTGAAGTTAAGCGGCGAGGCCTTAGCGGGAGAAAAGGGTGCCGGTATCGACCAGCATGTCCTGGAGAATATCGCCGGTGAGCTAAAAGAGCTGGTTGCCTCGGGCGTGCAGATCGCCATCGTTGTTGGAGGAGGCAATATCTGGCGGGGCGCCGCGGCGGCACAATCGGGCATGGACCGGGCCACGGCGGATTACATGGGTATGCTGGCTACCGTGATCAACGCCATGGCGCTGCAGGATGCCCTTGAGCGATACGATGTCGATACAAGGGTCCAATCGGCCCTGGAGATGCGCCAGGTAGCCGAACCCTATATCCGGCGTCGCGCATTGAGACATCTCGAAAAAGGGCGCGTGGTCATCTTTGCCGGAGGCACCGGGAATCCTTATTTCTCAACAGATACTACCGCCGCCCTGCGCGCTGCGGAGATAGAGGCTGAAGTGATCCTGCTGGCCAAGGGGAAAGTTGATGCGGTTTACGATGCCGATCCCTTGCAACATCCCGATGCAAACCGCTTTACCGAGTTGAGCTATCTGGAGGTAATCAAGCGCGGCCTCGGGGTGATGGACACAACCGCGGCTTCGCTGTGCATGGATAACCAGATCAAGCTGGTTGTATTCGGCCTGAACGCCGGGAATATTAGAAGAGCGATTATGGGAGAACAAATAGGAACCTTAATTAAAGGTGGTTGATTTATGGTTGAGGAGATCTATATTGAAACCGGTGAGCGGATGGATAAGGTTATCGGAGCTTATCAGCGGGAACTGGCCACCTTGCGGGCGGGACGGGCAACCCCCTCCCTGCTGGACCGGATCGAGGTCAACTACTATGATACACTCACTCCGCTGATCCAGCTGGCCGGGATCACCGCTCCTGAACCCCGCCTTCTGGTGATCCAGCCGTGGGATAAGTCGTCGATCGGGGATATTGAAAAAGCCATTTTGAAATCCGATCTCGGGCTCACGCCGATCAATGACGGCAACGTGATCAGGCTGTCGATTCCCCAGCTGACCGAAGAGAGACGCCGCGAACTGGTCAAGCTGGTGCGAAAGAAGGCTGAAGAGAGCCGTGTCGGCATCCGGAACATCCGCCGCGAAGCCAACGATTCGCTCAAGCAACTGGAAAAATCCGGAGAGATCTCGGAAGACGAATGGAGAAGGGCCCAGGATGAGATCCAGGAGCTGACCGATGAGAAGATCGCCCGGATCGACCAGCATCTCCAGGTGAAAGAAAAAGAAGTTCTGGAAGTGTAGAGGCTGACGGGATCTTCCCCACCCGGAGGCCGGCAGTTTTTCAGGTGCGGCTCTTCCTTGCGCAGGGGGAGCCGCTGCCGCTAAGTGACGGAAGAAAAGTGAGGCCAGGCCAATGAAGTTAACACCACGGGAAGAGGAGATCTTGAAGGAGATCAACCGCGCCAGGATCCCCGGTCACGTGGCCATGATCATGGACGGGAACGGGCGCTGGGCCCGGGAGAGAGGGCTGCCCCGCTCCGCCGGCCACCGCCAGGGGGTGGAAACGGTATGCGAGGTGGTTCGTTTCAGCAATTATTTGGGAATCAAGGCGCTGACACTGTTTGCATTTTCCACTGAAAACTGGCGCCGTCCGGTCCAGGAGATCAAATTTTTGATGAGCCTTCCGGAACAGTATCTGAAAACCGAGCTGCCGGAATTGATCAGGAACAACGTCCGGATAAAGCTGATCGGGGATCCGGAAAGGCTGCCGGCCCAGGTGAGAAAGGCAATTTCCAAAGGGCTGACCGCGACCGCGGAAAACAGCGGGATGATCCTCAACTTCGCCCTTAATTACGGATCGCGGATGGAGATTATCCGGGCGGTGCAGGCGATGCTTAACGACCTGCTGCTTGGTAAAATCAAGCCTGCTGTCAGCGAAAAGTCTTTTGCCGCATATCTTTACACCGCCGGGCTGCCAGATCCGGACCTGTTGATCCGGACAGGCGGCGAATACAGGATCAGCAATTTTTTACTCTGGCAGATGGCCTACAGCGAACTCTGGTTCACCCCGGTATACTGGCCCGATTTCGGCAGGATCCACCTGCTGCGGGCGATCCGCGATTTTCAGCAGCGGGAGCGCCGCTTCGGCAAGATATATCCCGAACAGAGGTGAGTTGACGGTGCTTCATTTACGTATTCTTTCGGCCCTGGCCGGCATCCCCTTAATTCTTGCCCTGGTATACCTGGGAGGCCCTTATTATGCCTTCTTCATCCTTCTGGTGGCCAATTTGGGCATACGCGAATATACTGCTTTGCTCAAGAGCAGGGGCTACCACCTTCCCGGTTTTATCGGTTACGCCGGAACTACCGTGTTCATGACCATGCTTTACCTGGATTTGTTCTTGGATGTGGAACTTGTTTTACCCGCAGTTTTATTTATCATGATGAGCCTTGCTGTTTTCCTGTTGATCTATTTTGAAAAAACGGACATCCGGGAATTGGCGCTGATTCTCTGGGGCATAATCTATCTTGGCGGCTTTGGCGGTTACATGATCCTGCTGCGCCAGCTGCCGCAAGGACTTACTTATACATTCCTCCTTCTTGTTGGGGTCTGGTCTAACGATTCTTTTGCCTACTTTGCCGGGATAAAATGGGGGAAACGTCGCCTAGCCCCGGAGATCAGCCCCAAGAAATCGGTGGAGGGAGCTTGTGCCGGTATTGCCGGCACCATTTTACTGGCACTCCTGGTGGCGATCTTCTTTCCCGGCTGGATCGGACTGGCACCGGGTAAAGCGGTACTGCTTGGACTGGGGATCTCCGTTTTTGCCCAGCTGGGGGACCTGCTGGAGTCGGCAATGAAGCGTTATTTCGAGGTGAAGGATACAGGACAGTTAATTCCCGGGCATGGAGGCGTTCTGGATCGCTTTGACAGCCTTCTCTTTACCGCCCCCATGGTCTATTACTTTTTTACACTGCTTGGTTAAGAGCGTTTCATGGAGAATAAGGGAGGAAAGAGGATGCCGAAAAGGATTGCCCTGCTGGGCGCGACCGGCTCGATCGGGCGCCAGACCCTGGAGGTTGTGGAAAATCTCGGCGGCTGCTGCCGTATCGTGGCTCTGACCGCGGGTGTCAACCGTGAACTGCTCGAGCAGCAGGTGCGCCGTTTCAGGCCCGAGCTGGCCGTTTTAAGCGAACCGGACGCCGCCGCAGAGCTCAAACGTGATCTGCGCGGCCTTGATTGCCGCGTCGAGGCCGGCCCGGAAGGGCTGATCGCGGCGGCGCGCTGGCCTTCGGCCGATCTGGTTGTGAGCGCCATGGTGGGCTTCAGCGGGTTTATCCCCACCCTGGAAGCCCTGGAAGCGGGGAAAACCGTGGCCCTGGCCAACAAAGAGACCCTGGTTGTCGGGGGTGAACTGCTGGCCCGGCGAGGGCTCCTGCGTCCGGAGCGGATTCTCCCCCTGGACAGCGAGCATTCCGCCATCCGGCAGTCTCTCGGCGGCGCCCCTCTCTCCCAGGTCAGCCGGATATGGCTGACCGCCTCCGGGGGGCCTTTCCTTGACTGGGAAGGGGAACAGCTGTCCCGGGCCACTCCGGCCGAAGCGCTGGCCCATCCCAACTGGACGATGGGACCAAAAATTACGATTGATTCGGCGACTTTGATGAACAAGGGATTCGAGGTGATCGAGGCGCACTGGCTCTTCGGCGTACCGCTCGACCGGATCGAGGTGGTGATCCACCCGCAGAGTATCGTCCACTCCGCGGTTGAATTTATCGACGGTTCGGTAATTGCGCAGCTGGGACCGCCTGATATGCGCCTGCCGATTCAATATGCGCTGAGTTATCCGGAGCGGAAAGCGAACCCCTGGCAGCGTTACGATTTCCCGGGGCACGCTCTCTCTTTTACGGCGCCCGACAGGAAACGCTTTCCCTGCCTTGAACTGGCTTACCGGGCCATGCGGGACGGCGGAACGATGCCGGCCTGCCTTAACGCGGCCAACGAGGTGGCGGTGGAGCAGTTTTTGAAGGGAGCTCTTGCGTTTCCGGATATCCCGCGACTGATCGAGCGGGTCATGGCCGCACATACCGTGATCCAAAAGCCGGAACGGGCCGATCTGGAGAAAGCCGACCGGTGGGCCCGCCGCCGCGCCGCGGCGCTGCTCGATCAGCTTACAGACAGGAGTTGAAAATCTGTTGCAAACGCTAATTGCATCAATTATAGTTTTCGGTATCCTGGTTTTCGTTCATGAGTTCGGTCACTTTATCGCCGCCCGTATAAACGGGGTCAAGGTCCTGGAGCTGGCCATCGGTTTTGGACCCAAAATAGTCAGCCGCCAGAAAGAGGAGACCACTTATTCCCTGCGGCTTTTTCCGCTGGGGGGGTTCTGCCGGATGCTCGGCGAAAACCCCGAAGAGGTCAATAAGGCGGGAAGCTTTACCGGGAAACCGCCGGTCCGGAGAGCGGCTATTCTGGCCGCGGGACCGGTAATGAACCTGCTGCTGTCGCTGCTGCTTTTCTTTGTCATCTTCTACTTCTTTATCGGGGTGCAGCAGCTAGACAGCTCCACTATCGGCACCGTCCTCCCCGAAACGCCTGCTGAAAGCGCAGGCCTCCGGGACGGAGATGAAATTACCGCGATCAACGGAGAACCGGTGGCACAATGGGATGAGGTCGTCGAGACCATAGAAAAGTATCCCGGTGAAGAGGTCGTTCTGCTTGTCAAGCGCGACGGGATGATCAAGGAGTTCAAACTGATCGCAGAGCCGTCCCCGGAAGGCGGCAAAGGGAAGATCGGTATAGCCCCGCTGATGGAAAAATATCAGTTCAGGGGAGCGCTGGCAATCAGTTTCGAGCGCTTCGGGATGATCATCGCCTCCATTTTCCAGGTGTTCACCGGGCAGGTTCCCCTCGATATCACCGGCCCGGTGGGGATAGTGATCACTATCGGCGAGGTGGCCCGGACCGGTTTCGTAAACCTGCTCTGGTTGACCGGCCTGATCAGTATCAGCCTGGGACTGATCAACCTGCTGCCGATTCCGGCCCTGGATGGAGGCAGGCTCCTTTTTGTACTGATCGAGGCTCTGCGCGGCCGGCCCATCGATCCGGAAAAAGAAGGGTTGATCCATTTTATCGGCTTTGCCCTGCTGCTTCTGCTGATCTTGCTGGTAACCTACAACGATCTGATCCGTTGGGACATCTTGCCGGGCCGTTGAGGCCGGACCTGGAGGAGGAGGAAACGCCAATGGTTTCTGCCGCTCGCCGCAGTTCGCTTGCCGTCAGGGTGGGTGATCTCACCCTTGGCGGCGGGGCGCCGGTGGTTATCCAATCGATGACCAACACCAGGAGCAGCGATATTGCCGCCACCCTGGCGCAGATCCGGGCTTTGGCGGAGGCGGGTTGTGAGCTGTTCCGGGTGGCCGTTCCCGATGCCGCGGCTGCCGGGGCCCTCGGTGACCTGGTCCGGGAGAGCCC
>CAYFRE010000095.1:3382-7276 GCA_964345455.1 uncultured Syntrophomonadaceae bacterium | reverse complement strand
GCACGCTGGGATCTGCACGGGGGGTGCCGGGTAACCGGTATTCCTACCGTAACTCCTGATATATCAGATTGAAATGAGGATGTGATAGATTATGCCAAGAGCTGCGCGAAGGGTAAGTTCAACCGGCATCTATCATATACCGGACACGTTTTTCAGGACCGGTTCAGAAGCGAATGCGTCCATGAGTTCCTGCGGGACAACTGGAACCGGTCGGTTTGTTTCAGGGTTTTTGATAACTTTGTTTCTTGTTTCTAATTCATCTGAGCCTTTTCAAAAAGCAGGGTGAACTCTTTGAGTATTTGCACCAGTTCGTCTATCCTACCCGCTACGACCCGGTCGGGGTTGTCCAGGCTGGAGTGAAAAAAGCTGCAACCGAACTCCGGGCAACCGGCATTGCCCAAAGTGGTGGAGGGAATGCCGGCCGTCAGGAATGAACCGCTGTCGCTGATGGTGGTAAAGCCGGCCTCCAGGGGCTTCAGATCCTCTCCCGTGGTCCCGGATACAGCCTGGTCCAGCAAGCTGTTCAGCTTACCGCTGGTGGCAAAGCGGGTGGTGAAGACCCCGTCCTCGGCCCAGTAGACATAGTCTCCCGCCTGGCAGACCATCTCCAGGTTAACGTTGTAGCAGGGGAGCTCCGCATCGCGAGGCCGGTCCTGCAGGTAGGCCTGGGAACCCTGCATATTTAACTCCTCGGCAGCGAAAAAGACAACGGTTACAGCGGTTTTCTCCAGGGGAAGATCTTTAAGCTCTCCGGAAAGCTTCATCAGGCCGGCAACGGCAGTCCCGTTATCCACGGCCCCCGGGGAGGGCCGGGCCATGAACCCGCCGCCAAAGGTAAGGGCCAGGAGCAACCAGTAGGCTGGAAAAAAGGCCAGCAGCCCGCCTAGCAGCAGGCCGGCGCTTTTCCGGGGGCGGCGCCCCCGGAAATGGAGCCCCCACCAGAGCAGGGCCAGCAGGAATCCCGCAGCCACGGAAGGTATGATCATCTGGAAAACCAGTTCGCGCTGGCGGTGATCAAAGAGCTGGGTTTTGGAATCATAGTGGGCGGAGAAAATCAGTTCCTGCTCCGCTGTTTCCGGGTTAAAAGAGACAACAATGTTTTCCGCGTCTTTCTGCAGTATACCGCTGATTACGGGGATCCCCAGGCTGAATTCAAAGAGCATCAGCAGACCCAGCAGCAGCACCGGCAGTGCCGCCAGCCAGCTTTTACGGAAAAAGGCCAGGTAGATGAATAAGAGGGCCAGGGCTACAATGGCCACGGCGGCAATTTCATAGATGTAGGGCCGCATACTGAAGAGGTGGGTCTCTACGGAAAGGCCTTGTCCCGCCAGCCACTCCTTGATGTAGCCGGCAACCCGGTAAAACTCGGCGCTGCCGTTGGGGCGGGGAACTGCAATGGTCTCCAGGAGTTCCACGGGTTAATCATCTCCTTGCGTAGATAGTGCCGGAAAGGTTACTCTATTTCATCATGCCTTTCTGACGGTCAAAAGTCCCGGGCGCGGACATGCCTGGCTGCTTCCAGAGACCGCCCCTGGCGGCGCAGGGCACGACGGCGCAGCTCGTAATAGATCAGGCCGAGAGCGAGCCAGATTAAGAAGAGGTAACCGAAAACACTGCCCCGGGGCATCTCCAGGAGATCCACCAGCAGCATTCCCATCACGCCCAGGGCAACCAGCGCGCCCACGGAAGGAACCAGGTAAACCCAGAACCCTTTCAGCTTGAAGGGGCTGGCGGCATAGGCTTCGGGCGCCTTTTTGGGCAGCACCAGCGCCGCTCCCATGACGGGAAGGAAGATGATGATCCCCCCAATGGAGCCCAGGGCAGTGAAAGCTTCCAGGTAGTCTTCGCCAAAGAGAATCAGCGCTGCGCTGGAGACCAGGTAGATAAAGAGAAGGAACCAGTGCGGCGTTCCGAAACGGCGGTTTACCGCGGTCAGGGTCCGGGGGAAAAGTCCGTCCGCCGCCATCACCAGGAGCGACTTGGTGCCCCACATGAACCCGGCGTTAAGGGTGGTGATGATGGCCAGCATGCCGCCGCCAAAAACAAAAAAGTTGAAGGTGCCTTTCCCCATAAAAACTTCAGCTGCAGCGGTCAAGGGTTGGCCGGCCAGCTCTGTCCAGGGCACCACCCCCGAGGCTACCACCGCCACCAGCAGGTAAATGACGGTCACCAGGGGAATGGAGATCAGGAAAGCCCGGGGGATAACCCGGCCCGGGTTCTTGATCTCCCCGCCCAGTTCCACGATGGAGTTTGCCCCCAGGTGGGTGAAGGTGAGTACGCAGGCGGCCAGAATAAAGCCGTGCGCCCCCGCGGGGAAGAAAGGGGTAAAGTTGGCCGGATCGATATGGGGAATACCGGTAATTCCGAACACGATGAGGGCGATCAGCAACAGCAGCACGAAAAAGGCCTGCAGCGCCGCCGCCATGGAGATCCCTACCAGGTTGACCAGGAACAGGATTGTCATGATGGCCACGGCGGCTGCAACGGTATCCACCTCCATGACCGCCTGCAGGTAGCGGGCACCGCTTAAAGCCCACAGGGGGAAGGCCCCTACCAGGGTGCCGCCCATAAAACCCCATACCCCGATGAAAGCGGCCCGGGGCGAGAAGAGGCGGCTGGCATACTTGTAGTTGCCCCCGGTAGTGGGCAGCGCCGATCCCAGCATGGCCATGCTGAGCATAAGAAAGATAACGGGGACTAACGCCAGAAGATAGGCCAGGGAGACGGAGGGCCCTGTAAAATTCACGGCCATCCCCGTCATGACAAATACGCCTGCGCCGATGGTCTGGCCCACGGCGATGGCGGCCACCTCCCGCAGGCCCAGAACCCGCTTCAACCCGAACTCGTTTTGCGACATGAAGACCCCTCCTGAATTTGTTGGCCGTTCCTTTAGGAAGACGGTTAATGAAAATGATAAGTTCTCCGGAGATTTTTCTTCTGTTCCATTGATGAATAGTATATTGTAGATTATAATTACAGTAACAATATTTTGTCAACGGAGGGAGGCTCTCTCAATGAGCACAAACTTCTTATATAAAAGCTATCCTGTTCTCCAGAAGACGGTGCCCCATGTTGAACTGGGAAACTGGTCCACTCCCCTGGAGCGCCTCCCCGAAATGTCAAGCCAACCGCTGCTTCTGGTAAAGCGGGACGATCTCTCCCACCCTCTTTACGGGGGGAACAAGGTCCGCAAACTGGAACTGATCCTGGCGGATGTTAAGCGGAAAGGTTTCCGCGAGATTATCACTGCGGGAGGACTCGGTTCGCATCATGTTCTGGCCGTTGCCGCCCTGGGACGGGAGCTGGGGCTGCGCACAACCGGCCTATTCTTTTGCCAGCCCGTTAACGACCATGTGCTAAAAAACCTGCTCCTGGAGGTGGAATTCGGTACCGAAATGCACTTTGTCCGGGATTATCCCGGAATGATCATGCACTACCTGCGCTTCTACCTGGCCCGGCGCTTCAACCCCCGCAGGAAAACATACCTGCTTTTGCCGGGGGGTTCCAACGCCCTGAGCACGCTGGGCTATATTGGCGCCGTTTTGGAAATGCGCCTGCAGCTCCGGGAGCAGGGGCTCCCTGATCCCGCCGCCATTTTTGTGGCCGCGGGCACCGGCGGCACCGCCGCCGGACTCCTGGCAGGAATAGCCCTGACCGGGATGGATACCGGGTTGCATGCGGTCCGCGTGGTTCATCCAAGCTTACTGGGACGGCGGAAAATACTGGGTCTGGCTCGGAGCAGTCTGAAGCTGTTGGCGCGCCGGGGCGTGGAGATCGGGAAGGCGGCGAGCAGGCTGGATGCGCGGCTGCACCTGGAAGAAGGCTACCTGGGGGAGGGCTACGGCTTCGACACGGCCGTTGCCGGAGAGGCCATCCGCCGTTTCCGGGAGAGCG
>CAYFRE010000095.1:0-3282 GCA_964345455.1 uncultured Syntrophomonadaceae bacterium | reverse complement strand
TACGGCTTCGACACGGCCGTTGCCGGAGAGGCCATCCGCCGTTTCCGGGAGAGCGCGGGGATAAAACTGGAAGGCTGCTATACCGGGAAAGCCGCGGCCGCCTGTTTGGATTACTGCGCCACCCGAGAAGGCGCTTCGCGGCCCGTTGTTTTCATCCACACCGCCAGCTCCACCCACCGGGAAAGTAACCGGGCCGCATCGGAGCCGAAGCTGCCCCCGGATTTTCAATGGTGTTTTACCGGCAGCCCCTGCAGCCGCAGCTGCAGCTTGAAAGGATGGAACCGGTCTTTCTGCGAGATTGCCTCCCGGGATAACTGGCGCTGTTGACCGGCCCCGGGTGAGTGGGGGCGCCGCCCATCAGATCCACCAGATCCAATCGCGTTAGTAGTCAGCCCTAAATTAAATCTGCATGGTTCTATCGACGAGACGGCATCCCGGGCTATCGGGAAATAATCCGCCGGCCCTGGCGGATTATTAACAACATCAATAGATTAATAATACAAGTGTTCCTTGGCTGTTTCGTAAATGGCCAGCACTTTATCGGGCGGTACTTCTTCCTGGATATCGTGAATCGGGCAGAAGATGTAACCTCCGCCTGGTTTAAATATTTCGATCAACTCCCGTACTTCGGCAACAACATCCGCTACAGTCCCTTTAACCAGGGTACTCTGGGTGCGGACACCGCCACCCCAAAATACTATTTTTCGTCCAAACTCTTTCTTTAGCCAGGCCGGCTCCATACCCGCTGCTGTAATCTGAACAGGGTTCAGGGCGTCTACTCCGGCTTCGATAAAATCGGGAATTATCGGGGCTACACTGCCGCAGGAATGCAGCAGTATTTTTATGCCGGGAGCAAACTCCTTAACTGCCCGGCAGATCCTGACCAGGTAGGGTTTGAATAAACTGCGGAACATTTTAGGAGACATTTGTAGTGAATTTTGCAGGCCGTAATCGTCTCCCATCATAATTACATCTAAATAGGGCCCCAAAACCTGCAGGTATTTACCAAGCCTTTCGATATTTGTAGAAGTAAGAAATTCAAGCCAGCAGTGCATTAGTTCGGGCTCTGATGCCATAAAAATAAAAAACTTTTCGTAACCGAAAAGTTCCTGGCCGATCTGATAAAGTGAAAAAAAGAGCGGTCCCCCGGTGGCAACCAGTGGATAATCATACTTTTCGATAAGGTTCCGGGCATTGGAGTGTAAAACCTTCAGTTCTTCATCAGAAATGGAAAAAGCCCCGCTCCGGCGCAGCAAAGGCAGGATATCCTGAAGTTGTTCAACATTTTCAACCATCCCAAGCGGTCTAGTGACCAGGTTAAAATGGTGCCCGCGAGCCGGCATGCTTAAAACAGCCAGACCATTTAACAGGTGCATATCAATGGTGCCGTCTTCTTTTTCTTCCGGCTGAAAGCCTCCCGGCACCATGCAAGTAGAACCATCCTTCAGGGTCCACTCGCTCCAATCTGTTGCAGGAACGCCGAAAACTTTATGACGCGGTAGGGGCAGAAGATCTCCGCCCATCATTTTAAAAACTTCAAGTCCTTCTTCAAGATCAGGCGATGCCAGCATGGGGATGGGATCGCGCATGTAGGTTGTTGTACCAATCCCTAAATGCATTTTGAGACGATTATAGGCCTGTACATTGATCCCACTATTATGGGTTGCGGAAAAATCAATCGGTGCCCGGTCGCCTTCACGAAATTCAAAGGCTGCTTTCACCCTTTCACGGGATGTCATCCCTTGATTCAAAATAACTACCCCCTGCTACTTTTCAAAACCCGGCAACCCCGCCACCGTTCACCACAATTATATAGCATTAACAAACAGGAGGTGAAATTTATTCTTATTATGTAGCTATTTACCAACGTTATGGCTGAATAACCCTGATAGATCAAGCTTTTCTACCGGTTAAGCCCCTTTTTCGGTTTTAAGGCGCAACTCTCTTTTGTCTATGATCATCTTGTACTGGGCCATCATCATACACCGGTTAATTTTTATTGTTTCAACTTCTTGTTGCCAGGGGGGCGGTGGCCTTTTCTACCAACTACGCCACTAGCAGCACGCCTGAATTTATACACTTATACCGGACACTACTGATATAAACACAGTTAATAGGCATATCTGCAATCAAAATTACAACAAAACTCCATCCGGCTATATAATTATATATGACAATAGAAGGTGGTAATATATGCTAAATAAAGTTGCCTATACTAAAAAAAGCGGACCTTCTGAAATAAAAAAATACCTTACTGTTGTTTTCGCCATAACAATTATGGCTGCAATATACCTCCTACCATTGCCACAACCTCTTTCATCACCCGAGGGATTGGTTTATCTGACTATTGAAGGAAAGGCTTCTCTGGCTGTGCTGACCTTTGTTATTATTCTCTGGATGACTGAAGCATTACCTTTTCCGGCAACCGCTCTTTTCGGCTTGCTGTTGGCCTTTGCTTTTGGGCTTGCTCCTTTTGGGGATATTGTTACCCTAGGTTTCGGCAATCCGGTTGTTATCTTTTTCATCGGAGTTTTAACTTTATCTGCCGGATTAACCCGTTCCGGATTGGCTGATCGCCTGACATCCATGATTATACAACGGATCGGCTTGCAACCCCGGAAGATTGTATTTGCTTTTATGGCCCTAGGAGCATTTTTATCAATGTGGATTGTCAATATGTCAGTTGCCGCAATTTTGCTGCCGATGGCGGTCACTATCCTGAAAAGGATGGGCCATAAACCGCTGGAAAGTAATTTTGGGCGGGCATTGATGATTGCCACGGCCTGGGGACCGGCTATCGGCGGCATCGCTACCCCTGTTGGTAACGGGGCTAATATAGTTGCCATCGGTTACCTGCGTGAATTGGCCGGAATTCCGATAAACTTTTTAACCTGGATGGTGGTTGGCGTTCCTGCAGCCCTGATGATCCTGCCGCTTGCCTACCTGATCCTGGTCAGGGTTTTCCCACCGGAAGATGCTGCTCCAGAGCAAGCCGGCTCCGGACCCAAAGCAACAATTACACCTGCAAGGCTGACTGCTTCGGAGTGGAAAGTCCTTTCAATTTTTCTCCTGGCTGTTCTTCTCTGGTTGGGCGACCCCCTGTTGTTAACCCTCACCGGAATTTCCATTCCCCTGGAAGCCGTAGCTTTGGGTGCAGCTGTAGCGCTCTTCCTACCGGGAATGAAAATCATCACCTGGAAGGAGGCGCAGAGTGATATTGACTGGGGCGGAATTGTATTAATTGCGGCAGGACTGTCCCTTGGTATGTTGATTTTTAAGACG
>CAYFRE010000094.1:1648-7411 GCA_964345455.1 uncultured Syntrophomonadaceae bacterium | reverse complement strand
TATTCGATGATCTCGATAGCCTCGGTGGGGCACTCTTCAGAGGCTTCCCGGCAGCAATTCCACATCTCCTCGGGAATCTCCTTTACCGTGACAAACGCCCGCTCATCCCCCAGCTGGAATATTTCAGGGCAAAGGTCGGCACAGAGCCCGCAATAAATGCATTCTTCGTTGACGCGTGCTTCCATGATCTGCTCTCTCCTCTTGATTGAAAGATAGCATTAATATGACCATTTGAAGAAGAGAGTATACCGGCATATTGGTTTTACTTTTTCTTCAAAGAGTAGCCCAAAGAGAGCTCCAGCGGCGATGATGCCAGGTAGGCACCGCTGCAGAAACCGAGGGGCCGGCATCGGTTGAAGTCGACCCGGTTCCTATCGTCAAGGATCTCTGCATCAGCATGAGCGGCGATCACTTTTGCGATAAAGAGGGTGTGACTGGGCAGAGCAATGGTTTGCTCGACAACACATTCCAGGTTTATCGGGCATTCTTCGATCAGGGGGGCATATTGAAGAACTCCCTGGACCGGGGTCAATCCAAAATGCTTGAATTTATCAACATCCCGGCCGCTGACGGTACCGCATCCGTCAGCCAGGTCAACCTGTCCGGCAGCAGCGATATTGATCACAAATTCTTTTGTATCCATGATCACCCGGTGCGAAAAGCGCGAGGGGCGGATCGAGATCGAAATCATCGGCGGTGCGGAATTAACCACTCCGACCCAGGCCAGGGTGATGATATTGTACTCTTTCCCGGAGCGGCCGCAAGAGATCAACGCTGCAGGGAGCGGGCCCAGGAACAACTGGGGGGAGAGACTCTGTTTGGTCATTTTACTTTCCTCCTCGTTTTAAGTTGTTTCCTAAATACGGGTTAAGGCACGTACCCTGTCCCGCCGGAACCACGGATGAAAGGGTTTACCGTTGATATCCACAAGCGGTTTGGGGGGATCCTTTCTTTGCGTGGCCAGAGAGACAACGATCATGAGCCCAATCGAGATGGCGAATGCCGGAATTGAACCCATATAAACGGCATCCCATATCGCCCAATCCATGTAGACGGCGCCCGCCTCCACCACGCCTGTATTTGCCGCCATGGTGACATGCCGCATGTAATAGATCACCGTGCCAATCCACGAGAGAAGGCCGCCGGCCAGTGCGGCGATAGCCCCGCTCTGGTTACATCTTTTCCAGAAGTAACCTGCGGCATAGGGGGCAAAAAGCCCGACCAGGATCAATGACCAGGCAATTACCACGAGCATGTAAATGGTTTCGGCATAGTAAGCGATCAGAAGAGAGCCTGCCGCGATGAAGGGGATGCACCGGCGCGTCACTTTGAGGGTCAATGCGGAACCGGCACCGGGCTTGAAATAACGCAGCACATTGTGCCCGATCACTGAAGAGGCGGCCAGCAGGGCGCTGTCGGCGCTCGACATCAGGGAGGCTACCAGGGCCACGGCAAAGATGGCCGTCAAAGCGGGGGGCAAGAAATTGATCGCCAGATAGGGCAGGATCATCTCGGTCTCGGCAATGGTCAGCTCCGGGTTGAGCTCGTACATCAGCGACCCCAGCAGGACCGGTGCCATACCCACCGCTAGATACAAAAAAGCGGCGATAACTGCACCAGAGGAGGCAATCTTCCCGTTCTTCGCCGCCAGCAGGCGCTGAGCCAGATCCTGTGAGGGGATATCACCAAAACCGGTCGAAAGCCAGGCGGCCAGGTAATAAAGCCAGCCCGGCAGGCCAAAATAGCCCAGGTAGCCGTGTTCCCTTGTCGGAAACAGGGCCATCGCCGGAACCTGAGCCCGGCTTCCTGCATGGCTGAACAGGTAACCCCAGCCACCGGCCTGCGGAACAATAGTAAAGAGCAGTGCAGCCACCCCGGCGATAATCAAGCCCGTTTGCAAAAGGTCAGTCACCGTTACCGACCACATTCCTCCGAGACAGGTATAGATTATCAGGATGACGCAGGACAAAGCAGTCCCCCAGGCCATGGGTATTCCAGCAAATATTTGCAATATAACACCGAAGGCCACAAGCTGCCCCCCGATCCAGCCGATCTCCGCAGCAACCTGGACCAGCGCTGCCAGGAAGCCCATCCTTTTGCCGTAGCGCAGATCGAAAAAATCAATAATCGTGAGATAGCCGCCCCGGCGTATCAGCCGGGCAAAAATTAAACCGGTCAGAAAAAGTGACAGGGTTGAACCCCAGGGATCAAAAATGACGCCCTGGTTGCCGAACAGGTAAGATTGTGCCGCGGCGCCCATGAGAGTGCCGCCGCAAAACCAGGTCGCGAAAAGACTGCCGCCGGTCAAGATTAGCGAGAGGCGCCTGCCGGCAACGATAAAGTCGGCGCTGTTTTTAATTTGTTTGCGGCTCCACCAGCCGACTACGAGCATGAGCAGCATGTAGACTGCCAGCCCGGCTATGACCAGGTGAGCATGCTGAAAAGAACCCTGTCCCAATGGCTGCAACCTCCCGTAGTGTAAATAGATATCCCGATCCGTATCCAGGACTGCATCTTTTGTATTTTAGCATATAATCCGGCTGTTTCGAGTAACTGCCAAAAAAAAATAGAGTAATTTATTGCTAAATTACTCTATTTCCTTCAAGCGAAACAAACGATATTATCTGGGAAAGGCTTTAGATTTTTTCGCCAGATGCTCGAGCAGGTAAGGATTGAGCACCTTGATATAGGTGCCTTTCATCCCCAAAGATCGAGACTCTATAACCCCGGCGCTTTCGAACTTGCGCAGCGCATTGACGATCACCGAGCGAGTGATACCCAGCTGATCGGCAATCTTGCTGGCCACCAGAAGCCCCTCATCTCCGCCAAGTTCTTCGAAGATATGTTCAACCGCTTCCAGCTCGGAGTAAGAAAGCGTAGCAATGGCCAGCTGGACAACGGCCTTGTTGCGAGCTTCTTCTTCAATCTTTTCTGCTTTCGCCCGCAGAACTTCCATGCCGACCACGGTGGCGCCTGTTTCCGCAAGCACGAGGTCTTCTGCGTTGAAGAGATCGTTGAAACGGGCCAGGAGCAGGGTGCCAAGGCGCTTTCCTCCACCCACAATGGGGATTACGGAAATGATCTTGTCGGTAAAGAGGCAGCGTTCGGCATCGAGGAATACGCAGTCATTCGATTTCTGGCGCAGGTTTACCCGCGATTCCTCGCTCCGCAGAAGAAAATCATTGTAATCATCGGGAAAACGCCCCTCCTTCAAGACATTGTTGATCATCAATTCACACTCGAATTCATCCACGAGCGCGTAGCCCAGGATCTCACCCTGGCGGTCAGCAAGGTAGATGTTCGCATGGATCACATTTTTCAGAACTTCGGAAACATCTGTGAAATCAACATGCTGACCAGCTGTTTTCTGTAGAATTTTGTTGATGCGACGGGTCTTCTCAAGCAGGGGAGAAGAAATCACATCTTTCACCTACCTTCTTTACATTTTAGAGGATATATTTACTTAAGTCTTTATTTTTAACTATTTTAAGTAATTTATTCCTGACATACCTCCGATCGATGATTATTTCTTTGGTGTCAAGGTCTGGCAGTTCATATGAGATCTCTTCCAGGATTTTCTCCATAATTGTGTGCAGGCGGCGAGCGCCGATGTTCTCCATTTCCTGGTTAAGCTCACAGGCTACCCGGGCGATCTCTTCAATTGATTCCGGGGTGAAGGTCAAACTGACTCCCTCGGTTTCCATAAGAGCGATGTACTGTTTCAGCAAAGCATTGCTCGGCTCCGTAAGGATTCGTTTAAATTCTTCTTCAGAGAGGCTCTGCAGCTCCACCCTGATCGGAAAACGCCCTTGCAGTTCAGGGATCAAATCTGACGGTTTGCTCATATGAAAGGCTCCTGCGGCCATAAAAAGTATATGGTCGGTTTTTACCGGACCGTACTTGGTCACCACAGTTGACCCTTCGACTATGGGCAGGATATCCCGCTGGACACCTTCCCGGGATACATCCGGCCCCGTTGTATACCCTTCCTTTCCGGCGATCTTGTCGATCTCATCAATGAAGATAATCCCAAGCTGTTCAGCCTTGTCTATAGCCTCGGATATGACTGCATCCATATCTATAAGTTTCTGCGCCTCCTCCTGCTTCAATATTTTCCGGGCTTCGGACACGGTTACCTTCCTTTTGATTTTTCGTGAAGGCAGCATGTTCCCCAGAATATCCTGTAGATTAACTCCCATTTCCTCCATCCCCTGCCCGGTAAATATTTCGAGCATGGGCGGCCGCCGGTCCTCGATTTCAATCTCCACGTACTTCTCTTCCAGATCGCCTCTTTTCATCTTTTCAAAGACCAGCTTCTGCTCTTCCCGCGCTTGCTGCAAGCGCTCCTGGAAACCGTCTTCTTCAGCATTTACCTCTTCGGAAGCGGGAGATGAGGAGGAAAACAAGAACCCCAGGGGGTTAACCTGCCGGCGCTTTTTTCGGGGGAGAGGAGCAAGCAACTCCACCAGCCTCTCTTCTGCCGCCCGGGCCGCTTTCCCCTCCACTTTCTGCATCCGCTCGTTTTGAACGATCCGGATCGCCGTCTCCACGAGATCGCGGATCATCGATTCAACATCACGTCCCACGTATCCGACCTCGGTAAACTTGGTCGCCTCGACCTTGACAAAGGGAGCATTCATCAGGCGGGCCAGGCGGCGGGCTATCTCGGTTTTGCCGATCCCGGTTGGTCCGATCATGATGATGTTTTTCGGGATAATCTCTTCCTGCATCTCCCCGTTTAACTGTTTCCGCCGGTAACGGTTGCGCAAGGCTACTGCCACACACCGCTTGGCCTCTTCCTGGCCTATGATATAGCGATCAAGTTCGGCCACGATCTGGCGGGGGGTTAAATTGTCCCCGGACATTTTTACGCCAACTCCTCTACAACTCTTCTACGATGATACAGTCATTGGTAAATACACAAATCTCAGAGGCGATTTTGAGAGCCTTGTGAACAATTTCACCCGGCTTCAGATCGCTGTTTCTGGATAAAGCCCTGGCTGCAGCAAGCGCATAAGGCGCCCCGGAACCAACGGCGGCAATATCATCATCGGGTTCGATCACTTCACCGGTGCCGGAGATCAGCAGGAGCGCATCTTTGCTGGCCGCCAGCAAGAGCGCTTCGAGCCGGCGGAGCACCCGGTCGGTCCGCCACTCCTTGGCCAGCTCTACCGAGGCCCGGATAAGGTTACCCTGGTAATTATCGAGTTTCGCCTCGAGCTTCTCACAGAGAGTCAAGGCATCGGCCACCGATCCGGCATAACCGGCAATAACCTTGTTCTCGTAAAGGCGCCGAACTTTTTTGGCTCCGTGCTTGATCACCGTGCTGTTGCCGAAGGTAATCTGTCCGTCACCGGCAATGGCCACCCGGTCACCTTTCTTTACGGCGATAATTGTCGTCCCCTGGAACATGATCCACCTCTTTCAATCGCCCTCGATTATACTGCGCGGATGCGCCTGCCGATATACTTCCCAGAGGTGACCCCTGGTGATATGTGTATATACCTGCGTGGTCGAGACGCTGGCGTGTCCAAGAAGCTCCTGGACTATCCTCAAATCAGCCCCCTGCTCCAGCAAGTGGGTGGCGAAGGAATGCCGTAACGAGTGGGGGCTCAACCCCACCTTGTGTGAAACCTTGCGGACATATTTTTCAAAAATATAGCGCACCCCGCGGTCGCTCAAGGGGCCGCCACGATGGTTGAGCAACAGTTTTTCTGTTTTCAAATCACTCTCGCCGCCGGCTGCCAGCAGCAGCGGCCGGAC
>CAYFRE010000094.1:0-1595 GCA_964345455.1 uncultured Syntrophomonadaceae bacterium | reverse complement strand
GATTCGCTCCTTGCTCCCCTTGCCGGTTACCTTGACCAGGCGTTCTTCCAGGCTGCAGGAAGAGGTTCCCAGGCCGGTAAGCTCGCTGACCCGCAGTCCGCTGGCATAAAGCAGTTCAAGTATGGTCCGGTCACGGTAGCCGAGAAGGGTATTGCAGTCAGGCGCCTCCAGCAAGGCCACAACTTCATGATAATAGAAAAACTGCGGCAGCCTCTTTTCCTGCCGGGGCCTGGAGACATTGCTCCAGGTGCCCTTTTCCAGTTCGCCTTCCCGCTGCAAAAAGCTCAAAAAAGAACGCACCGCCGATAGTTTACGCGCTGCCGAGCTGCGGGTGTAATTGTATTCTTTAAGCCAGGCCAGATAACGGCGAAGCATGTGATGAGTTGCTTCCCGGAACGGGCCGTCCCCTGTACCTGTCAGGGATAAAAACTGGATAATATCGTGTCGATAACCCTGCAAGGTTAGAGGAGAAGCATTGATCTCAGCCTCCAGGTAAGCAAGAAAACGATCCAGCTGTTCATCCACCAATTGCACCCTCAGTAAATATTAGCATAACAGTTCCTCATATGCAAGCAAAATGCTCTTTTAAAAAAATTGATCCTATTTGTCGTTTTTTAGCTCAATTCCGCACAAGGTGAAGGGCGGCAAGATAAAATTATTTTTCTGCAGCGGCTTCATGCGGGCCGGCAGCCTTGTAACCGCATTCTTTGTTGGAACAGCGGATCTCTTTTTTACTGCGCCTGCCGGGCTGCACCATCAGCGCCCCGCACCTGGGGCATTTTTCCGGCAGCGGTTTGTCCCAAACAGAGAAACTGCACTGCGGGTAATTGCTGCATCCGTAAAAGATTCTTCCCTTTTTACTGCGCCGCTCGACCAGCATCCCGCCGTCCAGCGGGCAAAGGACACCCGTCTGCCGGACAATATTTTTCGTAAATTTACATTCAGGATAACCCGGGCAAGCCAAAAATCGTCCGAAGCGTCCATATTTATAAACCAGGTTTTTACCGCATTGGGGGCAGCTCTCCTCGCTGACCTCGGCGGCAAGTTCAACCTTCTTCATCTCCTGCTCCGCAGCCTGGAGCTGTGTCTTGAACGACCGGTAGAATTTGTGCAAAACCGAGTTCCGTTCAAGTGTTCCCTTTTCAACCTGATCCAGCCGCTCCTCCATGCGGGCAGTAAAATCGACGTCAATGACCTCGGGAAAGTGCTGCTTCATCAGGTCAACAACAACAAAGCCCAGTTCCGTCGGAGTGAATGCCTTTTTCTCCCTGATAACGTAACCGCGGTTAATTATCGTTTCAATAATCGGCACATAAGTGCTCGGCCGGCCGATCCCCTTTTCTTCGAGGGTTTTGATCAGCGAGGCATCGTTGTAGCGGGGCGGCGGTTGGGTAAAATGCTGCTGGGGTAGATACTCCACCAGCTCCAGTTGCTGTCCTTCCTGCATGGGGGGCAGTACCGTCTCTTCCTCTTTATCGGCAGCATGGTAAACCTTCAGGAATCCGGGAAAAATCAAGCTCGAGCCGGCAGCCTTAAACCCGTATTCCCCGGCGCCAATATCGACGCGCACCTGGTCGTAAATCGCGGGGGCCATC
>CAYFRE010000093.1:0-7479 GCA_964345455.1 uncultured Syntrophomonadaceae bacterium | reverse complement strand
AATCTCTTCGCCGTTCTCGCGGTTTTGGAGATGTGGAAGACAGGATTTGGTCATTTGAACGCGGATTGCGCGCGTGTCGGCCGGATCTTTTGACGCGTCAGGAAGCCGCGTTTCTCGAGTTTATCACATGTGTTCGCTATAAGGGTGAACCGTTAGTTTTCATGCCGGCCTACTCCCCTATCTCTTCCTTGAATTTCCACAGCGCAGGACTGCATGTTTAAATATCAGGAATACGGCTCGAAAGGAGGAAATCAGGATCAACATGGATAATAGCATAGCATAGAAGAGAAAAGGGGAGTAGATGATCGAACTGGTTGGCGTAATCGTAGCAGTTGCACTTGTATTCGGACTATTGCTCCTGCGAAAAAACCTGGCCCTGGTAATGTTGGCGGGCTCCCTGGTGCTAGCCCTGTTCATGCGGGTTAATGTCCTGGAAGGAATTTTCATTATAAAAGATGCTCTGATCTCTCCGGCTACGATCAATCTCCTGGTAGCAATCATGGGCATCGGCATCCTCGGTGAGACGATGTACCACACCGGCGCCATGGAGAAAGCGCTCGAGGCGCTGAAAGCGCTGGTCAGCGACAGCCGGGTATTGATCATGTTGCTGCCGGCCCTGATTGGACTGCTGCCCATTCCGGGAGGCGCCTATTTTTCGGCGCCGCTGGTGGAACGGGTAGGGACGGGGTTGAGAATGAATCCGGCCAGGAAAGCGCTGGCAAACATCTATTTCCGGCATTTTGTCATGTCGGTCTACCCCTTTTTCCCCGGATTCATAGCCATGATCTCGCTAAGCGATATCTCTGCGGGCTCGCTGGCTGCTTTGAGCATACCTCCGGTGGCGGTGGCGTCCCTGGTGGGGACCTGGTTTATCTTCCGCAAAACAGGCCGGGGATGCGAGGGAAAAGGGCCGCGGTCCCATGCCGGTGAAAATTTCAAAAATTTATTTTACGGGTTGCTGCCGGTGATCCTGGCGGCGGTTGCCTTTGTTGTGCTGGGGTGGCCTTCCTGGGCGGCGCTGCTGCCGGCCCTGGCGCTGGCCTCAGTGCAATACCTGGCGGGAAAAGACTGGCCGGTGGAATTGAAAAAGCGGCTCTGCCTGCTGTTTAAAGGGATCCCCGTAAAAATACTGCTGGGCATCGCCGGCATCATGATTTTCAAGGAGTTTATCGCCAATTCCGGGGCGATGGAACATATTTCGGAGATCTTCAACAATGCCGGAGTTCCCCCGGTATTGTTGATCCTTCTTTTTCCTTACCTTGGCGGCATGGTTACGGGCAACTGTTACGCCTCCCTGGGGCTGACCCTGCCTGTTTTGATACCGCTACTCGGCGTTACGGGCAATCAAACCGCCATGCTGGCCCTGGCTTACCAGAGCGCTTTCTGGGGATACGTAGTCTCGCCGGTACACCTGTGCCAGTTGCTGACCGTCGAATATTTCAAGGTTCCCCTGACTGCGGTATTGCCTCATTTGGCCTGGATCGGCGCCGTGGTTCTGGCCCTATCCACTGTTTACTTCACTTTGCTCTAACAGGCTTTCTCTGACCGCCCTGCATTTCCAGGAGCTCATGCTTTGCTTCTGTCCAAGAGAATGACCCTGTCGAGGTCCTGTTGAAAAAGATGAGGAAGCCCCTCTCATTAGCAGGAGTAATGCCAATAATCAAGAAACATATACACGAATAATAGGACCTGGATGACGGTTTCAGTTCAACATTTAAGGGAGGGTGAATGAGGTATGGAGGGTGCAATTTTAGCGGGGGCGGAGCCCTTTGCCTTTCCGGGCGGTGATGTTGGTTGCCTGCTGGTGCACGGTTTTACCGGAAATCCCTCGAGTATGAGGCCGATGGGCGAATACCTGGCCGGCCAGGGCTTTACCGTTGTCGGACCGCGGCTCAAGGGTCACGGCACGAGAGTGGAAGATATGTTCGACAATACATACCAGGACTGGATCGCCTCGGCCGAGGCGGGGCTGGATGAAATCCGGAAACAGTGCCGCACGATATTCGTGGCCGGCCTCTCCATGGGGGCGACGCTGGCGATGCACCTGGCCTGCAGCCATCCTGATACCGTGAAGGGCGTGGTCCCAATTTGCGGTCCGGTATTCATGAAAGATTTCCGGATGATCTTTCTGCCGCTGATCCGCCCTTTCGTGAAAACCATACCCGGTGTGGGCAGCGACATCAAGGATCCCGCGGTTACAGAGCTGGCCTATGACCGGGTCCCCCTTTCGGCGCTGGGAGAGCTGCTGAAACTATGCCGCCAGGTGAAAGAAGAGCTGCCCCGGATTAAGCAGCCGGCGCTCGTTTTTGAATCGCGGGAGGATCACGTGGTCCATCCTTCCAACGCTTCCTATATCTTAGAACATATCGGCTCGGCCGAAAAAGAGCTGGTCTGGCTGGAGAACTCTTATCATGTGGCCACGCTCGATTTTGACAAGGAGATGATTTTTGAAAAAACAGCGCAGTTTATGCGGCAGTATTCTTAAATTACGGGAGGCGATCACGATTACGGAGCGCATAGTGGCTATTGACCAGGGCACTACCGGCACCACCGCGATCCTCTGGGATGAGCAGGGTCTGCCCCTGGGCCGGGCTGCCCGGGAACACCTCCAATATTATCCGCAACCCGGTTGGGTTGAACATGATCCTGAAGAGATCTGGGCGGCCACTCTGGCAGTGGTAAAAGAGGCTTTGCAGGAAGCGGGAACGGAACCTGCCGGGATCACGGCTATCGGGATTACCAACCAGCGGGAAACCGTGGTCTTCTGGGAACGCTCCACCGGCAAGCCGCTGGCGAACGCCATTGTCTGGCAGTGCCGCCGCACAGCGGCGCTCTGCCATGAATTAAACGAGGCCGGCCGGCTGGAGCTCTTTCAAGAGAAAACCGGGCTGGTCCTGGACCCCTACTTTTCCGGGACGAAGGTTCGCTGGGCTATCGAGCATATCCCCTCCGTCCGGGAGGCGGCCCGCACGGGAGAGCTGGCCTGCGGGACAGTTGACAGCTACCTGCTTTACCGGCTCACCGGCGGCCGGGTCCATGCCACCGATTACTCCAATGCCTCCCGCACCCTGCTCTTCAATATCCATACGCTGGAGTGGGACCCGCAGCTGCTGGAGATCCTGGGAGTTCCGGAAGATATCCTGCCACAGGTTATGCCGAGCAGCGCCATTTATGGCGAGACCGACCCCGCCGCTTTTTTCGGAGTGCGGGTACCGGTCGGCGGGATCGCCGGCGATCAGCAGGCCGCCCTTTTCGGCCAGGCCTGTTTCGACCCGGGCATGGTAAAGAACACATACGGCACCGGCTCTTTTATACTGATGAATACCGGTGCCAAAGCAATCCGCTCAGATTCGGGGCTGCTGACAACAATCGCCTGGGGAATTGAAGGGGCCGTCACTTACGCCCTGGAAGGGAGCATTTTTATTACCGGCGCAGCGATCCAGTGGCTGCGTGACGGGCTGCAGCTCATCGATCATGCCTCGGAAACGGGGCCGCTGGCAGAGCAAGTTGAGGACAACGGCGGCGTCTACCTGGTGCCCGCCTTCGTGGGGCTCGGCGCACCTTACTGGGATCCCTATGCCCGCGGACTGCTCATTGGCCTAACCCGGGGCACGACGCGGGCCCACCTGGCCCGGGCCGTGGTCGAGGCAATGGCCTACCAGACCCGCGATGTGCTCGAGATCATGCGCCGCGAAGCGGGGATTTCCCTGGGCGAGTTGAGAGTTGACGGCGGAGCCGGCGTGATGGACCTGCTGCTGCAGTTCCAGGCGGATATCGCCGGCACGGTGGTGCGCCGTTCGGCCATGCTCGATACTACCGCCCTCGGGGCCGCCTACCT
Source organism: uncultured Syntrophomonadaceae bacterium (assembly GCA_964345455.1). Classification (GTDB taxonomy): domain Bacteria; phylum Bacillota; class Dethiobacteria; order DTU022; family DTU022; genus JAAZIN01. Next base: position 3,641 of record CAYFRE010000093.1, on the reverse strand, counting down.
GGCCGGCCTGGCGACGGGGGTCTGGCCCGGCCGCCAGGCGCTGGCGGAGCGGTGGCGCGAGAGCGCCTCCTTCCGGCCCCGGATGGAAGAGGCACAGCGCGCCGCCCTTTACCGCGACTGGTTGCGGGCGGTGGAGAGAGCGCGCGGCTGGGTTGAAGAGAGTTGATGGCAGGCTGCGGTGTACAGCCGTAACCAGCGTGAACAACATGTTTCAGGGGTGGCCCTGTTTTTGAACGGGCTAATATGATTATATTGTTGCAGGAGGTTTCCAAGATGACGCTAAAGATATTTCACACCGCTGATCTGCACCTGGGGATGACCTTCGGCAATCGCAGCTACCCGGAAGAGGTGCGGCAGCAGCTGGTTGAGGCGCGCTATCAAACGCTGGAGCGGCTGGTGGAGCTGGCCAACGAGGCGCAGTGCCGGCTCTTCCTGGTGGCCGGGGATCTCTTTCACCGGGCGCAGATGCCCCGCGAAATAATTGCCCGGGCGGTGCGGAGCCTCTCCCGTTTCCAGGGTGAATGCGTTGCTGTTTTACCGGGCAACCACGATTACTGGGACGGTTACGGGAGCCTCTGGAAAGAGATGCGGGAGCTCGCCCCCGATTTGCTGCTTTTGCTGACCGATACGGTTTCTTATCCGCTGCACGATTACGGGATTGACGCGATGATCTATCCGGCTCCCTGCCACCGGAAGCATTCAGGGGAAAACAGGCTGGGATGGATCCGCGAGCTGGCGGAGCGGCCCGCCGCCGGGTGGCAGCTCGGCGTGGCTCACGGCACGGTGCGGGGGATCTCGCCCGATCCGGAGGGAGAGTATTTCCCCATGGATGAGAACGAGCTGGCCGGGCTGCGGTTGCACCACTGGTTTCTAGGGCACACCCATGTGCGCCATCCCGATCTCGAGCAGGTGCAGGGGGCTCCCTTCTGCTTCAGCGGTACTCCCGAGCCCGACGGCTTCGACTGCCGGCACGGCGGCAGTGCCTGGATCACCACCCTGGACGAGGGCGGCGGTGTCCACTGCCGCGCCATTCCCACCGGGAAGTTTCGCTTCATGGAGATCGCCCGGGAGCTGCACGGCGCCGCCGGCCTGGATGAGCTGCAGGAGGAGCTGCAGCAGGCGGGGGAACGGGCCCTGGTGAAGCTGCGCCTGGCCGGTTATCTACCGGAGGAGGCATACAGTTCTCGCCGCCGCCGGCTCGACGAGCTGCGCTCGAGCCTGCTCTACCTGGAGGAGGATGACAGCGCCCTGGCCGTGGAGCTTTCGGCGGAGTTGATCGAAACCCATTTTCCCGCCGGCTCCTTTCCCCAGCGGCTTCTTTCCCGGCTGGCGCAAAAAAATGACCCCGCCGCGCTGCAGCTGGCTTACCGCCTGATCGACGAGGTGAAGAGATGATTATCGAAGAGCTTAAACTTAATCCATTCGGCGCTGTCAGAGAGAAACTCTACCCTTTCCAGCCGGGGCTGAATGTGCTTCTCGGGCCCAATGAAGCCGGCAAGAGCACCCTGGTCAACGCCCTCTTTGCGGTCCTCTTTCTGCCGCCCAATTTAAGAAAGAACTCTGATGATTGGAAAAATTTTCTGGAAAGGTGCCTGCCCCACCCCGGCGGCGATACTGCCCGGGTAAGTTTGCGATTCCGGGACGCCTCCGGGGAGCGCTGCACCTACACCTGTTCCTGGGGAGAGATTAGGGAGGCCCGCCTGCTGCTGGATAGCGGCGCCGAGATCAATAACCCCGCCGGGATCCGGGAGCGGCTGGTACAGGCGCTTTCTTACGGCCGCGCTACATACGAGGCGGTGCTCTTCGCCCGCCAGGATGAGATGGAGCGGACCCTGGAAAGGCTGCGCCGTGACGGCGAAGCGTCACGCACGATTGCCGGGATCTTGCGGCGGGCGGTGATCGAGGCCGGCGGTGTCTCGCTGGAAGAGCTGGAGGCGGCCCTGGAGGAGACTTCCCGGGAGTTGCTCCAGAACTGGGATCCGGCGCGGGACGGCCCGAAGAACAACCGCGGTATCGATAACCCGTACAAAAAGGGAGTGGGGCGGCTGCTGGCCGCTTACTACGAGAGCGAACAACTGCGTCGCCGGCTGCAGCTGACCCGCGACCTGGAGAGGCGGGCCGGCGACCTGGCCGGGCAGCTGGAGGAGACAGCCCGGGAGAAGGCGGAGACGCTTGAGCGGTTAAGTGCGATGGAGCTTTTGGAAAAAGATATCCGCCGGCGCTACGCCCTGGAGCCGCAGCTGGAGAAAATTGAAATGCGGGCGGAGGGCTGGAGAAAGGCGCTCATTGAATGGCCCAAGGCTGCAGGCCGCATCGATGAGCTGGCCCGGAACCTGGAGAAAGATAAGGATAAGCTGACTGCGCTTAAAAAAGAGCTTGGCGAGGCCGGGGCGCAGCAGGCGGCGCAGCTGAAGCGCGAGCTGCTGCGGAAGGCCCGGCCGCTCCAGGCCGGGATCCAGGAAATTGAGCAGGAGCTTTCCGGGCTGGTGAAGATCGGCAAGGCCGATTTGCACGATTTAAAGGAGTGGCAGAAGAAAGCGAGTGAGCTCCGGGCGGTGGTGGGAGCGATGAAGCTAAAGGTGCGTTTTGCCACCCGCAGCCCCCTGGAGCTGAAGGTAACCCCGGGCCTGGAGCAGCCCGCGATCAAGAATATAGAGCAGGAAGCTTCTTTCGAAGGGGCGGGGCGCCTGCTCCTGGAGAGCCCCGACTGGCTGCTCGAGGTGCAATCCGGTGAAGGCGACGTGGGGAACCTGCTTCGCGAAATAAAAGAGGCCGAGAAATCCCTGGATGATAGGCTAAGCTTCTTGAGGGTGCAGGATATCGCCGCGGCGGAAGCCGCCCTTAACAGGCGCGAGAACCTGGAGCGGGAGCGGGCCGGCCTGAAGGCCAGGCTGGAGGGGCTTTTGGGCGAGAACTCTTACTCTGCGCTGGAGCAGGAGGTATCCTCGCTGCCTGAAGAGAAAGAGATGCGCGATCCCCGGGACATCCAGGAGGAGATTACCGCTTTGAGCGGCTCCATCGCCGTTGCCGGGAATACGCTTCTCCAGGAGCGGCAGAAGATCGGGGATTGGGCCGCGGAGCACGGCAGCCCGGATGAACTGGCCCGGAAGCTCGGCGAGCTGGAGAGAAAAGCCGGGGAGATCACCGCGGAGCTGAAAAAGCTCGCTCCCTTGCCGGAGGGCTTCTCCTCCGCCGACGAGTTCATGGCCGGCCTTGCAGAGCTGCGCAAACTCAAAGAGAGGCTGCAGGAATCGATAAGCTCGCTGCGGATCGAGCTGGTCGAGGTGCGGAAGGAGCTGCCGGAGGAATCCTCGGAAGAGTTGGCGGAGGCCCTTTCCCTCAGCGAAGAGAGGCTGGTCCGGCTGAAGGAGGAAGCCGGGGCGCTCCAGGTTGTGGCCGCGGAGTTCCAGGCGCTGAAAGATGAACTGGACAGCGATACTTTTGAACCGCTGGCCCGCTCATTTGCCCGTTATCTTGCCCCGGTAACCGGCGGGCGTTATACCGCCGCCGAACTGGACGGCGTCGTTCCGGGCAGCATCATCCGGGCGGCAGGGGATCACCACCTGCCGGTGGAGCTGCTCTCCACCGGCACCGCCGGCGGTGTGGCCCTGGCGTTGCGGCTGGCCGTGGCCGATTACCTG
>CAYFRE010000092.1:0-7621 GCA_964345455.1 uncultured Syntrophomonadaceae bacterium | reverse complement strand
AAATAAAAGTAAAACCGCGATAGTGTGCAACATACATGTACGACCCTACCCTCTGTACTTAATCACCAGTTTACTTCCCCGGAATTGAGAAGAATCACCCTGCGGGTGATTACATTCATATAATGAAGATCTATATTAACAATGAGTTAATGATATGAAAGGGAGTGTCGGCATGAAATTATTAAGGTATTTTACGGTCCTGGTTCTCGTGGCGCTGCTGCTTGCAGCAGCTGGATGTGGCGGTGATGGGGGGAATGCCGCCGATCCTTCCCATAACGAATCCGGCAATGGGGCAACTGATGAAAACGGTGGCGAAAACGGTGACGAAAACGGTGATGAAAACGGTGATGAAAACGGTGATGAAAACGGAGGCGAAACCGTTACTCCTGAGGTAGAGGTTAAGGTTACACCACCGGAAGGATGGGAAGAGGAGGATGCATCGAGTGCCCTGGTCAGCTACGTAAAGGAAACATCATCCTTCATAGTAGTCCGGGATAGAGTTGCCGGAGACATTGACGGCCTGGACGGTTATCTGGCGGAAGCGCAAGAGGCGCTTTCTGATTCATTTGAAAGCATTGAGCTCAGCAGCGTTGAAAGCTTGAAAGTGGACGGCTATGACAGCAGAAAGTTCTTCTGCACCTACGAGGTGGCCGGAATGCCTTTCAAATTGTTAGTTGTTTATGTTTTCCGGGATGGCAATATCTATAATCTTCAAGGCTGTGCCCTGGGAGATGATTTTGATGCGTTATTGCCGGAATTTGAAGCATTTATCAGCTCATTCCGGTTCGAGTAAAGCTTGGTTAAACCGTGAATAGGACATTTCGTGGTTCGAAATAACCTGCTATTTGTACACAGCCAAGTTAACGGATGGGGACGGTCAGTCCCATCCGTTTTTTCATTCTTAAAAAGGGTGACAGGGGACGGTTCTCTGACACCTCATTTATAGTCGAAAGTGAAAGTGACCAGTGATCTATTTGACAAGGTCAAGAAAAGCTATTAGAATATAAATAAGTTTATGTCATAAACTACAGTCTATGAGGTGAGCTGAATGGAGAAGGAGACTCCGGAGCTGCGCGAGGTTATCTCCGACTTGACTGCGATTAAGGAAGCCTTGAGCAAGAGCAACAGTATCTTTCGCTTTCTTGATGCCGGCGGTATCTTACGAAGTGTATTGCTTATCGGCGGTATATTAATAGCCCTTTATGCCACGGCTTTCCACCTTCTTTCGGAATATTACGGCACATTTGCCGCTGCTCCCGCACACTATAAAGCGCTGTTTTGGATATTGCTTGCCATATCCATCGTGTTTACCGCCTATCTAAAAATTAATAACTTTTTACGGGGCGCGCGCCTGGTCAGAAGTAAGATGACCCTCTATAAACTTCTGGAAGAGGTCTATACGCCCCAGTGTTTGTCAGTGATCCTGCCTCACCTGGCAGCCATCGTGCTGGCTGTTGTTTTCCTCTTTCAGAGGGAGATGACTCTCTACCTGGTGCCGGTTCTTGCTCTCCTCTTCGGACTATCGTCTGTTTCGTTGAGCACGGTGTTTTATATGAAGGGGATCTATCTGCTGGGCTTCTGGCTGGTGGCCACGGGACTGTTAACCCTGTTTACGGCGGAACGGCTCTCTGCCCTGGCCATGCTGGTTCTAACTTTTTCCGCCGGGTTTATCCTGGCAGCGCTCTATCTTTATGCCGGCCTGAACGGTGAGAGAAGGTAGCGGGAGTGGCCGGAGTGAATCGCAAATTCAATCTTGACAAGATTATTCATGAGCCCGTCCGTTTGCAAATCATGACCTACCTGGCGGCAGGATCAAAGATAAATGTCTCTTTTAGCGAGCTGCAAGAGAAACTGGGATTAAGTTCAGGCAATCTTTCGGTGCAACTGCGCCGCCTTGAAGAAGCAGGCTATATCAGCATCACCAAAAAGTTTAAAAATCGCAGACCACTTACCTGTGTCTCCCTAACCCCCGGGGGGGTGGACGCGCTGCAGGAATATATCGCCGGGCTGGAGGGGATTGTGCGGCGTTTTAAAGATGATTTTCCCCGGGATGGTCTGGAGCGTGGTAGTTAGCTGCGATCGGATAGTGTGCCGGATTCGATTGCTTTCAGACGGAAGCGGCTGTGCAGGCCGGAACATTCATTTATTAAAAGGAAGGTGAAGAAATGGCGGAACCGGCGATCAGCGTTAAAGGCTTGAGCTACTGGTACGGTGATCTGCAGGCTGTAAAAAACATCAGTTTCGAGGTTTTTCCCGGGGAGATCCTCGGCTTTCTCGGGCCGAACGGGGCGGGCAAGTCGACAACGATAAAGGTGCTCACCGGGCTGCTTGCGCCCGGGGGCGGCAGCGGGCAGATTCTGGGCCTGGATATCGGCAAGGACGACCCCGCACTGCAGGCCCAAATCGGGGTCTGCTTTGAAGAGAAGAATCTCTACCTGGAAATGAGCGCGCTGGAAAATCTGAACTTCTTTGCTTCGCTTTTCGGCATCAGGAAACCCAATTCGATGGAACTGCTGCGGAGGGTGGGGCTGGCCGACCGGGCCGGGGACCGCGTCAGCGGCTTCTCCAAGGGGATGCGCCAGCGCTTGATGATCTCGCGCGCCTTCATCAACAAGCCGGCGGTTCTTTTTCTCGACGAGCCCACCGACGGGCTGGACCCGGTCACAGCGGCGGCGATCCGCAGGACCATCCAGGAGGAGGCCGATCGCGGCGCGGCGATCCTGCTGACCACGCACAACATGATGGAGGCGGACCAGCTTTCCGACCGGGTTGCCTTCATTAACGAGGGTGAGATCGTGGCCCTGGATACCGCCGAAAAGCTCAAGCTGCAGTACGGCCGGCGAGCGGTGCGGGTGCGGCTGCGCCGCGAAGACAGCGGTGTTCGCGAAGAGCATATTCCGCTGGACGGTGATAGAACCTCGGAGCGGCTGGCCGAACTGGCCGCTTCCCCGGACCTGTTGACGATTCATACCGAAGAGGCCACGCTCGAGTCGATCTTTATCCAGTTGACCGGCAGGGGGCTGGAAGGATGAAGCACTCATCACCTGGATCATGTGGTAAAATTATCGGTGCGATCATGAAAAAAGATCTCCGGCTTTACGGGCGTAACAAGATCTACGTTGTTCTGACCGTATTCGTCCTGGCCTGTTTTGGAGCCCTGTTCTGGCTTATTCCAGACACGGTTGACGAGACGATAACCCTGGCCGTCTCCCCTTCGCTGCAAACCATAATTGACCGGGGCAGGGAAGCGCTGCGCGAGTTTGGGGCATCCGCAGAGATGCTGCAGGAGCTGGAGCAGGCGGACCTCACCGAGGAGGAGGGGCTGGAGCTGGTCGAGCTGGAGAGCGAGGCACAGATCAGGAGTGCCGTCGAGGGCACGCTCGAAGTTTACCGCTCCAAAGAGGGCGACGGCTTGATCTTGCGCGACAAGGCCGCCGGGGAGAAGAAGCCCATGGACGCGCAGCGGGTGCGGCTCGATATCGGGATCGCATTTCCCGATTCTTTCATCGCTGATGTGGCCGGAGGAGAAAAAACCACGGTGACAGTTTATGCGGATGCCGGCGTGCCCGAAGAGATCAGGCAAGCCATGCAGAGCTTTGTCCGGGAAATTGCTTACCAGGTAGCCGGCCGGGACCTTCCCGTGGAGCTGCCCGCAGAGGAGACAATCATCCTCGGTCCAGACCGCACCGGCGCGCAGGCCTCGATGCGCGACAAGATGCGGCCGTTGCTGGCCTTTTTTGTCCTGGTGGTTGAAACCTATGCCATGGCTTCACTTATCTCGACAGAGCTGCTGCAGCGCACCGTGACCGCCCTGCTGATCACCCCGATGAAGATGTGGCACTTTCTTGCCGCCAAGACTGTTTTCGGCACCTGCCTGGCCTTGCTCCAGGGACTGACCATCCTGGTGCTGGTGGGGGCGTTCACCCCGGCCAACTGGCCGCTTCTATTCACGATTATGCTGATCGGGTCGCTTCTGTTTACCGGCGTGGCCATGCTCATCGGCGCAGCCGGTAAGGATTTTCTGGATCAACTGATCTATGCGCTTCTGTTCAGCGTGCCGCTGATGATTCCCGCATTTGCGGTGCTTTTTCCCGGCACCGCGGCCGCGTGGGTCCGGGTGATCCCCAGCTATCCCATCGTCGACCTTCTGGCGAACGTGACCATCTATGGGAGCGGCTGGAGAGAGTCTTTAAACTCTCTAGGCTATGCGCTGCTGTGGGGGGTACTCCTGTACGGAGTGAGCCTGTTTGTTCTAAAAAGGAAGGTGGGGTCGTTATGAGCCTGAAACGAATCTGGAGCATACTGCGCAAGGATCTGAAGCTGGGGCCGCGCAACCCCTTCTTCCTGTTTGCCGTGATCATGCCGGTGGCGCTGACGTTCATTCTCCAGGTAGTCTTCGGCTCTCTTTTTGATCCCAAACCTCGCCTGGGGATTGTTGACCAGGCTCAATCCGAGATAACATCCTCCGTCCGGCAGATGGATGGTATTGAGCTGACCCTGCTTGATGATGCCGGGGAGTTGAAGAGGCAGGTGGGAAATAACGATCTTGACGCCGGACTGGTTCTCCCGGCCGGCTTTGACGAGGCGGTCAGGGCGGGGAAAAAGCCGCAACTGGAGTTTTACATCGGCGGAGAGAGCCTGGCCTCGAACCGCATCATCCTCAGCGTCACCGCCATAGACCTGCTGCGCGGCATCGAGAGCGGCGCCGCCCCGGTCGAGGTCAAAACCGTTCAGATGGGCGAAGCCGGGCTGCCCATCGCCGTCCGCCTGGTGCCCATGCTGGTATTCTACGCCCTGGTGATGGCGGGAGTCTGGGTTCCCGCGGCCAGCCTGGTCGAGGAGAAAGAGAAGGGCACGTTCACCGCGCTGCTGGTCAGCCCCGCCAGGGCCAACGAGGTCCTTGCGGCCAAGTGGATCCTGGGGTTTATCTTCTCGGTCTTCATGGCGGCGGTGGCGCTGCTTGTAAACCGCGCTTTCGGTCCGCGGCCGCTTGATGTTCTCGCCGTGATCGCGGTGGCCGCCTTACTTAACTGTATGCTCGGCCTGCTCGTGGGCGTGGTCTCAAAAAATTCGACCATGTTTTTTTCACTGGTTAAGGGGACCGGCTTCTTCCTGTTCGTACCGGTAGTCTTCTATATTTTCCCGGACTGGCCGCAGTGGATCGCCAAGATATTTCCGCTTTACTGGATTATCGAGCCGATCTGGCAGGTCTCGGTCATGGGCCAACCGCTGGGCAGGGTCTGGATTGAATTGACCATTGCCCTGGCCATCACGCTGGCCCTGGTGCCGGTGATCGCAGTGCTGAACCGCCGAGCGCAGGCTTAGAAGGGGAAGAGGCGGGGAGGAAACTGATGACTGATCTTCTTCCGGTTAAACAGATAATGGATTAAACCACTTTTTTGAGGGCCGGGGGGACGTCAACTTACATCATTCTGTTCATGTCTGACTTGCATAAAGCAAAACAGGGCCGCCAGGGCGGAGAGGCCGGCCCCAAAAAGGTAAGCGTATTTCAGACCGCCGAGGAAGGAAATTGCCTCCGGACCGCTGAGGTGCTCTTGAGCCACGGCAGCCGGCGGCACCAGGGAGTAGAGAATCAGACCGGCCGCGGCAATTCCCATGGCCATGCCTGTATTTCTTGCAGTGCTCAAAATGCCAGAAGCTATCCCCAGGTGCGGCCGGGGGACACTGCCCATGACCGCGCTGTTATTCGGTGATTGGAATATCCCGGTACCCAAACCGAAAAGGGCCAGTCGCCAACCCACGGCCAGGGCGGGGGCATACACGGGTAAAAAGGCCATGGCCACCAGGGCCGCTGCACAAAGCGTCGTTCCGGCAATGGCCAGCTCCCTGGTGCCCAGGCGGTCGGATAAAGCGCCGCTGAACGGAGCGGCGGCCATTACCGATAAGGGAAAACAGGTCATCAGTAGGCCTACTTTATCCGGGGAGTAATGGATCACCCGCTGGAGGTAGAAAGGTGTCAGGAAGACCAGGATGTATTGTGAGGCATAGTTTAGCAGGGAGCCGGCGGTACCCAGGGTGAAAGTGCGGTTCTTGAAGAGCGCCAGGTTCACCATCGGTTGCGCAGAGTGAGTCTCGATATAGAAGAAGCAGGCGCCCGCAACGACAGCCGCGGTTATGGCCAGGCCGGTAATCAGCCCCATCCCCGCATGCTGTACCCGGTTGATAAAGAAAAGCAAGGAAAAAAGGCAGACAAAAGCGGATATGGCACCAGCGACATCAACACGACCCGGTTTTCCTTTCAAATCGGGAATAACCTTTGCTGCCCACAGCAACCCTGCTATGCCGATGGGAATATTGATCAGAAAAACAAGCCGCCAGGACCACAGCGAGGTCAGCAACCCGCCCAGGGTTGGACCGAGGGCCAAGCCGGCCGAGATGCTGATCGCGTTAATGCCCAGGGCCCGGCCCCGCTCGTGCGGCTGGAAAACAGCGGTGAGGATGGCGAAGGGCACGGACATCATCATCCCGGCGCCTATCCCCTGGATGGCGCGGCAGGCTATCAGCCAGTAGATGGTCGGTGCCAGGCCGCAGAGACCGGAAGTTACCACGAAACACGCCAGCCCCGCGAGATAGACCCGCTTGTAGCCCAGGATGTCTCCCAGGCGGCCGTAGAACAGGAGCAGGCTGCTGATGGTGAGAAGATAGATCAGCGGCACCCACTGCGCGATGGCGATGGGGGCGCCAAAAAAAGAGGCGAGGGTCGGCAGGATCACATTGACAATGCTGGCGTCGATAGGTCCCATGATCCCGCCCAGCATGACCGCGGCCAGCACCCTGTAGCGTGGTCCGGTTACTGAAGCTGTTTCTTCCAACCCTGCAGGCACGTTGTTACCCTCCTTATCTGCAACCAATACTGAAATTATAACATTACCGTTTCCAGGGGGTGCCGGGTTATTTTCCTGTCTTCATTTTTCTTTTTAAACAGTCACCCGAAAAAACACCGTCATCGTATCACCGTTTTCCCAGCTCTATTTCAACAATTTATCCTTGCTGTCCTGCCAGAGAATTTCTTTTTGCTGATCCAGTCCCGGACTACAAAAAGGGAGCTCCGGTTTTATGATCACATATGAACGGGCTATTTTACTTCATCCCTGGGGACTGTTATTCCGGGGATTATAACCCCGGTATAATCACCATTTCCCGGGGGGATAGTAAAACGGTGATGTCTTGATGTATTTCGTCAACCTGGCCGGTCCGATTGTCCTGATCGTGATGACGGCAATAATGTTCTTGCTGGTCCCCTGGGAACGGATTCAAAGATACTTCCCGGTGGGGTCTGTTTTCGGGGTGGTGCTGGGAGCCGCCACCTATTACATCCTGCAAAACATAGTGCAGGCCTGGCATTTCCAGAACGCCGACCTGATCAGCCCGGCCGGAGTTCCGCTGTTCATGACCCTGGCCTGGGTTCCCTATACGATTATTTATTTTCATCTGCTGGCCCAGTACCGTACTCTGGCCCACGTTTCTTTATTGATTCTGCTCAACGCCGCGGTGCCGGCATTTTTTCACTTCTTGCTGGAAATAAACGGCATGTTTCTATTCAATAAATGGGCCTGGTGGGATAACTTTTTCTATGCCGCCGCCGTCTACAATACCCTGG
>CAYFRE010000091.1:7225-7793 GCA_964345455.1 uncultured Syntrophomonadaceae bacterium | reverse complement strand
CCCTTGATCTATCTATAATTAAATAATATATCTGGTATATTATGGCAAGATTTACGCTAAAGCGTCAGTTTAAAAGGAATAGGTCATAATATTATATATCGCGTTTGAAAAAGTATATCAGAAGAACCGTCCCCCTGATATATGGCTATCTTAATCTGAAGGTTTTAGGGGCCAGGTTATATGTTAGGACAATGGCTGCCGCTGCATAAACCAGGGTGAAGAGCATAACGGCAAAGGTGAACACCACCGAGCTTGTCTTGATATGAATGGAGCCATAACTGATAAAATAAATCAATATATTGACTATGGAGTAGAGCGGGCTCTTTTGGGTCAGATCGGCGGTATAGGGCTGCAACATGTAGTAGATAAACAGATAATGTGTCGAGAAGAACAGCGACAGGGAAAATATGGTCACGACCATGGGCAGCAGGCGGGTAATTGCGCCGCCCATGCCGATGATCACCCCTGTTCCCAGAAGTAGAATGGCTACAGCCGCCGCCGGCGCCAGGTTCAGGCTGATGGATTTTTTTAATCTTACGGTGAAGTTTTCGAGAAGGGCTTCTTTGTT
>CAYFRE010000091.1:6777-7215 GCA_964345455.1 uncultured Syntrophomonadaceae bacterium | reverse complement strand
GTACCGATCGCAGTTGAAGAACAAAGCCCGGGAAAATCTTTCCCCGGAGGAGAGCAGGTACATAAAAAAGATTAAGTAAGGAGAAAGAGATAGAATATTTTCCCGAACCGGGTCCATGAAGCCTGGCTTCAAAAGCAATAGCGCCCAGCCCAACAGAGCGAGTACAGTTACGGTAACGACTTTGGTCCGCACCGGTTTCATGATTATTCGCCGGTGCCTGGTAAAGAACAGGTGGTTAAAGAGGGCATAGCCTTGCAAATCATCGGCGCCATTTGCTTCTTCTTGGGCCAGCTTTTCTTCCGCCAGGTTCACATCGGCAAAGGCCGCGTTCTTTAACAGATCCTCTATGCCCAGCAATTTATTGCGGTTGATCGTCTCTTTCGTTACCGTGCTGTAGTTGTCAAAACTATACAGCCGCCAGAGGGAGAACCCCGCCAG
>CAYFRE010000091.1:5276-6728 GCA_964345455.1 uncultured Syntrophomonadaceae bacterium | reverse complement strand
AAAGCCATTGGCCAGAACACCCCGCAAGTTCAGGACGATTCCCCGGTATGGAAGCAGGTAGCATATCACCAGAAGCAAGGCCGGTGAGGCCAGGACAATCACTACTTTGTCATACACAATGGTTTTGAATTTCAGGTAGATCTTCAGGAGCAGATACTCCCAAATTAAGGCCAAAAAGAGGATATATCCCGAGAGCATGAGGCTCTCCGGCACAGAGATATTTGTAAATAAACTGAGAAGCAGAAAAATCAGCAGGTACCGGGCAGTCTTTATCCCCAGGGTAAAGATAACTTTGGAAACAAAAAAGTCTCGTTTATCGAGTTTGAGCAAGTTAATCATGGTGTATGCCTGCATGTCCCGGGTTTGCAGGATAATGGTGTTCAAGAAAGGGGCCGCCAGGAAATAGATGAAAAAGAAATAGTGGTAAAACAGATCCATGTTCATCAAATTGCGGTCCAGGAGAAACATGGGGCCGAAAATAAAGATCGCCAGGGAGAGGGCGGCTCCCAAAAACCCAAAAAGTACCCTTGTTGCCTCAACCAGTATAGACAATATTGATTTGATTGTAGAAATCTGATAAGCAGTATCGGGGATTTTCTTTCCCAGCCAGGGAAGCTTCTTCAGGAAGTATATAAAATGATTGCAGGATATGGCGAATGCCACCCGGGTTGATAGCGCCAGGGCTCTAATCACTTTCTTTCTCCGACAGCATCCTGGTAATATTCTCTTCGAACTCGGGTTTGTCTAAAAGGTCAGGATCAATCCCCTTTAGCTTGCCGTTATGCAGCATTACGATATCATCACAGAGATCTGCGGCCAGCTGCAGAACATGCGTGGAAAAGATAATGATATGCTCAGTCTTAATGGCCTTTAAAAGCTGTTTGATCTCCAGGGCCACCACCACATCAAAGGAGGTAAGCGGTTCATCCAAAAGGATAATGGGCGGCCTGGTGATGAGCACCGTCAGCAGCTGAATTTTATTTTTCATGCCGTGGGAATAGCCCTTGATTAACCTGTGCCTGTCGTCATCTGCAAACTTGATCATCTCAAAGTATTCAGTGATGGAACGCGGGTTCTTTATTCTCTTTTCATTTGCAGAAATAAAAAATCTTAGAAATTCGTGTCCAGTTAAAAACTCCGGCAGCAGCGGCTCGGTATAGACAAACCCAACTTGTTCTTCTATCTGCCCATCTTCTTTGCCTTGAAAACTAATAGAACCGGCTTCGTATTCCAGATCGTTGCGTATACAGTTAAAAAGCGTTGTTTTCCCGGCGCCATTTCTACCCAGCAGGCCATATATCTTGCCCTGTTCAAAGGTGAAGCTGGCGCCCTTGAGGACCTTTTTATCGCCAAAGCTCTTTTCGATGTTATCCAGGATTAACTTCATATCGTACCTCGATTTGTATACTTTAACTTATTATAGCATACGATGGTTAAATGTCAACGGATACG
>CAYFRE010000091.1:1171-5266 GCA_964345455.1 uncultured Syntrophomonadaceae bacterium | reverse complement strand
GTAGCCGGACTCGTCGCTTAAGGTCGGCCACAGGGCCGGCTCCAGGCCGGCTTCGCTGTAAGCCCGCACGAACCGGGCGTAGTCTGCGCCGAGCCTGCCGTGGGGGACGGCCAGGCAGGGATGGGCCCGGTAGCGCTGCAGCAGCGAAACCACCGCGGGGTCCGCCGCTTCCCGCGGCGTGATAAATTCGGCCCAGACTCTCAGCATCACCGGTGCATGACTCCCTTCGTTAAGCTTCCGCAGCTGCGGCGTGCCCGGCGATGAGTTCAACCAGCCGGGGGATGTGCGGTTCGGGGATATCGTGCCCCATTCCTTCAATCAGTTCAAAGCGGGCTCCCGGGATATTTGCGGCGATGTCCTGGCCGCACTGGTACGGCAGGAAGGGATCTTCCGCTCCGCTGATGACCAGGGTCGGGAGCTCAATTTGCTTTAGCAGTTTCACCCTGCTGCCGTTATGCAGTATGGCCGCCAGCTGCCGGGTGGTGCCGTCCGGGCAGAGGCTGCGCTCTATTCTCTCCCTTACGGCCACGGCCAGCTTCTCTCGGTCCAACCCGGGGCTGCCGATGGTGGTAAAGAGCTCCATGTTGTATTTAAACCATTCTTCTTTATCCATGCTTTTGGGCACCTGCATCAGTTTTTGCATCACCTCCGGCCTGGCCGCCGGCAACCGGGGATTGCCTGATGATGTAATCATGCAGGTAAGCGATTTGACCCGGTGTTTATGCTTCGCCCCGAGAATCTGCGCAATCATGCCTCCCATGGAAACGCCAACTATATGGGCGCTCTCGATATCCAGGGCCTCCATCAGCCCGACGGTGTCCAGAGCCATATCGTCAAGGGTATATGGAACCCTGGGCTTTATTCCCAGCTTCAGCAGGACTGTCATTTTCACCAGGTCCGGCTTTTTCTTACCTTCAATTTTTGTTGATAGCCCCACATCGCGGTTATCGAAGCAGATTACCCGGAAACCCCGTTCCGCCAATCCCCGGATGAACTCCTCGGGCCAGACGATCAACTGGCTTCCCAACCCCATGATCATGACCATGGCCGGATTATGACGATCGCCGTGCTCTTCATACTCGATGGTAATATTGTTGGCCTTCACAGACGGCATTGCCGACGCCTCCTCGATTAATTTATTTAATAATCAGTCTATTCAATATTTCGTTGTTTCCCGGATATTCCCTCTTTTTATCAGAGTCTCTGTTATGGATTGATGGTTATACCGGGGGGCGGGGAGTTAATCCCGGTTATATTTAAAAGAAACAGTGGCAATGCCATAGGTTTATTTACTTTTTTAACCCGGAAACGACGAAGATCTGATCGTTGGAAATGACCACATCAACGGTGAAATAAGGCCCGAACAGCGCGGCCAGCTCATCCTCCGGCAGAAGGCGGCGGGATACTTCGGAGGCATGGTTCAGATGGCGCTGATCGATTTTGGCGCGGCTCTCACCGTGGGCCACGGTCAGCCTGCCGCCTGTCACAAGTTGATTGGCCAGAGCCGCGATCAACCGGGCCGGGTTGCCAAAATGAGGGAAGGAGTTGTAGACCACGCAGCGGTCAAAGGGTGCAGGGAAAACCGTTTCTTCCACATCGGCATTTACCAGCTCGATACGGGGGTCGGAAAACTTTTCCTTTACCTTTGCGATCATCCCGGGAGAGATGTCCACGCCGGTCAGCCTGGCCACCTTGCGCTCCAGGTAATAGGGGAAGAGGATGCCGGTCCCGCAGGCCACGTCCAGCACGGAAACGCCTTTCCGGATAGCGGCATGGTCCAGTATTGCATTGATGATCGCCGGATCATCCGTGGACTCTTCATCCCAGCTGCCGGCCAAACGGTTGAAGAAAGCGATGATTTTCTTTTTATCCATGATCCACACCTTTACAAGAGATATTTTTTATATTTAAATAGAGGTGGATAATGGCTGATGTGCAGGACTTGCGAAGCAGTGGGGGGAGAAAAGTCCTCAATACATCAGCCATTATTCTTTTATTGCCTGCAGCTTACCCCGGGTAACGCATGGGGATCAATCTGGCCTTTTCCAGGGCAAAAACAATGCCGGGCACCAGGGCCAGTTGAATGATGATGCCGGGCAGGCTGGTTACGAAGTAGCTGGTGGCCCAGGTGGCCATGGTCATGGAGCCGGCTGCGAAAATCAAGGCCTTGGCTATACCGGCAACAATGCGCCCGGTCAACAGGGCAATAATCAGGCTGATATAGAGGTCGGCATGGAGCTTCCTGGTGCGGATCAGAAACATGCAGAGACCGGTGATAATGCCGTAAACTGCCAGCTCAACGATCATCGCGGGCAGGACCGCCATGGGGGGCATACCCGTTAAAAGGTTCGAGAGCAAAGGACCGACAACCCCGCAGGCCAGGCCAAAGGACCAGCCGCAGATCAGGCCGCAAAGAAGAACGGGAATATGCATGGGCAGGTAGATGATGCCGGCGTTGGGGACGGCATGGAACGCCAGGGGCAGCACAACACAGAGAGCCATGCATACTGCAGTGATAATCGCTTTTTTTACCTGTGTCATCAAGATTACCTCCTGATTAACCGTTGGTTTGTATCATCAAGCTGCAAGCAGGGCCTGCTTCGCCCGCCCTATCCTGCCGCCCGATTACAGATTAGAGGGCAAAAATCTGCAGCCAGCAAATTAGGGCAGTGACAAGCATGGCCGCGAAATCGCATCGATGGAGCGGGCTTGCCACCTTTTTGATCTGCTGCTTGCCGCCGCGGTAGCCCCTCGCCTCCATGGCCATGGCCAGTTCATCGGCCCGCCTGAAGGCGCTGAGAAAAATGGGGATGACCAGCGGCATGACGCTTACCGCTTTTTCCTTGAGGCGGGGGCTGTCGAACCTGGCCCCGCGGGCGGTCTGCGCTTTGCGGATCATCTCTGTTTCTTCCATCAGGGTGGGGATGAACTGGATGGCCACGCTGATCATCAAGGCAAGATCGGCCACGGGGATACGGATGTAACCGAGGGGGCGCAGCAGGCTGACCAGGGCCGCGGTGATCTTCATGGGCGCGGTTGTCGACATCAGGATATTGAAGAGAATCATGAGCAGGATCAGCTTCAGCACCACGTTGGCTCCCACAACCATGCCGGCAGTGGATAGATTGATGATCCACCAGGACCAGAGGGCATGACTTTGATCGTAGAACAGGGTGTTCATTAAAAATATCACGAGAAAGAACGGTAAGACCCGCTTGACGGAGGCGCAGGCTGTTTTCAGGTCCAGCCTGGATAGGACAACCAGGATGCCGGTCAAAACTGCCATTATGGCATAGCCTGTGAAAGAATTTGCATAGATGACGGCAACAATCAGGGCGATCAGGCAGAGCAGCTTGATCCGGGCATCGAGCCGGTGCAGCAGGGAGGTTCCGGGGATATAGATCCCGATGGGCATATGGTTCATATTATCAGCCGGCCTTTCTCAAGGTCTTTTATAGCTGTCAACAGCTCCTCATACCTGGTAACATTCTGGGGAAAGGGGATCCCTTTCTGATGCAGCAGGTGGGCAATTTTCCGCGGTTGGCTCACGTCCAGGTTTAAAGCTTCCATCCTGGTGATATCTTTGAAAATATCTTTCACCGGGGCTTCGATACAGAGTTTTCCGTGATCCAGAACCAGAATTCTCTGCGCATATTCGCCCAGGATATCGGCGTCGTGGGAGATCATGATAATTGTGGTTCCATCCCGGTTCAGCCGGGCGATCAGTTTCATGAAATCGTTCCGGCCAACGGGATCGAGAGAGGCAACCGGTTCATCGAGAATTAAGATCTGTGGTTTTGCCGCCAGAACACCGGCAATGGCCACCCGCCGTTTCTCCCCGCCGGAGAGCCCCAGGGGAGACAGATCTCGAATTGCATCAAAGGAAAAACCGGCGGTTTCCAGGGCCCAGCGGACTTGCTCCTTTTTTTCTCCCGCGGAGAGTGGCAGGTGCTTGAGTCCGAAAGCGACATCCCGCTCCACCGTGGTTTCAAATAGCTGGCACTCCGGAAGCTGGAACAGAATGCCCACTTTTTCCCGCAGCTCATCTCGGCGGTAGCCCCGGGCATTGATATCCTTGCCGTCCAGCAATATTCT
>CAYFRE010000091.1:0-1161 GCA_964345455.1 uncultured Syntrophomonadaceae bacterium | reverse complement strand
CGGAGGAAGGTGGCATCAGCCCGGCCATCAACTGGATCAGGGTTGACTTTCCACAACCGGTGTGGCCCATAATGCCGGCAAAGTCGCCGTCTTCTATGGTCACGCTGACGCCGCACAACGCGGCAGTTTCAAAGGCCGTCCCCGGCGCATAGGTATAGGAAACATTATCTACTACTATGGGCATATTCCGGCCAGCTCCTCCACGAGTTCTGCGCCGGTCAGGGGGCAGCGCTCCAGGATGATCCCTTCCTCTTTCAAATCATAGTAAAGCTGCACCGGCAGGGGCGGCACGAGCCCCGCCCCGGCAAGCAGGGCCCGGTCAGTCAGTATTTCACGGGCCGTGCCGTGGGCCATGATCCGGCCGTCCCTCAACAGGTAAATGCGGTCGGCGATGACGGCTTCTTCCATGTAATGGGTGATCAGGATGATCGTTTTATGATGCTCTTCGTGCAGATGGCGGATGGTCTCCATGAGCTCCTGCCGTCCTTCGGGATCCAGCATGGTGGTGGCCTCGTCAAAGATGATGATCTCCGGATTCACGGCAAAAACACCGGCCAGGGCGATGCGCTGCTTCTGGCCTCCGGAGAGCATATGAGGTGATTTCTTCTCAAAGCCGGGCATACCGACAACTTGCAGCGCCTTGTTTATCCGATCGGGAATCTGCTCCGTGGGCGTATCATAGTTTTCCAGGCCGAAGGCGATATCCTCTTCCACAACCGAAGAGACAAACTGGTTATCCGGGTTCTGAAAAACCATGCCGCATTTCCGGCGAATGTCCCACAGGTTAGCGCTGTTTCTTGCATCCAGCCCCGCAATGGTGAGGCTTCCTTTCTGCAGGGGGAGCAGCGCGTTAAAGTGCTTGGCCAGGGTGGATTTGCCGCTTCCGTTATGGCCCAATATGGCGATCAGCTCGCCGCTTTGCACAGTTATGCTGACCCCTTCCAGGGAAAGGTTCGCGCTGCCTTCAAATTCATAAGAGTGGGAGATCTGCTTCCCTTCGATCAGCTTCATCGCAATTCACCCGGTATGATCTATTCGTATTACTAATATGAAAAGTCGTGCTACATTATTTCGCCATAAACAGATTTTATCCTGCCAAAAATTAAAGTTATATTGGAAAGATAGGAATATTGTTGGCAAATGCCTGCTCGAAGGTCCGGT
>CAYFRE010000090.1:0-8057 GCA_964345455.1 uncultured Syntrophomonadaceae bacterium | reverse complement strand
GGAGTTTACGGGCATTCCCCTCTGCGTAATCCTGGAGGCGGCCCAACCTGGGGAAGACACCACCAAGCTTACCGTGGAGGCTGACGATGGCTACCAGAAACATTTTGTTCTGGAAGATGTTCTGGCTGACGATACAATTATAATTACCGAGCAGGACGGAAAGCTGCGTATTATCGCCGCCGATGCCGAGAAATATGACGCCTCTTACTGGGTAAGCGGTGTAGTCAAGCTGATAGTGGAGTAATGGCCAGGGCAGCGGGACAAGCAATATACGAGCAAGGAGGCACAAAGATGTTTAAACAAAGAACTGCAAAGCAGGTATTCCCAGTGCTGCTGCTCCTGATTCTGTTTACCTTCGGTCTTCTGGCCGGGTGCGCAGATACAGAGCAGGCGGGAGAGGGAGAAGACACCAGAACGGTTACCGACCAGGCCGGAAGAGAGGTGGTTATCCCTGCCGAGGTCAACCGGATTGCCACTACCTGGAGGCCATGTACATATATGGTTTTCGCCGTGGGGGGATATGAAAAACTGGTCGGTGTGGATAACGGTTCCACGAAGACCCTGTTTACCACCGGGGTCTATCCCGATATTGCCAATGTGGCCAAGATTGGTGACAAGAAAAGCGGTATTAACAAGGAAGAACTGGCGGCGGCCGATCCTGATGTGGTCTGCATTTGGAAGGAGGCCAGCCAGGAAGGGATTATTGAGCAGCTGGATGAACTGGGCATTTCCACCCTGGTCATCATTCCCGAATCCGACGACAGCATGAAAGAAGCCGCAGCCCTGCTGGGAGAAGTTCTGGGTTGCAGCGAGCAGGCCGAAAGGATCATTGCTTATTATGATGATGTAATCAGCATGGTTGAAGACAGGTTGAAAGACATTCCGCAGGAAGAGAGGAAAAGGGTTTACCTGGCGGGGGCTCATGGGATTTTGTCCAGCTGCGGCAGCGATTTTTACCAGCATTACTTGATTGAAAAAGCCGGTGGGATAAACGTGGCTGCTGAACTGCAGGGTGGATGGCAGAACGTATCCCCCGAGCAGCTGGTAGCCTGGGGTCCGGACATCATTATTGCTGATCCTTATTGCAAAGAGTCCATGGAGGATACTTTGAAAATGGATCCGGGTCTAAATGCCCTGCAGGCGGTCAAGAGCGGCGAGCTGTACAGATTCCCCGCTATCGGCCAGTGGTCTTTCCCCATTCCTCAATCGGCCATGGGGATTTTATGGTTGAGCAAAACGATATACCCCGCGCAATTTGCTGATATTGACCTGGAAGAAGAAGTTAATAACTACTATGAAGAATTCTTTGGAGTTAAGTATACCGATCTCGGGGATACAGATTTAGATGGTAAAGGGATCTAAAGGACTGCCATCAAAATACAATAAAATTTCGGTGGCAGTGGCGTGCCTCTTTGGCATTGCCATCTTATCCCTGTTTGTTGGCAGGTACAGGATAGAACCGTTACGGCTGGTGCAACTCTTTACCGTTGCACCAGCCCATTGGTTGGAGAGTCCGGACAGCAGCGTCTTTTATTATATGAGATTGCCGCGGATTGTTTTGGCTTTGCTGGTGGGAGCAAGCCTTTCCACGGCAGGCTCCCTTTTTCAGGGCATATTCCGGAACCCCCTGGTTTCTCCTGATATCCTGGGTGTCTCGGCTGGATGCTGTTTGGGTGCCGCTATGGGGCTTATCTTATCCAAGTACACGGCATCTCCTTACCTGGTGCAGATTCTAGCCTTTGTTTTTGGCGTCATGGCCATGGTCCTCTCCTATGGCATTGCCTCTATAAGCCGGGGCGAGCCGGTGGTCATGTTGATCCTGGCGGGCATGATCGTGGGCAGCTTCGCCAGCGCCGCCCTTTCCTTTATTCAGTTTGTGTCTGATCCCTACGATGCACTGCCGGCTATCGTTTTTTGGACAATGTGGGGTTTGTACCGGGCCACCTGGGTGGTTGTGCTCAAGCTCATTTATTTTGTTTCACCCTGCCTGGTGCTGTTGGTTTTAATTTCCTGGAGAATCAACATCCTCTCCCTGGGAGACCAGGAGGCGATCTCCCTGGGGGTAAATGCCCGAGCTTTAAGACTGTTATTTCTGGCCGTGGGTACTTTTATGGTGGCCAGTTGTGTCAGTATATCGGGGTCTGTCTGCTGGGTGGGGCTGGTCGTTCCCCATGCCGCCAGGATTATCGTCGGGCCCGATCACCGGTTCTCCCTGCCCATGTCCATGCTCATGGGAGGGAGCTTCGTTATGCTCATGGATAACCTGGCCCGCAGCCTGATTTCGGCGGAGATTCCTATCAGCATCTTAACGGCGGCTATCGGGACGCCTGTTTTCGCTTACCTGTTGATTAAAGGTCGGAGAAGCGCCTGGAGATAGAAAGGTTTGGTTATGACTATTGAGGTAAACAACGTAGATTTTGGTTACCGGAAAGAACATACTATTATCCATGGTTGTAGTTTTAACCTAGGCCTGCGTAAAATCTACTGTATCCTGGGACCCAACGGTTCCGGGAAGACCACCCTGCTCAAGTTGTTAAACGGCATCCTGAAGCCCCGCCGGGGCCGGGTGCTGGTCGAAGGTAAGGATATCCACCACTTGAGCAAAAAAGCGGTGGCGTGGTTAATAGCCTTTTTACCCCAGGAACATCACGGGGTTTTCCCTTATTCGGTTTTAGATATGGTAGTTATGGGGAGGAATGCCCATTTAAATTTGTTCGGGCGACCGCAAAGGAAAGATTATTATCTGGCTGAAGGGGCCCTGGAAGTAATCGGGATCGGGCATTTAAGAGATAAATGTTACATGGAGATAAGCGGCGGGGAAAGGCAGATGGTTTTTCTGGCCAGGGCCATCGCTCAGGAGGCCTCCTATTTTGTCATGGATGAGCCTACTTCGCATCTGGATTTTAACAACCAGCACAAGATTATGCGGGTGCTGCGTCAAACTGTCCGGCAAAGAGGGTGCAGTGTAATTACGGCCATGCACGATCCCAACCTGGCTCTCTCATTTGCCGACGAAATTTTGATGATTAAAAAGGGCCAACTGTTGAAAGCGGGGCCGGCGGCAGAGATAATAACCATGGAAAATCTGGCCCGTCTTTACGAGATGGATTTAAAAATAGCCGAATTCGACGGTGACAGGAAATTTGTTTTTGCCTGACCGATTCCAACGGAGTGGAATGTTTCGGGGTACGGAAAGCTAATTAAAACGGTATCGCGGCGCCTTCTGTAACCGGCGAAGGATCCGCAATATAAACAAATTAAGCAAAGGGGGAGGCAAGAACATGATCATGGAACAGGTTTTAAAGACGGCTCAGCCTTATTTGAAAGAGAGGACAGTACGGGACCTGGTGATTGGCATATCATTGATTGCCTTGGAGCTGGACAACGGCAGCCTGGGGGTATCTTATGTTCTGAGAGAGGGCTTGCAGGCCGGTTGTTCTGTTTTCCCCTATGGCCGGGAGGTAATAGGACGGGAAGCGGCCGATATCGCCGTCTGGGCGGTCACCGGTGGCGACCATGTCCAAAGGGGGATCGGCTTCGCCGTCCTGGGCGCCGCCTCCCGGGCGCAGAAGCTGGAAGACGCCGAAAAACCCGGATATCCTTTCGGCATAGAAGTAAAAGAGACCGATACGGTAGGTATGATCGGCTATATCAAGCCTGTGGCCGGGATGTTCAGTGCCCGGGCCCGAAAGGTGTACATCTTTGACCAGGGTATCTCCATATGCGGGGGAGAACGGAACGCCGTGCTGCCCCTGGAAGAGCAGTCCCGGTTGCTGCCATCCTGTGACGTGGTGCTTCTTAGCGGCAGCAGCTTGATCAACGGTTCCACGGACGGGCTTTTAAAGATGTGTTCCCGGGCGCGGGAGATAATTATGATTGGCGCCTCCACGCCCATGTTCCCCCAGGCCTTTTCAGGCACAGGCGTAACGGTCCTGGCTGGCTCCTGGTGGAAAAGTAGCTACAAGCAAGAGCTTTTTAAAATGATTTCCCTGGGCTGTGGTATCTCCGAACTTGGAACGTATGCGATCAAGAAGGCGGTAAAGGTATTTTCCTAAATAGAATCGCTTATGCCGAAGACCCTTGATATACAAGGCTTTTTGGTGTATCAACTTCAAATAATAATGGTGCGCCTGGGAGGATTCGAACCCCCGGCCAGTGGATTAGAAGTCCACTGCTCTATCCCCTGAGCTACAGGCGCACGCATTATTATATTACCCCGAAGAGAACTAAAAATCAATAAGGGTTTTTGAACGATGCAACATTTCTTTCTGACAACTAACATTTTAAAAGAAAAGGGGGGCGAAAGCCCCCCTCGAATCACTTGAAGTATCTCTCCAGGAGGCCCTGGAGAGCCCGCGCGTGGCGCGCCTCATCCCTGGAGGACTCGTCGAGAATATCGTGGGCCTCATCGAGACCGGCCTCTTTTGCTCTGGAAGCGGCCGCCTTTTTACCGTTGTTGGCCTCGATTTCTCCTTTCAGCATTTTCTCAATGTTTGCCCTGGTATCGTTGGAGATAACACCGTTCAATTCGGCAAACCTGGCGGCATGGTCTGCCTCTTCAAGAGCGATTGTTTTCAACACTTCAGCGACTTCCGCCAGGCCTTCGCGCTGGGCCTGGCGGGCCATGGCCATGTAGGCGCCGACTTCGTATGTTTCACCGCGAAATTCCATCTTGACATCGTTTTCCAAAGGTGTGCCCCTGGTCAGTCCCAATTTGTTCTCATTGATCAGTTCCATTTAACTTGAACCTCCTGATAAAATGTTTTTATTAGTTACCCTGAATTTCATATCAATTGATCCAGGGTAATTTCCAGTTCCCTCAACAGCGCCTGCTGGGCTCGGATCCATACCGGGTGGACTTTGCAGTGGGGTTTCCGGCTGCATGCACCGGCTTCTCCCAGGCATTCGTTGAGAGCAAATGGGCCTTCGACAGCTTCAATCACCTCCCTCAGGCTAATTCTATGCGGCGGTTTGGCCAGCGTAATGCCCCCGGAAGCGCCTCTCTGGCTGGTTACGAGACCTGCGATAATTAATCGGCCCAGTATTTTAGATAGGAAGGGCGGCGGAATCTCCTGCTTCGAGGCAACTTCTTTAGTCGTGGCCTGCGCCACTCCGTAGCTTCTGGCCAGTTCCAGAACACATCTGACAGCATATTCTCCGTGTCGCGTAAGGCGAATGCAAACCATCTCCCCAACATGATAAATAAGACCATATATATCATGTTCGAGGCATGATCAATAAATCCTTCTTTTATGTGATATTATTTAAGTCCGAACTCTACGGAGCGTTGATTGTAGAGGCGCTCCCGCTCGGATAGAATAGCGGGAGGGGTGAACACGATGGATTGCGAAAAAATCGGAAATCTGATTAAAAGTTTGCGCAAAGAAAAAATTCTTACGCAACGTCAACTGGCGAGAAGCCTTAATGTCAGCGACAAGGCGGTCTCCAAGTGGGAGCGCGGGATCGGCTGTCCGGATGTGTCGCTTCTCCCCAAACTGGCCAATATTTTCGGCGTCGACTTGGAAAGCATTTTGAACGGAACGCTTTCGGCCAACGCGAAGGTGGGAGGAAACATGAAAAAACTCAAATTCTACGTATGTCCGTCGTGCGGGAATCTGTTGACCGGCACCTCGGAGGTTAGCGTTTCCTGCTGTGGAAAGAAGCTTGCGGCCTTGGTCGCGAAGAAGGCGGAGGACGGTGAGAAACTGTCCGTCGAACATATCGAGAATGATTATTTCATCTCGAGCGATCACGAGATGAGCAAGGAGCACTACATCACCTTTGTTGCGTTGGTGACCGGAGACAGCGTCATGATCCGGAAGCAATATCCCGAGTGGGACCTGCAGACGCGGATCCCGCACTTCGGGCACGGCGTGCTGTATTGGCACTGCGTTGATCACGGGTTTTTTTATCAACTGGTTTAGAAGGGTAAGGCGGAGCTCTTCATCGCTCAATTCTTCCTTGAATTGCCACAGCGCAGGACTGCATGTTTAAATATCAGGAATACGGCTCGAAAGGAGGAAATCAGGATCAACATGGATAATAGCATAGAAGAGAAAAGGGAGTAGATGATCCTAACTGGTTGGCGTAATCGTAGCAGTTGCACTTGTTTTTCTAACCGAATGGACTACGGTCAAAGGGGTGGAGTTCCGGAAGGTCAGTGAGATCCAGTGCGATTCTCAAGGCCGGTTGAAGCCGGTGACAGTTGAGGGCACGGAATTCAACATTGATGCCGAAACGGTGGTCTTTGCTACCGGGCAGAAGCCCGATCTGCGTTTTATCGCCGAAGGCGCCGGACTGAAGCTGAATGATGCCGGTTTGCCGGAGCACGATCCGGAGACTCTCATGACAGACAGGGAGGGTCTCTTCGTGGCCGGAGATATGGTCACCGGGAAGGGCTCCGTGATCGAAGCCCTGGCATCGGGAAGAAAAGCGGCCCTGGCCGTAGATAACATGTTGCAGGGCCGGAAGCTTGCGCAGCGCTTGGAGCATACCCTGACCCCGGCGGACAGCTCCGAGAAGATCTTCCCGGCCATGCTGGAGGAACTTGAACCCCAGGTCATGCCCGAAGCCAAGGACCGTGACGGCTTTGCCGAAATTGAGCTGGGCTACAGCGAACGCCAGGCCATTCTCGAAGCCAAGCGCTGCATGAAATGCGGCTTCGAGGCGGTAAATGAGGAGCGCTGTATCGGCTGCGGCATCTGCGCCCAACTCTGTCCCCAAAATGCCATCTCCATGGTCAAGCCGACTGCGAAGGAGGGGAAGTAACGTGAAAACGATTGAACGCGATGTAATCGTTGTCGGGGCGGGACCCGGCGGGTCAGTATGCGCCTCATACCTGTCACGCGCAGGGATCGACGTGCTGCTCCTGGACAAAGAGAGATGGCCGCGCGACAAGCCCTGCGGGGACTCCCAGGCGGAAGTGACCATGTCACATGTCAGGGAACTCGGGGGATTCGATGAAGTAAAGAAGGTGGGCTTTCCCAACAAGGGGCTGCTGCTGACATCACCGAACCATGAGAAATGCTATCTGCCGGCTTCGGGGGAGCGGTTTACCACCCCCAGGCGTATTTTCGACAACATTGTAAAGGAGCTGGCTCTCCAGCATGGAGCCGAACTGCTGGAGGAATGCTGGGTTTACGATGTGATCAAGGAGGACGGGTTCGTCAAGGGGGTCAAGGCCAAGTACCGGGGAGAGTATGTCGAATTTCGCTCCAAGCTGGTCATCGGCGCAGACGGATCCCACTCCAGGGTGGCCAAAGCCGTCGGTCAGTTCCCGGATGATCCGGCAAATGTAGCCGTGGTCGGCCGGTGCTACTATGAATATGTGCCCATGGAAGGCTACCTCGAGATCCATTTCGATCAGAACGTGCTGCCCGGCTACGTATGGATCTTTCCATCCGGAAAGGATCCGGTCGCCAATGTGGGCCTGGGATTCAATGCCGAGATTTACCACAAGGAGCAGATGAAAGGCCGGACCCTGGAAGATTTCTTGCAGGTATTTATCGAAAACAACCCGCACGGTGAACGGCTGAAAAATGCTCGCAAGATTGGGCCGTGGAAGGGCTGGCGTATTCCCAGCGGACCTCAGGCCATGGATAATTTTGGCTCCGGAGTGATGCTGATCGGCGATGCCGGCAGCATGGTCCTTCCTTTAACCGGTGAAGGTATCGGGCCGGCCATGGAAACGGCCAAGATGGCGGCCGATACGGCCATGGAAGCGCTGGCCGCGGGTGATTTTTCGGCTGATTTTCTCAAGCGCTACGCGGAGAAGCGTCATGCCATGTATGATGCCAAGTACCAGTCCATCAAAGCGCTGGAAAATGCCTTCCGCTCCGCTGAAACGATCAATGGTTTTGTCCAAAGGTTCAACACCGACGATGCTTTCAAGCAGCAGGTGGTCAGCCAGATGTTGTTTTCGGAAGCGAAATAGGATGATGATCGGGTCCGGGCCTGATCCGGCGTGATCTGTGGTTGCCGGTTATCCAGGCTTCACTCTTTCCGGTAAATTGCTGTAGTATCTGCAAGTTAAAAGGGGCGGCCGGGCTGCCCCTTTT
>CAYFRE010000089.1:0-8072 GCA_964345455.1 uncultured Syntrophomonadaceae bacterium | reverse complement strand
CACAACTTCCCCCGGAGAGGCGCCGGGAGAAAACGGCGGTTTGCGCACGGCCTGGAAGAGGCCGGCATCTGCTCCGCTCAAGCCGACGGCCCGGGCGCCGCACCGGTTCAGCAAACTGACAATGCGGCTGTTCACGTTGCCCAGGAGGACCATCTCGGCCACCTCCATCGTCTCGTCATCGGTAACCCGCAGGCCGCTGACAAAGCGGGGCTTTTTCCCCATTTTCTGCATCATGGCGCTGACTTCTTTCCCCCCGCCGTGCACCAGGACCGGCTTGATCCCGATATGCTTCAGCAAAACGATATCGGCAACAACCGAGGCCGTCAGCTCATCGCTGACCATGGCCTGGCCGCCGTATTTGATCACGAAATATTTTCCCGAAAAGGCCTGCATATAGGGAAGCGCCTCTATCAGGACCCCGGCTTTGGAAATCAGGTTATCAATAAATTCGGCGTTCATGAAGCCGCCTCCCCTCAGGTGCGATAGCTGCTGTTGATCGAGATGTAATTATGGCTCAGATCCGAACCCCAGGTAGTCAGAGAACAGGTCCCGGCGTTGAGATCGACAAGGACCGGAATCTCTTTCTGCTGCAATATGGACCTGGCTTCGCTTTCCGGGAATGCCACCGCCTCTCCTTTTGCGGCCACCTGGAGCGGCCCCAGGTAGATATCTACCCCGGAGGGATCAAAATCGACTCCGGCATAGCCAAGGGCGGCCAGGATCCGGCCCCAGTTGGCATCTTCACCATAAAAGGCAGTCTTTACCAGTGGAGAATTCAACACCGCGCGGGCCAGGGTCCGGGCGGAAAGCGAGTCGGGAGCCCCCTGCAGGGTCAAGGTGATCACCTTGGTGATACCCTCGCCGTCGGCCACGATCTGGTAGGCCAGGTCGCGGCAGGCCTCTTCGAGCAGCCCGGCAAAGGCGCTGCACAGCGGACTGCCGGTGGTGATTTCCGCCGCCCCCGCGGCGCCGTTGGCCAGGAGAAGCGCCGTATCGTTTGTCGAGGTGTCACCGTCTATGGTGATCAGGTTAAAAGTGCGGTCCGCCGCCTCCTGGAAAAGACGCTGCAGCAGCGGACGGGAGATGGTCAGATCGGTGAATATGAAAGCCAGCATCGTCGCCATATCGGGACAGATCATCCCTGAGCCCTTGGCCATCCCGGCCAGGTGGAAGGTCACCCCGCCCAGAGAGCCGCGATAGGCGACCTCCTTGGCAACCGTATCGGTAGTCAGGATCGCCCGGGCCGCCTCGCGGCCGGCTTTCGGTTCACCGGAGAGCGCCGCGGCCGCTTTGACGATGCCCCTTTCCACCCGCTCCATGGGCAGCTGTTTTCCGATCACGCCGGTTGAGCAGACCAGCACCTGTGCGGGAGAAAGCCCCAGGGATACGGCGGTCAGGGCAGCCATTCTGCGGGCGCTTTGCAACCCCGCTTCACCGGTGCAGGCGTTGGCGTTGCCGCTGTTCACCACCAGGGCCCGGATCGGGCCGGCAATGCCGTCACGGCAGAGTTTACCCGGGGCCGCCTGGACCCGGTTGCGGGTAAAGACCCCCGCGGCGGCGCAATCGTGCATGCTGGATACCAGGGATAGGTCGCGCCTCCTTTTTTTCAAGCCGCAGTGAACGGCAGCGGCCTTGATCCCCTGCACCGCGGTGATGCCCGTGTTTTTCATCTTCTCATGAGGAAATTCCTGGTTCATCAATTCACCTCTTCTAAGATCGCTGCTGCAGTTGGACCGGTTAACAGAGGGGCAGCTGGGTTAAGCCTGTCTCCTCGGGCAGGCCGCACATGATATTCATGTTTTGCACCGCCTGCCCGGCCGCTCCTTTCACCAGGTTATCTATGACTGACAGGACCAACAGCCTGCCGGTGCGCCGGTCGAGACGTATCCCCAGGTCGCAATAATTGCTGCCCCGAACCAACCTGGTTTCGGGAAGACGCGGCGGCGGCAAAACCCTGACGAAAGGATGCCCGTCGTAAAATTCCCGGTAGGCCTGATCAAGCTGATCCGGAGTGAAGTCGCGGCGCAAGCGCAAGTATACTGTGCTGAAAATACCCCTGGCCATGGGAACCAGGTGGGGCGTAAAGGTGATCGTCACCGCGTCGCCGCTTAAATGGCTCAACAACTGCTCTATCTCCGGAGTATGCTGGTGATCGGCGACCCGGTAAGCCTTTAAATTTTCGGTGCACTCGGGAAAATGAAACGGCTGCCGCGGGGTCCGGCCGGCCCCGGATACCCCGGTCTTGGCATCGATGACCACGCTGTCCCAATCGACCAATCCTCTCCCGGCCAGGGGAGCAAGGGCCAGAAGCGCCGACGTGGGATAACAGCCCGGGTTGGCGATCAGCCCCGCCCCGGTGATGGCCTCCCGGTTGATTTCGGGCAGCCCGTAGATCGCTTCATCCAGCAGCGCCGATGCGGGATGGGTCCGGCTGTACCAGGTCTCGTAAAGCGCCGGATCGCGCAGGCGGAAATCAGCGCTCAAATCAATAACCCGTTTACCGGCCGCCAGAAGCCCGGGAACCAGCCCGGCAGAGCGGCCGTGCGGCAGGGCACAGAAAACCAGCTCCACCGATTCGGGAATGGCAGAGAGGCGAAGCGGCTGCAGCTCCAGCCCGAAAACATCGTAAAATTGGGGGTGAACCAGATCCAGAGACAACCCGGCATGACTTTCCGAGCTGATAAATTTTATCTCCACCCCGGGATGCCGGCAGAGCAACCGCACCAGCTCGCATCCGGCATACCCGGTAGCTCCCAAAACAGCAACTTCCACCTCAAAAACCCCCTTAATGAAATGAAAAAGCCTCCCGTAAAGGACGGGAGGCCCGCGATACCACCTTCATTGGTTAACTTTACCAGTTAACCCCCTCATGCCGCTCTTTGTCTCGAACGGCCCCGATAACGGCGGGTCACCGGGATGGTTTACCCACCGGCAGAAAACCGGCTTCAACCACCGTCTCCAGGGTGCGCTTCACCCCCCGCTTCAGCACCGGACTTCCACCAACTCCGGCTCGCTTGGCCTCCACGGAAGGTTACTCTCCCTTTCACCGACTTATAAATATTGATATACATACTACCACAGAAAAATGACTTGTCAAGTGCCAAAAACCTTTTTTCTATCCATATTTTATCGCAGCTGCCGTTAAGCGAAATCTCCCGCCAGGGGGAGTTTGAAGGTTTCGCCCTGGCCGGCCTTGACGATCAGAACAACCCAGAGCAGAAGAGCGCCGATCCAGATCAACGGAGTAAGAACGCCGAGCAGGGCCTCTGCCGGCGCGCTGCCGGAGCGGAGAAGGAGCATCCGCAGGGTCCGGCGCAAAAGAGAGAGGATCAGCAAGAGCACACCGGGGCTTTCATGCCAATAATGGCCCGTCAGCCGCGGTTAATGGCTCCCCTATAGGGGGATATTGCCGTGCTTCCGCGGAGGCCGCTGCACCCTCTTCAGGCCGACAATACCGATGGCCCGGCAGAGATACTCCCTGGTCTGCCGCGGATCGATCACCTCGTCGATCCAGCCCCGGGCGGCAGCGATGTACGGGTTGGCAAAGCGCTCGCGGTAGCCCTGCGCCAGCTCGCAGTGCAATTTTTCAGGCTCCCCGGAACTCTCCAGTTCGCGGCGGTTGATAATCTTTACCGCCCCCTCGGGCCCCATCACCGCAATCTCCGCGCTGGGCCAGGCCAGGCAGAGATCCGCCCCCAGGGAGCGGGAACTCATGGCGATATAGGCGCCCCCGTAGGCCTTGCGCAAAACAACCGATATCTTGGGGACGGTGGCCTCCGCATAGGCATAGAGGATCTTTGCGCCGTGCCGGATAATGCCGCCCCATTCCTGCTCCACCCCGGGCAGGTAACCGGGAACATCAACAAAGGTGATCACCGGCAGGTTAAACGAATCGCAAAAGCGGACGAAACGCGATATTTTATCCGAAGCATTTATATCGAGACAGCCGGCCTTCACCCGGGGCTGGTTGGCAACAATGCCCACCGGCGCACCGGAGAGGCGGGCAAAGCCGACCACGGCATTCCGGGCATACTGCTCGTGCACCTCGAAAAAGACACTCCCGTCGACAACTCGGCGGAGCACCTCGCGGATATCGTAGGACCTGTCGTTATGATCGGGGATGATCCGGATGAGCTCTTCCCGGTCCAGCACGGGATCCTGCGGCAAGGCTGCCGGGGGGTCATCCACGTTATTCGACGGCAGGTAGCTCAACAGGGTGCGGACCTGGTTTAACCCCTCCTCCTCGCCTGCAGCAAAGAAATGGGCCGCCCCGCTGGTGGAGTTGTGGGCCGCCGCGCCGCCAAGCTCCTCCATGGTTATACTCTCCCCGGTTACCGCCTTGATCACCTGGGGCCCGGTTATGAACATGTGGCTCTTCTGATCGACCATGAAAACAAAGTCGGTCAGGGCCGGCGAGTAGACCGCCCCGCCGGCGCAGGAACCCATGATCACGGAGATCTGCGGCACCACCCCGGAATAAAGCATATTCCGGTAAAAGATCTCCCCGTAGCCGTTAAGAGCACAAACCCCTTCCTGGATCCGCGCTCCCCCGGAATCGTTCAGCCCGATCACCGGGGCTCCGTTTTGCCCGGCCAGGTCAAGCACCCGGCAAATTTTCCGGGCATGCATCTCGCCCAGTGAACCACCAGCCACGGTAAAATCCTGTGCAAAGAGGTAAACACGGCGCCCGTCAACCGTCCCGTAACCGGCAACCACCCCCTCGCCCGGATTTTTAATATCCAGGCTCCCGGCATCATCCAGATCGCCCTGCACAAATGTGCCCAGTTCCACAAAACTGCCTTCATCCAGGAGCATATTGATCCGCTCGCGAGCGGTGCGCTTTCCCTTTTGATACTGTTCCTCGACTCTTTTTTCCCCTCCGCCGGAAAGAACCAGGCGGCGCCTCTCCTGCAAATGCTGCAATTTTTTCTCCATTACTGTTTCCACCACTTTCTGAAGATGTCGCCGTCCCGGGCCGCTCAAAAAAAATCCCCGGCGCCGGAGCTTTCACGCTGGACGAAAATCTTACCCTGTGCATTCTATTTTTACCAAATATGGTCTACTATTTGCAAGCCCCCGGAATTAACGCTCTCCCCGGTTGCAGGCCGGGGAGTCTTCTGGGATGGAGCCGGCAGGGATATCTCTCAGTATATCCCCGGGGAGCCATTATTTATGCCCAGTACTAATTCGAAACCTTTATCTTAAATCCTGCTTGGCCTGCCGGTGCGCCCCGGACGCCGGAAGTAACAGTTGAAAAAACGAAGAAAAGCATTATAATAAAGGGGGTAAAGGAACGGCAGAATGTGTGGTCATCACAGCATCCCCCCAGGGGGCTATTCTATACCGTAGTGGCGAGGCATGCCTCGCCCTGAAGGCACAAAACCTGCGGTTTTCTTGACTAAAAACGTGCGGGCGTGGCGGAACTGGCAGACGCGCTGGACTTAGGATCCAGTGGGACTAGTCCCTTGGAGGTTCAAATCCTCTCGCCCGCACCATTGATTTTAAAGGGTTTTTCGTCTCCCGGGCCCCTGGACCCTGGGGCTGAAAAACGAAAGTACTGCCAAAGTATTTAACCCTTATTCACAACATCAATTGATAAGATCACTCTTAGAGCTTGCTCAATACTCTTACAGATTTTCTCGGCATCAAATCCCAAGTTGAATCACCTCAGTTTATTTTAAAAAGCCTTTTTTAGGGAAAACCATTGTAACCGAGTTTATATTAACCTTCCCATTTTAGACATAATATTCAACCTGGATGGATTTAGAGGAAGCTTGGATGATGAGCGCACTGTTAAGGTACTACGTTACAATAAGTGAGTAAATTCTTCTACCGTAAGATCTGCATCTTTTAATATTTTCTTTAATAGTCCGGGGCGAAGTTCTTTATGGTCGGGAACAGTTACTGGAAATCGTTGTCCATTTATATCCTTTAACCTTATATGGCTTCCTTTTTGCCTCACAACCATATACCCAACTTTTTCAAGTGCCTTAATACAATCTAACCCCGACACTACAGGTAGTTTAAAAGTCAACTCTCTAACACCACGCTACCAACAATTATACTGCCAATTGGATTTTCTTCATCATCAAGACATAACTCTATTGCCTCTTTTATATTTTTTAATGCTTCATCTATTGTATCTCCTTGAGAATAGCAACCTTTAAAAGAAGGACAAGTTACAATGTAACCAGTGCCATCCTGCTCAATAATAACGGGGTAGCTTTTCATATCTATCACCTCCGGCTTCATTATACCCTATTCCAAGATAGCCTTACAATGAAGCTGTTCAAACAACTGCACCTTTTTAACTATTGCTTCCGCTAATATACATTCGTGGCACCTTTTGGCTCCTTCTTGCTTTACTACAATGATGGCTTGAATAGTAGATAAAATGAATAATAATCCGTGGTAATACATTCCATTCACCGTGCTACAGCAATTACCCGTAACAAAATTATCGGATGTAAAAAACAGGCCTTACCAGCCTGATTGGTTTTCATATAAAATCAAAACTAGATATAGAAGCTCTTCCACCAAAATCGCACGTTCCCTTGGGGACAACTCCAACGCTTCGGCCAGAATCTTTTATCGGTCAGCGGTACCAACTCAGAGTACTTCAGTTTGGAATCGGGCGGTTCCTTTGCTTTCTCCCGAAGGGTTTTCAATACTGCCGGCCGCATCAAGATGTAAAAGGGGGTCATGGCGAAAGTAAACAGTGCTTTCATCGCTTTATGCCTGGTGCCTTTCTTCTTGATGATGCGGTCGCAGATTTGATCGAGCCGGATTTTACCGATCTTGATGATAGAATCCTGGTCCCTGTTGATGGGTATCGGGATGTGGCCGTAATCGAGATTGTTCATGGGCAGTCTGACCGAAAATCCGGCGGACAGCCTCCCGCCGCACGTTCTGACAATCTGCTTTAGCCTTTTCAGTGGCGGCAGTGCATTAACACACTCATACCCCCCGCAGGTGCAAACCGCAAAAATATACCTGGATTCAATGTTTGCAATTTTTTTGACAAACTGCTCCACGATAAGGGGCAGGCCGGATAGGACTGCCAGGTAAGAAGGAAAGACGATGCCGATCGTGTCCGCATCGATTTGTATTTTCTCTTGTTTGATTACCTCTGGTATGGAAATCAGTGCCGCCTTTGTTTTTCCGGCAATAGCCCTTGCCGCCACAAGCGAATTTCCCGTCCCGGAAAAATAAAAAATCGCCATGCTCATGATATAAATGCCACCCTGGAATTAAATAACACCAAGACTATTTTATCATTTTGTTATTTAAAATTCCACAAAAAAATGCTATCGCCCCTCTACCTTTATTGCTTGCCGATCAAGCACCAACATATTCATTAATCAAAAACATAACTCGAGTTCATTCTAAATCCTTCCTGGTATGGAACCCGCCAAACCTGTAACAAGGCCGAGTAAAATGCGGTCTTTAATTTTCATTCTTCATGCAAATACACAATGGCAATCTTCAACTTCATTTTTTCAAATCCAAAGGTGTAAAAGCAAAGTACGTCATATCCATATTGCCAAAATATAAGGCACCGGCACTATAATCCGGATACCTGTTTTCCAGATATGTGCTCAAACCAGACATAAATCCCCCGGGTAGCAGCTTCATTTAATACGCCTGGCGCAAGCGTAAGCCGCGCCGAGCGCCCCCGGCACCCCGCCGATCTGCGAGGCCCAGCAGGAGCCGATATAAAGGTTCTTCACCGGCGTATCCACGTAGCTCTTCATCATGCTCTTATGAAACTTCTTTTTGGGGTTCCAGCTCCAGGCCGAACTGGCGCCGCCGGTGTTATGGGTGTAGCGTTCGTAGGTGAGGGGAGTGGCTCCGTCCTTGAATTCGATAAAATCCCACAGGCCGGGGATCACGGCGGTTGCCTGGTCGATCATATCTTCCATGGCCTGCCTTTTTAAGGCGCCATACTTTTCCCTGTCGCCGCCGCCCCAGTTATCCATCCACCCCGTGGGAGCGATATTTTGCAGCATGAGGGAAGATTTTCCTTCTGGAGCAAGCTCGCCGTTATGCAGAGAGGGGGAATACAGGGAGAC
>CAYFRE010000088.1:1309-8105 GCA_964345455.1 uncultured Syntrophomonadaceae bacterium | reverse complement strand
ACCCGGTAGAGCTGTTTCTGTTTGTGGAGCGTCAGAAGGCCAATCACTCTATTTCCAACCTGTGCCGCGTGCTGGGGGCTTATTTTGGTCTTTGTTTTTTTGATTTTTAGTGAGCATACTGGCTTATCAGTAAGAAGTTCAATATAGATTATAAAATTCCATATAAGCATGTTAATAATTATCACAGATGCTCTGAAATTATTCTCCTGGTAACATTGATCGTAGGTTTTGGCCTCCTTGTTTTAATAAATCCCACAGCATTTAAATCCCATCATATGATTGCAGGGGTAGCTGCATTTTTTATTTTTCGAGCATTTATGGAATGGAAATTTGATAAAAGATCAAAACGTTATTTTCTAAGTATATTAGGTGCCTGCTTCTTTCTGATTATTTCAGGAATAGAATTCATTTCCCATAATCCAGTCCCTGTTAGGTTGGAAGTGGATCAGGTAAAAGAGATAACTGTATGGCATTCTTCCAAGGGTGAAAACTCAAAAGAGGCTACTATTACAGAAAAAGAATTGATTGAGCCGGTATTGAGGGCGATTAGCGAGGGCGGATATCAAATTGGCGCTTATCCAATAACTCCAAGACTGGAGATGATTATTAAACTTGAAAACGGCAGACAAATAATACTTGAAGAATTTACAACCGGAACCTCCGTAATCTTTATGATACACGCAAAAAGGATACTCTTTCCCGAAGATATGATGTTGCATTCACGAGAATTAGAGCTGATCTTTGATGATTTTGCCGATAAAATAATAGGACCATAATCTAAAATCCTCTTTTGCGCATACTAGGGCTAAATTATGCGACAGAAGGGGATCTTGCCGTGCCCAATATAGAGACCGGAAATGTCAATAGGTTAATCAACGAGAAATCGCCCTACCTGCTGCAGCACGCCCACAACCCCGTGGACTGGTATCCCTGGGGCGATGAAGCATTTGCCAAAGCCAAAGCAGAAGATAGACCGGTTTTTTTAAGCATCGGCTACAGCACCTGCCACTGGTGCCACGTGATGGAGCGGGAGTGCTTCGAGGATGCCGCGGTGGCGGCGCTGTTGAACGAGCACTTTGTCTGCATCAAGGTGGACCGCGAGGAGCGCCCGGACCTGGACCAGATCTACATGGGCGCCTGCCAGGCGCTCACCGGCCGGGGCGGGTGGCCGCTGACGGTTTTTTTAACCCCCGATAAAAAGCCCTTCTTTGCCGGCACCTACTTCCCCAAGCGCTCCCGCTTCGGGATTACCGGCTTGATGGAGCTGCTGCCCCGGCTGGCCTCTCTGTGGAAGGATCAGCGGGAGCAGGCGGTCGAAGCAGGGGAGCAGCTGCTGCAGGCTGTGGCGGTGCAGGGCCGGGAAGGAGGCGGGGAGGCGCTGCCCGGGGCCGGGGTTCTCGATGAGGCTTACCGCCGGCTGCGGGAGAGCTTTGATGAACGATACGGCGGATTTGGCGGCGCGCCCAAATTCCCCCTGCCGCACCGGTTGAGCTTCCTGCTGCGCTACTGGAAACGCACCGGGGAGGCGACGGCGCTGCAGATGGTTATTGCTACCCTGAAAAGCATGGTCCGTGGCGGCATCTTCGATCAGCTCGGTTACGGATTCCACCGCTACTCCACCGACGAGCTCTGGCTGGCGCCGCATTTCGAGAAGATGCTCTACGACCAGGCGCTGCTGGCCATCGCTTACCTCGAAGCCTACCAGGCCACCGCGGAGCCGGAATTTGCAGCCGCTGCCGGGGCTATCTTTGAATACTTGCTGCGGGATCTGCGCTTGCCTGAGGGGGGCTTCTGCGCGGCCGAAGACGCCGATACTGAGGGCGAAGAGGGTCTTTTCTACCTCTGGACTCACGCCGAAATAGCCGGGGTTCTCGGAGAAGAGCGGGGCCGGCTGGTTGCGGAATACTTCGGGATCACGGAAAGAGGTAATTTTGAACAAGGCCGCAGCATTATGCACCGGCCGCATGATCACGAGCGTTTTGCCAGGGGAAAAGGGTTGGACCCGGCGGCCCTGCAGAAGCTGATCGATGACTCGAGGGAGCGGCTGTGCGAGGCTCGCAGCAGGCGGGAGCGCCCCTTCAAGGATGACAAGTTTCTTGCCGCCTGGAACGGACTGGCCGTTGCCGCCCTGGCCCGAGGGGCCGCGGTGCTCGAAGAACCGCGCTACGCGGAGGCTGCGGTAGGTGCTGCCGCCTTTATCAGGGAGAAGATGATTGCTCCCGGCGGGCGGCTCCTGCGGCGCTATCGCGACGGCGAAGCGGCCATTCCGGCTTATCTCGATGACTACGCCTGTCTGGTCTGGGGTCTGTTGGAGCTTTACCGGGCCACCTTTAACGTTGCTCACCTGCGGTGGGCCATATTGCTGAACGAATCGATGCTTGAGCTTTTTACGGGACCCGGCGGCGCGCTGCAATATGCGGGCATCGACCGCGTCGAAGATCTGCCTGACTATGCCGATGCCTACGACGGGGCCATCCCTTCAGGCAATTCGGTGGCCGCTCTGAATCTGCTGAAGCTGGGCCGGCTGACCGGACATCAGGACTGGTCGGAGCGCGGCGAGGCGATCATCTGCGCCTTCAGCGGCGATCTGCAGGGCTCGCCGCCGGCCTTTACCTATCTGCTCGCAGCTCTCGATTTTGCTCTCGGACCCTCGGCAGAGCTGGTTATCGCCGGCGACCCCGGTTCAGCTGAAGTTGAGAAGATGGCCGCCGCGGTGCGCCGCACCTTTCACCCGAATACCGTGCTGCTGTTCAATCCCGCCGGCCCCGAAAGAGAAGAGATTGCAGAGCTTGTTCCTTTTATCGAGCCGATGACCGCTCCCCGGGGCGGGGCCACCGCCTACCTTTGCCGCGGCCGCAGCTGCCTGACCCCGGTATCAGATGCCGCTGCGCTGGAGGCCTTGTTAAGTGAGCATAAGCTGTAATCTTATTTGTCATTAGATCCCCCGTCCCTCTTCTTTGGGAAAGGGGGGAGTGCTGAGTCTAGAGAAAGGAAAGTTATGTCAAGATGCCTGTAAGGACCTTCTTTTGAACAGCCCGATAAGTTTTAGAATGATCAACTTGCCGATGGTATAGCAGCTCCAGCCGAGGAGCAATCCGGTTACGGCATAGAGCAGCCCTTCCACGGTGGTGGGGATGCCGGGGGTAAAGTCGTGCCATGTTTGCACCGCGATAGGCCATTGGGCTTCTTTAATGAATAACCAGGGACGCATCCACGGTGGGGCTTCAACCAGGGCGGTGAAGGAACACTCAAGCTGATGCAGCCGCTCCAGAAGCGAGGTGATCACCCGGCCTGCCGAGACGAAAACTTCTGAATCTGAAACCAGGTGTTGTTCAATGTATTGCTCCAGGGTAAAACCGAGTGAAGTGGCTGTCTCTTCGTAGAGCTCCACGGTGCGGCGGGCTTCGTCAAGATGCCCGGCCAACCGCTGGATATATTGGGCGTAAAACTGGGGGAATTGTGCCAACAGCACTGCCCCCGCGAGGGCAAAGATCCGGTCAATAAAACCGTTCAGCAACTGAAGCGGATATGCAAAATGTTTGCGCATGGGGTTGCTTCCTTTCTTCATTTATAGCCGGCCCGGTGACACAGTATATTATTGATCCTTCTCTGGATATGCCTGCCGGACAAACGCAAACTATTTTCAAAAGTCAACCTTTTATGATAAAATCACCATAAGTTACATTATGAGGAGGGAATCAATGATGAAGCCAACCGGGTTTCCGGTGAGGCGGCTGCAGTTTACTCTGGCAGTAAGCTTGGTTCTGCTATGTCTCTTCTGGCAGGGCGGCTTTTTCCCCGGCAACTCTGCACCTCCCCTTTCAGCGGCCGGCAGCGCTGCAGAGGAGATATACTTAACCATCTTGCATACCAATGATGAGCATTCGGCCATGATACCGCATTCTCCGGCGGTCGATTATCATCCGGATATGGAGAACCCCACCATCGGGGGTTACGCCCGCCTGGCCACGGCGGTGCAGCAGATCCGGGAGCAAAAAGCGGAATCAGGCGAACCCGTTCTGCTTTTTTCAGCCGGCGATTATACCGGCGGCGCGCCTTTCAGCTGGCTTATACCCGAAGGGATTCCCGCTCAGCTGGCGATCATGCAGCTGATTGGTTATGACGCTGCGGTTATCGGCAACCATGAATATGATTACGGCACCGACGTGCTGGCGCGTTACCTGCAGGCGGCCGGCTATCCGGAAGCACACGATAAGACGGTGCTGCTGGCCTCCAACACGGTTCCGCCGAAGGATCACCCGCTGGCTATAATCTTCCGTCAGAAACACCTGATCGAGATGGAAAACGGCCTGACCGTGGGGATTTTCGGTTTGATCGGTAAAGATGCCATCTCGGTAGCCGCCAGCCCTGAACCTGTTGAATTTGCCGGCCAGCATGAGACCGCAGCTGCCATGGCGGCGCAGTTAAAAGATGAAGGCGCCGATCTGATCGTCGCGCTTACCCATTCCGGGGTTGAAGAAGACCGCGAGCTGGCCCGGGCCGTCCCCGGGATCAACGTTATTGTCGGGGGGCACTGCCATACCGCGCTTGAGGAACCGGTGCTTGAAGGAGAGACGATTATCGTGCAAGCCGGCTCCAGCCTGCAATATCTTGGCATTCTCGAGCTGGCTTTTGACCCCGGAAGCAAAGAGGTGCGCGTTCGCAACGGCGCCGGGCACCCTTTTCTACTGCCGGTAGATCATAGGCTGGCCATGGATCCGGCGGTGAACGAAGCGATTCGCGGTTATACGGGCGAGCTCAATGCGCTTGTTGCCCGGCAAACAGGGGGGCGCTTCCTGAATATTATGGATACGGTGGCCTTGAGCAGGTTCGAGCTGCCCGATACTCCTCCGCTTCAGGAGACCCCTTTCGGCAATTTTGTCGCCGACGCCATGCGCCTGGTCACCTCGCAAAAAACCGGGCGGCGGGCTGATTTTGCCGTCCAGGCCAACGGTTCCATCAGGGGTAGTCTTATTCCGGGCAGCCTGGATCACTCCCACGGAAAGGTCTCCTTTTACGACCTGGCCGACCTGATCGGGCTGGGGATCGGGCCGGACGGCAAGGCGGGCTATCCTGTGGTTTCGCTCTACCTGACCGGTGAAGAGATGCGCCGTGTTCTCGAGGTGGCGGTGCTGCTGGAGCAGATGCTCGGCAACACCTATTACCTGCAGTTTTCCGGTTTGCGTTATGACTACAATCCTCGCAACGGGGTTCTCTTTACCGTGCCGGGATTGGATCTGCCGGTCCCGTCGACCCGCGCCGTGGTCCGGGCGGAACGCTACACCGGCGAGGGACGCCAGGGAATGGATGACGGCAGCTATATGCCGCTGCAGCGGGGAGACGCAGAGCTCTACAATCTGGTCACCGACTCGTACATCCTCTCCTTCTTGCCCATGGTCGGCGAGATGCTGCCGATGCTGAAGCTCGAACCGAAAGACAGCGCCGGCAACCCGGTCCCCGTGGAGGAGCTGGATAAGCTGATTGTCAGGGTTGACGGGGAGGAGCTGAAGGTCTGGCAGACGGTGATCGAGTATGCCGCGGTGCAGCCGAAAAATGACCAGGGTATCGCTGAAATCGATTCTTACTATGCCGCCCCGGCCGGCCGGATCAACCGGGTCTGGTCGATCCCCTTCCTGCTCTGGCCGTTACTGATCCTGCTGGCGCTGATTGTTCTGATCATCCTGCTGATTCGCAGGTCCCTCCGACTGAAGCGCGCCCGGAGAGTAATCCTGGAGAGCAAGAAAGCTTGAAGAAGTGAGGAAGGAGATTTTAAAATGAATCATATTTTTTACGGCCTTGGCGGCCGGGTATTTGTCGTTACCGGCGGCAGCCGGGGAATCGGCTTGGAAATTGTGCGCCGCCTGGTCCGGGATGAGCAGGCGAAGGTGGTACTCTGCGCCAGGAAGCAGGAGGGGCTTGACTCCGCCGTGGCCGATCTTGATGCCGGCGGCAACCTGCTGGCCCTGCCCGCTCATATCGCCCGCGAAGAGGATGTGGCCAACCTCTTCAACCGCACCCTGGAGACGTTCGGCCGGGTTGATGCGCTGATCAACAATGTGGGGATGAACCTGCTTACCGCCTCCACCGCCGATGCGGATCCCGCCACCTGGCAGAAGATAATCGACACCAACCTTAACGGTACCTATCTATGCTCCCGCGCTGCGGCGCAGATCATGAAAAAACAGGGGCAGGGCAAGATCGTCAGTATCTCCTCCATCGCCGCGCGGCGTTCCGCTCCCGGGATGGGCATCTACGGAGTGGCCAAGGCGGGGATCGAGTCGCTGACCAGGGTGCTGGCCATCGAGCTGGCGCCGGATAATATCCAGGTCAACGCGGTGGCGCCGAGCATGGTCAAAACCGGCTTCAGCATGCCCTTCTGGTCCAACCCGGAGACGCATGACGAGATCGTCAAGGGAATCCCCCTGGGGAGGCTGGCCGAGCCCGCCGATATCGTCGAGCCGGTGCTCTTTCTCTGTTCGGACGGCACCGGCTTTATCACCGGGCAGGTGATGAACGTCGACGGCGGCGCCACTATTGTCTAGTTAATACTGCCGTTTCGGGAGGTTTTTTCATGAAAGCAATTGAGACATCCGGTTTGACCAAGTATTACGGCAGAGCGCGGGGTATTATCGATCTCAACCTGCAGGTGGAGGAAGGCGAGATTTTCGGCTTTGTCGGCCCGAACGGCGCCGGCAAGAGCACGACCATCCGCACCCTGCTCAACTTGATTTTTCCCAGCAGCGGCAGCGCCCGGATCTTCGGCCGGGACGTGGTGCGCGAACCGACGGCCGTGCGC
>CAYFRE010000088.1:0-1299 GCA_964345455.1 uncultured Syntrophomonadaceae bacterium | reverse complement strand
CTTCGGCCTCGATGTATGCCGCGACAGTGTCAGGATCCGGAAAGAAGTCGGCTACCTGGGCGGCGAGACGGGCTACTACGACGATCTCACCGTGGAAGGGCTGCTGCGCTATGCGGCAGCCTTTTACGGCGGCGGCAGTGACGCTCGGATCAAAGAGCTGGCTGCAATTCTTGAGATCGAGCCGGAGAAGAAGGTCTACAGCTTATCCCTGGGTAACAAGAAGAAGGTGGGGATTATCCAGGCCCTGCTGCACCGCCCGCGGCTGCTCATTCTCGACGAGCCCACCGGCGGGCTCGATCCCCTGATGCAGAGGCGTCTTTTTGAAGTGCTGCGGGAAGAGAACAGCCGGGGGACGACGATCTTTTTCTCCTCGCATATTCTCTCCGAGGTGCAGAGGCTCTGCCACCGGGTGGCCATTATCAAGGAAGGCCGGTTGATCAGCGTTGAAGAGATCGCCCGGCTGCGCCGGGGTCAGTTTACCAATGTGCGGATTACCTTTCAGGACGGTAAAGTGCCGCGGCTGGAGCTGCCCGGCATCGCCCATCAAAAAGAAGAAAACGGATCGCTGCACCTTTTTTTTAACGGCGATGTCAACGAACTGCTGAGTCTTCTGACATGCTATCAGATCGCCGAGCTCTGGATGGAGGAACCCTCTCTTGAGGAGATCTTTATGCACTACTATGAGAAGGAGGAGGCCAGATGAAACCAATTCTTTTACGCGAGCTGCGGTTCAATATCCGGTCGCTGTTGATCTGGACGGCAATCTTGATGGCGCTAACTTTTTTTACAATGTCTGTTTTCGAATCGATAGAGTTGGGCGAGGGTCAGTACGATGAGTTTATCGAGCTTCTACCCGGGGCGATGCAAAAAGCTTTTGGCCTCGACCGGCTGAGCTTCTCTGAACCGCTTGGCTATTATGGCACCGAAATCTATTTTCTGGTCCTCCTTTTCGGTGGGATTTACGCCGCCATTTTAGGCTCCGGGATCATGGCCAAGGAGGAAGAAGAGAAAACCATCGAGTTTTTACTGGCCCGGCCGGTATCCCGGTCCCAGGTTATCACCGGCAAGCTGTTTACCCTGCTGATCTACCTGCTCCTTCTCAACTTGCTTATCGGCCTGACCGTCCTCGCTGCCTTTAAAGCCTTTGTTTCGGTCTCCTACTCTTTACAGGTTCTTCTAAAGCTGTTGGCGGCGCCGTTCCTGGCGCACTTTGCCTTTGCCTGCTTTGGCTTTCTGCTGGCCTTCTTTTTTACCCGCCGGCGCTCGGCGATGCCCGCAAGCATCGGCCTGGTCCTGGCC
>CAYFRE010000087.1:0-8202 GCA_964345455.1 uncultured Syntrophomonadaceae bacterium | reverse complement strand
GGCGAGCATATCCGAAGTGTAGCTGACGATCTTGCCGCCCCTGTTCGAGAGGTTAAGCGGTTCCATTTCGTCAATTGTTCCGCACTCGGGGTTAATGCAAATCCGCTGCGGCGGATACTGCTGCGTGCCGCACTTGATGCAGCAGCTGCCCTGTAAACCGAGGATGGCCTTGCGGCTCCGCCAGGCCATCGACCAGCGCGTCACCTGTTCTTCTTCACCGCGCAGGCCGAGCTCTACCGGGGCCATCTTTCGCCAGGTCAGGTATTTGATGTAGTTGTCCAGCTCGGCTCGGTGGGCCAGCGTATCGGAAAAACGCTTCCTGTTGTTAAACTTCTCTATTTCGGGGGTCACCTCGAAGTAAAGGGCGTCACAACCGCTGCCGAAGCTGACCATAAGCAGTTTGTCGCCGGGGGATGCTTCCTCCAGCGATTTGGAGAGCATCAACAGCGGATGAGCCGTGCCGGTATCACCGCTTTCCTGAAGCAGGTCGTCTTCAACCTGCGCTGTTTCCAGGCCCAGCTTCCTGTTAATATTTTTGCGGGCTGCCCCGTAGTAACAGGGGTAGATGACCCTGGCAAAATCAGAAGGTTTCAGATCGTGACGGCGGCAAAGGCCGGTCACTGCCTCCGGTATTAATTGCTCGTAACCCATATCTCGCACCCAGCGGTCTTCCCACTGCCGGTTGTAGATCGTGTTGGCGCCGCGGAGTTGATCCACGAAATCACAGGAGAGTGAATAAGCTCCCTTGAAGAGAGCGATCGGTTTATCGCCGCCAACCAGCAATGCGGCGGCGCCGTCGCCAAAAACTATCTCCTGCAGCGAACCCATTTTGCCGAGACGGCAGTCTGCTGCGCAGGTTAGCGCCTGCTTGCCGCCGTTTGCCGCGCTGAATTCCAGGGCGGCCAGCAGCGCGCTGCTGCCGGCCTTCAGCGCTCCTCCGAAATCGGCGCTGCGGATCTCTTCCTGGGCGCAGAGCGCTCCGGCAATGATGTTGGCGCACTGCCGCTCTTTATAGGGGGCCGTGGTGGTGGCCAGGTAGAGAGCGCCAAGTTCAGCGGGGTTGAATCCCT
Source organism: uncultured Syntrophomonadaceae bacterium (assembly GCA_964345455.1). Lineage (GTDB taxonomy): Bacteria > Bacillota > Dethiobacteria > DTU022 > DTU022 > JAAZIN01. Next base: position 7,132 of record CAYFRE010000087.1, on the reverse strand, counting down.
GCAGGCAGCGTCTTCCCGCCGCCGCAGCCATGGTTACGGCATCTTCGTCATAATTGGCCACAGCTTTTTCACCTGCTGCATTCATGATCAAAGCCGGATTCAACCAGCCCATGGCGCTAAAAATGTTCATCCGGTTCAGCCGGTAAAGGGGCAGATAAGCAGCATAAGAGATTATTCCGATCATGTGCTGCTCTCCCCCGTTGGATTCAGCCAGACGGCGGCGTTCGTCAGGCAATATTCGCCCCGTTCGGCGGTCCTGGATCGAATGATCACCCGGTCAGGCTCTTCCTGCCACATCTCGGTAACAATGTTTTCTCCGGGAAAGACGTGGCGTGAAAAGCGCACTTTCATGGCTTTAAACTTTGCCGGGTCGTTATTACAGTATTCACGGAGCGCCGCCCTGCAGGCGATTCCCATGGTGCAGAGACCGTGCAGGATCGGCTTGGGGAAGCCGCCCATCGCTGCAAAGGCAGGGTCGGCATGAAGCGGGTTTAGATCGCCGGAAAGGCGGTAAAGCAATGACTGCTGCGACAGGGTCGGCAGCGAAACGACATTATCCGGTTCCCGCTCCGGCGGTGTATGGCCCGGTTCGGGACCCTTCTCCCCGCCAAAACCTCCTTCACCACGGATGAAGACGCCAAACTTATTTAAAAAGAGCGGTTCTTCTTTTTCATCCCTGGTGACCACCTCGATCTCAATCAGGGCCCCCTTACCCTTGTCATAGAGCGCGGCAATTCTGGGGTACGAAGTCAGCTTCCCCTCAACGGGAATCGGTTTATAGAGCTCCAGGTACTGCTCTCCGTGCAGCAGCATGGTCAGGTTGATATCCACCCCTTCAAGACCGATAATTCCGGTTAATGCCGGGAAGGGAGGAATTACCGCGAACGTGGGCAGAACCTGCAGGTTATTTTCATAAACAAAATTTAACTCAGCGTCTTCGGCGCCGGCCCCGACACCGAGAGCGTAAAGGATGACATCACGGTTTTGGTAAACATAATCCAGGGGTTTCAGCTCTTTGCCGACGATTTGCGGGTCGATCGGCATATTGCTCCCTCCTTCATCGGTTTACTTGCTTATACGGTCATCTTGGAAAGAACATACCCGGTCTGCTCCATCGCGGAGCCGTACTCGCGGCCGTTTTCCAGGGAACCGATCTGGTCGATCTTTCCGGCAATCATCTCCGGGGTAATCCCGGCGCCGGTGTCAAAAAAGAAGCCCGGTCCCTCAATCACCGCCGCCCGGCTGAAGTAGCCCGCGCCGGCGGTAATAATCTTGCCGCTTTCCTGAAACTCTTCGGAGCACATGTAGACAACCATGGGGGCGACATATTCAGGCTTGACCTTGTCGACAACATCGGGCGGCATCACCGTTGCGGTAAGCCTGGTGCCGGCAGTGGGCACGATCGTGTTGGCCAGGATCCCGTAGCGCGCCCCCTCCTGGCAGACGCAGTTCATCAGTCCGACGATGCCCATCTTTGCCGCGCCGTAGTTGGTCTGCCCGAAGTTGCCGTAAACGCCCGCCGCCGAAGCGGTGGAGACAATTCTCCCGTAATTCTGGGCCCGCATATGGGGGAAGGCGGCCTTCGTGCAGAAGTAGGTGCCGTTCAGGTGCACTGCGATCACCTTGAGGTAGTCAGCGATCTCCATCTTGAGCAAACTTTTGTCCCTGAGAATACCCGCATTGTTTATTAAAATGTCTATTCTGCCGTAAGCATCGATGGCTGCCTGAATGATCTTTTGGGCGCTTTCCCATTCGGAGACGCTCTCGTAGTTGGCCACGGCTTCGCCGCCCGCAGCCTTGATCTGGTCAACCACTTTTTGCGCAGGTGTGCTGTCGGCTCCTTCACCGTCAAAAGTGCCGCCGAGGTCGTTTACAACCACCCTGGCGCCGCGGCCGGCCAGCAGAAGGGAGTATGCCTTACCCAGGCCCCCGCCGGCGCCTGTCACCACCGCTACCTTGCCGTCGAACCGGAGTTCAGACATTGAAACAGCTCCTTTCAATAAGCTATCATATATTTTATACTATATTCATCAAGCAAGCAATATTCATAAAATATTAAATATTGGTATCATTGATCTTGCATTTTTTGAAGTTTTTAAATAAGAGTATCGACCTGTCAACAAAATTCGCCATAAGGGAATGGCAGTACGAGTATATTTTACCTTTGAGAGAAGGATTTATAAAGAAAATAGCGAAGTTTGAATGATAATATGTTGCATGAAGTATTATGTGAAGGTGATTACGGTTGCTTATCGAAAATTGGCACTACCAGTTGCTGGGCACAATCCCTGAAGCTATTGCCATGGTGGCCCTGGGAACGGCCCTGATCAAGCAGAAATATAACTGGAAGCAGATTTTACTTGCTGGATTGATCATCGGTGCAATCGGTTTTTTTGTACAGCAAGTTCCCATAAAGTACGGTGTTCACATACCGATGGGAATTATTACCTATATGTTAACCTTGAACCTTGTTTTGAAATTGAACATTCTTAAAAGCGCCACCGCTTCCCTTATTTCTTTTATGTTGGTAATTTTAGCTGAAATATTAACGGTGTTGGTGCAAACCAGGTTGCTTAATTACTCTGAAGAGCAGCTTCTAAATGCCACTGACCTGTCAAAATTTTTATTTAGCCTGCCGCCGTTATTGATCATTATCGGCCTGGCGATCATCATGCAAATCAGGTTATATCGTAAAAAGGAGAATAAAGATTAATCCAGATAACTGGTATAATACAGTTTCTGATAAAATTGGCGATATTCTCAAGTTATCTGCGGAAAAGCGCCAGGTGATCAGCTACGGGCTGTCAGTTCTTGTAAGCAATCTTGTCGGGTTGATCGTGGTGTTGTTTATTGCCTACCTGATCGGGGCTTTAATTCCTACGTCAGCGATGGTGATTACTCTTCTTTTGTTGCGGCCCAATGCGGGGGGCGCGCACTGCAGCAGTTCTTTTAACTGTAATCTTTTTGGGTTTATTTTCATACCGCTTTTTGGTTATGGTTCTGCCTGGCTGGTAAAATGCCCGCCAGCGGTTATTTACATATATTTTCTTGCAGCGGTTCTATTGGTATGGGGGGGGATTTTGCTTAATGCGCCTTACTTCACGCAGGTGAAACCCCGTGCCGAGGCGAGGCGGCAGAAATTAAAGTACCGCTCCCTGGTTAGTGCGTCGGTACTATCAGCCATATCCTTTGGGGCTTTAATTTTACATAAAGGCAACTGGGGTGTTGGGATGGCGACCGGTTTATTGTTCCAGGGGATCATGCTTCTTCCTCCGGGGATAAAAGGCACTCAATTGCTTGATGGCCTGTTAAATAGGATAGTACAATGAAAAGGGGGTGATCTCAGTTATGAAGAAGAAAATCTTAGTCGCCCTCGTTACAGCCGTGGCTTTTATTGCTGTCTTTGTCGCCCAGGTCAGCGCTGCTTCTGCTTGTCTTTGGAGATGGTATGATCCAGAACTACCGGAAGGCTTAAAGTAATAGGAATCAGGCAGGAAGTAATTGGCTTCCTGCCTGATTAATAATTATTTACAGGGTGTTTATATATGATGTACTCGAAGAGAGAAAGGCAGAGAAAAATCTCGGAAATGGCGCCGGTCGTCAGGATATTTGCGACCATATTTTGCGTTATTTCCTTGATATACATATTACCCTTAGAATCAATATCATACAGTACGATTAATATTATCTTGTTGTTTTTACAATTGTTTAGCATACTAGCTGTATTAATCTTTTTTACAATTGTTTTCGAGCAGTTTAGGGGAAAGCTTACCGATACCCAGGCAAGTGAACCAATAACTTTGGATTATGTAACTTTGCTTGGCAGTTTAATTTTTTTATCTGTAATAATTTTTGTCACCGGCGGGAACCAGAGCCATTATAAAATCCTCTTCCTCCCCACGATCCTCTTTTATACCGTCCGCTTCGGCCTGAAATGGGGCCTTGCCGCTTCCGGTATGACCGCCTTTACTTTTACTGCGGCAAATGTTATAGCTTTTGTGCAGCATAAACCGTTAAACCTGGAGCTCGACATTATCTATATCGGGATATTCTTTTTGACCTCCTGGCTGGTAGGCTCGATGGTTGACATGGAGCGCGCCATCAGCGACCGCCTCTCCAGACAGGTGAATGTGGATGATCTGACCGGGTTGTATAATAACCGCTTTCTACAGGAGGAGTTAAGGCGTAAAACTGAAGAGGAGCAGGCTGTCCCCTTTGCATTAATGATGATGGACCTGGATTACTTTACCTATTTTAACGAAACCCGCGGACATCAGGCGGGGGACCGGCTCCTTGTGGAAGTGGCGGAGGAAATCGCCGATACGGTGGGGGATTCAGGTAAAGTTTTTCGCTTTGGCAGTGATGAATTTGCCGTTATTGTAGATCACGGTGACCAGGAGAAAGCGCTGGCCCTGGCGGAGGCGATACGCAAAAATATAAAAAACAATTTTACCATAGAAGATAAGGATAACTATTGGGAATACGACTTGACCGCTTCCCTGGGCCTCGCTTGTTACCCGGCAGACGGTTCCACCAGGGATGAGCTCATAAGCAAAGTTGAACAGGCCCTTTACAAGGCTAAAGTAATCAGCGGCAACAAGGTTGAAACGTTTTTTTCTGTCCTGGAATTTCTCAAGGCACAGGTCGATGCTTCGGAGGAGGAGGCATTCAACAAGCTTACAGCCTTCCTGGCCATCATCAACGCCAAGGATAGCTACACCTACGGGCATTCGGAGAGGGTGCTGATCTACGCCAGCATTATTGCTACGCTTATTGGAATGCCGCCTCCGGCAAAAAAACATTTACAATACGGAGCCTACCTGCATGATATAGGCAAGATCGAGATCGACAGATCCATCCTGAACAATCCCGGCAACTTGGACAACTCTGAATGGGAGATCATCACCAAGCATCCTCTCTGGGGGGCTAATATTGCCAGACAGATCAAAGCCCTCTATCCCGGCATCCCGGCAATTCTTTACCACCATGAACGCTATGACGGTAAAGGTTATCCCTTCAACTTGTCGGGTAAGGAGATCCCTCTTGAAGGGAGGATCATGGCCCTGGCCGATTCGTTTGACGCGATGACGGTGGAGCGCCCTTATAGAAAGGCGATTTCGTATACCGAAGCAATTGCCGAGCTGGAAAGGAACAGGCAGGTCCAGTTTGACCCCGGCATGGTTGATCTTTTCACCGAATTCTTGAGGCAGCATCAAAATGTTGAACAGCTCTTTACGCCAAGAATGAAAGAGCAGTACCTGCTCTAGCCCTCCATATCCATTTCCCCGCTTATCATCTATACCATGCCAGGACTTGCCTCGCAAAAAAGAGGAAAGACGCCTGACGTTAGCGAAATAAATTCATGCCGGTTATGTGTGTCCATGATCACCACTGGCGGTACAGGCAGTGGGTAAAATGAGGGAGGGCTAAGAGTGAAGGAAGTAGTCGTTGTCAGCGCTGTGAGGACTGCAGTGGGCACTTTTGGGGGCTCTTTGCGGGATGTCCAGGCAGTAGATTTGGGTAGTATCGCCATCAAATCAGTTTTAGAAAAAGCCGGCCTTGACCCTGGAGAGGTGGATGAGGTACTAATGGGGTGTGTTCTGCAGGGCGGATTGGGTCAGAACGTCGCCCGGCAGGCGGCGATTAAAGCCGGCATTCCTGCAGAGGTCCCCTCTGCCACTGTTAACAAGGTTTGCGGCTCAGGCCTGAAAACCATTACCGCTGCCGCTACTGCGATCCGGGCGGGAGCAGCCGATGTGATCGTGGCCGGAGGCACCGAGAACATGAGCGCGGCTGCGTATGCCTTGCAGGGGGCGCGCTGGGGGCTGCGCATGGGTGATGCCAGAACGGTTGACATGATGATCAAAGATGGTTTGTGGTGTGCTTTTGGGAACTACCATATGGGAATTACCGCTGAAAATATTGCCGAAAGATTTGGTATTACCCGGGAAATGCAAGATGAATTTTCCCTGAAGAGTCAGGAAAAGACCCAGGCCGCCATCGAGAGCGGGCGGTTCAAGGATGAGATTGTCCCCGTGGCCGTGCCGCAGCGAAAAGGCGACCCGAAGATATTTGAAGTGGATGAGCACCCGCGGGAAACCTCGCTCGAAATTTTAGCCAGGTTACGACCCGCTTTTAAAAAAGACGGCACCGTCACCGCGGGGAATGCCTCCGGGATCAATGACAGCGCCGCCGCCGTTGTGGTGATGAGCCTCGATAAGGCAAGGGAAAAGGGCCTTGAACCGATGGCTTTCATCCGCAGCTACGCTTCTGCCGGCGTTGATCCGGCAATCATGGGAACCGGACCTGTGCCGGCATCGCGTAAAGCTCTGGCCGGGGCCGGATGGACAGTCGCCGATCTCGATCTTGTTGAAGCCAATGAGGCTTTTGCTGTTCAGTCTCTCTACGTTTTAAAAGAGATGGCCTTTGATCCGGAGAAGGTTAATGTAAACGGCGGCGCGATTGCCCTGGGCCATCCCATTGGCGCCAGCGGCGCCCGTATCTTTGTGACCCTGCTTCACGAAATGAAGAAGCGGGGCGCCCGCCGCGGCCTGGCCACCCTCTGCATCGGGGGCGGCCAGGGAATAGCCTGCACCGTGGAAATGCCTTAAATATCTCAGGCAGATAATTACGAGGAGGGGGGAATTTCAGCCTCCCCTCTTTTTTCACCTCCTCTCTCCCCTGGGGGAGAGCGAGAGAGGGAGGGAGAGTATTCCTTTCGCTTTGGTGAAACTGCCGGTGAATAGCCGGTTGCCTTCAGGGCAGTGATTTGCTATAATACCTGTGCAAGGGCGTGTAGCTCAGCTGGGAGAGTGCCTGGTTCGCATCCAGGAGGTCAGGGGTTCGAGTCCCCTCACGTCCACCAGGATTACATTTAGAGCGGCTGCCCGGTATTTGCCGGGCAGTTCACATTCATTATTCATCTTATCCATGTTTTGATGTTATTCTTCATCAACCTTTATTAATAAATTGTCATGGGTGGTTTACCTGATTATTGCCGCTGTTTACCGTATCATGTCTGATTTCCACCTAGTTATCCGGATCTCCACCGGGCACCAGCAAATACAATACTCAAGCATTATCTATGTATCAGAAGGTGAAAAACCCACGTGTATAAACCTGGTATGCGTGT
>CAYFRE010000086.1:5500-8205 GCA_964345455.1 uncultured Syntrophomonadaceae bacterium | reverse complement strand
GGCTGAATATGCATCGTTGTCCCGTCCATGCTGGCCTCGATCTCATGCAGCGGCCGGGTAACGGCGGGAACATCCTGGGCGCTCACCGGCGGTCCCCAGATATAGGAGATTTCCGGCAGAAAGTCGGACACCTTGCAGGCATCGGTAATATCCTGCTTTCTCGAGCGTCGCAGCTCCCCGGTCTCTAGATCATAATAATCGACCGCGCAGCCGTCGGTGGAAAGATAAGAGGTGTACCCGTCAACCATCATGTCATCCTTCGGATCCCGCCCGGCCAGGAGAAACTGGGCCGGCGCTTTGCGCATCGCCTCCATCACCAGCGCGGCGGGCAACTTGGCCACCATCGTCTCCCGGTCCACCTCGCAACCGGCTTCCTCGAGAATATCAAGAGCTCGCTTCGAGGGGAACCTCACGCCGGTCTCCTCCATCACCTCGAGGGCCGCTTCGTGGATTCGCTGAATGTCCCGCTCACTCAATACCCGGAATTCAAGCAGTGAACGAACCGGTTGAAACTTTCTTTTGATCACAACCTTGCGCCTCCTTGTCAGTTCCATTATTTAACAAAACACGGACATGGTTTCTCTATCCTAATCATGCAAAAGTCATTCCATCTCAAAAAGACAGCTTCAGAGGGATTGCTCCTGATTTCCAGTGTGCCCGTTTTCCGGCACGAGATAGTTTTCCGGCACCTTCAAGAAAATCCACCGTAGCATCACTGCAGGAGAGGGCTGCAGCGCCCCCTCCTGCAGCCGCCTTTTTCAGGGGAAAGAGAATATCGTTTTTATTAAGCTCTTAAGCTCTTTGCTGCCAAATGAGCCGGGGAAGACTTACTCCTTCTCCTCGGGCTCCATGGCCACGACCTTGCCGGCCAGCATTCGGCTGACCCCGTAGGCCTCGTCATTATGCTTGCCTCCGCAAAGACTGCAGGGCTGCTCGGGATCGATGGAATGTTTCGGCTGGGTATAAGTATATACGCCCCCCTCGAAATTGCGCAGCACCACCCGGTCGGCCGATTGAGAGATCAGGTACTGCGGCGAAATCGGGATCTTCCCGCCGCCGCCGGGCGCATCGATACATAAAGTGGGTACGGCCAGGCCGGAGGTGTGTCCCCTCAGGTACTCGATGATCTCGATCCCCGCCGCCACCGGGGTGCGAAAATGCTCGATCCCCTGCGAGAGGTCGCACTGGTAGAGATAGTAGGGGCGGACCCTGATCTGGAGCAGCCCTTGGACCAGCTTCTTCATCACCCGCGGGCAGTCGTTGACTCCCCTCATGAGGACAGTCTGGTTGCCGAGGGGAATACCCGCATCGGCCAGGCGGGCGCAGGCTGCCGCGGACAACGGGGTGATCTCCCTGGGGCTGTTGAATTGCATATTCAGATAGAGCGGATGATATTTGGCCAGCATCCGGCAGAGCTCCGGCGTGATCCGCTGCGGCAGCACCACCGGGGCGCGGGAACCGAAGCGAATGATTTCGACATGCGGGATTTCCCTCAGTTGTTTCAGGATATATTCGATAAAGTCGTCGTTAATCAGCAGGCCGTCGCCTCCCGAAAGCAGCACGTCTCGCACCGCCGGAGTGCGGCGGACGTAATCGATGGCCCGGTCAACCTCTTCCCTGGTGCGGGGCATATCGGTGACCCCGGCAATCCGGCGCCGCGTGCAGTGGCGGCAGTACATCGAGCACTGGTCGGTCACCAGCAGGAGCACCCGGTCGGGATAGCGGTGGGTCAGGCCGGGCACCGGCGAATCGACATCCTCGTAGAGCGGGTCAGCCATATCCGAAGCCGCCTGCTGCAGCTCAAGGCCTGTCGGTACCGCCTGCTTGCGAACCGGACAGTTGCGATCATGGTGATCGATCAACGTGGCGAAATAAGGGGTGATGGCCATACGTAGAGTCTGGAGGCACTGGTGGATCCCTTCTTCTTCGTCGGGGGTAAGATCGATCACCTGCTTCAGATCTTCCAGGGTGGTAATCCGGTTGGCTACCTGCCAGCGCCAGTCGTTCCATTCCTCTTCGGTAACATTTTTCCAAAGAGATATTTCACGGTAATCGCGCATTCTAACACTCCTTTCCTCTTTTTGAATTCCTGCCAAGGGGCAGTTCGTAGACCGCCGAGTCAGTGGTAAAACCAAACTGTTCGTAAAGACGCCGGGCGGGAAGATTATCATTCAACACCAGCAGCTCCACCCTCCCCAGTCCGGCCTCCCCGGCCGCCTCCTCGATCTGCGTCAACAGGCGGCGGGCCACACCCCGTCGGCGGAATTGCGGCGCCACGACCAGGTCTTCGATATGGCCGTACCAGTAATCGTTCCAGGTCGAATAATGACCGAAGTGCAGGCTCGCGGTTCCCGCGGCCCGGCCTTCAATCAGCGCCAGGTAAATGAGAACCTGCTCCGGATGATCAACGGCGTATCGAAAGCTGCGTCGCAAGAGCTCATCGGGGGCCTCTTTCCGGTAGAACTGGAGCAGCATCCTCCAGAGAGCGCAGACTTCCGGTCCGTCTTCCGGAACTGCCTGCCGCACTTCGATCATATCTTTTTGACCTGCCTGCCGGTTTTTCATCACACCCCCCCCTCATTTCCCTTTTATATTCTCCTGACAGCGGCGGCTTTCGTAGATACCTCCGCCTGATTTTCCGGTTCTCCGTGTTATTTGCTGACTGCAGGACACACAAGAAGAAGCGCTGAACCATCCAGCATATA
>CAYFRE010000086.1:0-5490 GCA_964345455.1 uncultured Syntrophomonadaceae bacterium | reverse complement strand
CGGCTACTGCAAGATGATCCTCTACCTATTAAGTATGCAAATATGATGCCAGGTGCAGTAGTTGCTTTTGATTCAGAGGGCGCCGGCGGAGCGCCAGGCGCCCCTGAATATTGAGTTTACGCTTCAACCTTCTGCCGGGAAACGGTGACATCCAGATCCACATCCGTGCTCTTACCCACAAAGCGGACAAAAACAATCAATGCGGCGATGCCCAGGATGATCGAAATCCATACCGGAACGCCGAAACCGGCCGGGATAAAGCCGAAGACCGCCGACACTGCCGCGCCGAGAAGGGCATAGGGCATCTGGGTGCGGACGTGGTCGATATGGTCCGCCCCCGACCCGGTGGATGAGAGAATGGTGCTATCGGAGATCGGCGAGCAGTGGTCGCCGAAGATAGCCCCGGTAAGCACCGATGCCAGGGTCGGTATGAGCAGATGCGGCGCAACGGCATAGGCCACGGGGATGGCCAGCGGGGTGACGATGCCCATGGTCCCCCAGGAGGTCCCCATGGCAAAGGCCATAAAGCACGAAATGATGAAGATAATCAGCGGCAAAATCTGGTAAGGTACATTCGCCGCCGTGACCAGCCCGACCAGGTAGCTGTCGGCGCCGAGCTCGCCGGTGACCGCGCTGAGCGACCAGGCCAGCACCAGGATCACGAGAGCGGCAAAGACAGACTTCGCTCCCGCCATGAAGGTATCGAAAGCCTCTTCAAAGGTAAGCAGCTTCTGAGCCAAGACCATGACCATCGTTACAATGGCGCTGAGCATGGATGTCCAGAGCAGCACCAGCACCGAATCGGAGGCCCCGATCGCTTCAAGGATATTCCCCGGATCGGCGCCGCCGACATTGACACCGTGCCAGTAGAGGCCGATAAATGTGGAGATAATCAGGAAGGCAATGGGCACGATGAAGTTGACCGCGCGGTACGGGATCCCTTCCTTCGGCATCATCTCTTCGGTGTCACCGGCAGCCAGGGGGACGGCGCCGTCGCGGAGCAGCTTGCCGGTGGTGCGCGCTCTCATTTCAGCGTCGTACATCGGGCCGAAGTCGCGCATGGTCACGGCAATGATCACAACCAGGGATAAGGCGAAAACGCTGTAGAAGCGGTAGGGGATGCTCTGTAAAAAGAGGGAGTAAGGACTGGCCGTTACCCCGATCTTGGCAAAAGCCTCCCCGATAATCCCCAGCTCGTAGCCGATCCAGGTCGAGATCAGCCCGATGGTGGCTATGGGCGCCGCGGTGCTGTCAACGATATAGGACAGTTTCTCTCTGGAGATCCGCAGCCGATCGGTCAGCGGACGGGCGGTGTTCCCGGTAATCAGGCAGCTTGTATAATCACAGAAGAAGATAATCATCCCAATAAGCCATGCGCATAGCTGCCCGGCCTTTGCCGACTTGGCTCTCTTCGCCAGGGCTTCAGCAATCGCGTTGGCGCCGCCTGACCTGGTCATCAAGGCGACCATCGCCGCAATCAGCATCGTGAAGACAAGGACCTGCGCATACCAGGGATCGGCCACGCTGCCAATCATGTAGTTGTCCAGCGAACGCAGCAGTCCGAGAAAGGGGTTGTAACCGTTCAGGAAAGTCGCGCCCAGCCAGATGGCGATAAACATTGAGGCGTAGACCTGGCGGGTGGCAATTGCCAGCACAATAGCTACCAGCGGTGGTAAGATCGACAGAAAACCGAAGTTTTCAACCACGAATTAACCTCCTTGTTTTTCAATGATCTCTGGAGTATCAACTGACACTGGGGAAAGCTGAAATAAATATTCGCGCACCCCTTTCTGAATCATGAACTACCGGTTTACCGGCGCCTTCCCCAAGACTGTGAAAGCCGCCAATTTGCTGATTTTACGATCTATTCTCTATAGCCTTCGTTTATGCAATTCTCATACCAGATGGTTTCAAGGCGCTGTATGCTGGATAAAATGCCTGTAAGTGGAGATAGTTTTGTAAAATAGTCAGGATAGGCCGCCAGAATCCGGGCGTAAGCGCCCATTAACCGGCAAGTCTAAAAATCTTCAATTGAAATTTCAAAGTTTTTTAGCTTGTACTGGAGGGTTTGCCGCGGCAGGCGCAAACGCCTTGCCGCTTTGGAGATATTGCCGGCACACTGCCGCAGGGTTGTCGTAATGATCTCTATTTCCAGCAACCTGACCGCTTCAGGAAGCCCGCCGTTCAGACCAACCTGGTCAAGCGAGATTTGCGGCCGCATCCCCATCTGGCTGATCTGAAAAGGCAGCTGCTTCTCTTCAATAAGGAGCCCGTCAACCATATTCATGGCATGTTCAATGCTGTGCCTCAGCTCACGCACATTTCCGGGCCAGCTGTACCGCTTGAAGATATCTTCCACCCGTCGGGTCACCCCTTTGACGTGCAAGCCGAACATCTCGTTGTATTCCTTGATGAAGGTCTCTGTGAGAAGCATGATATCATCCGGACGCTCGCGTAACGGCGGGATCCTTAAAGAAACCACGTTGAGACGGTAATAAAGATCCAGGCGGAGATGCTGCTTCCGGACCGCTTCGAGGGGTTCGATATTCGTCGAGGCGACCACCCGGACATTTACTTCCCTGAGCCTGTGGTCGCCGATTCGTCTGAAGGTGCCGTCCTGCAGCACCCGCAGCAGTTTGCCCTGCAGCTCCACGGGCATCGAGTTGATCTCGTCGAAAAGGAGCATCCCCCCGTCGGCCATTTCAAAAAGTCCGTGGCGGTCTTCCGCGCCGGTGAAGCTTCCTTTAACCGTTCCGAACAGGATGCTCTCGAGGAGCGTGGCCGGCAGAGCGGCACAGTTCTGGGCAATAAACGGCCCGCCGCGGTTCGGTCCGGCGTTGTGGATCGCCTGGATGAGCAGCTCTTTGCCGGTGCCGGTTTCCCCGTAAACAAGAATTGGTGAACTGCTGGCCGCCACCCGCTGCCCGGCAACCTTCAGTTCGATCATCCTGGCATCCTGCCCGATAAGATCATTGAAGGTATAGCGGGCGCCGGATAATCTTTCCTGAACGGCCGCTCCTTTTTTAATCGCGGATGTTTTTTTTTCCTGCAGGCTCGCCTGCAGATCAAGCAGTCTCTCTGAAAGCTCCTTGATCCTGGTTATATCGCGGGAGATATCACATGCGCCGGCAATCCGGTCCCGGTAGTAAATTGGGTAGGTGGAATAAGACATCGTCACCGCCCGGCCTTTGCGGTTGATCAGCGTCTGCTGCTGGTTCAGCACCGGTTTCCCGGTCTGAAGCACTTTTAACAGAGAGCTGGACTCCAGGGTGAGTGAAGGATAGACCTCGAGGATATGTTTGCCCAGGACCTCTTCCGGATCCATTCCCTCCATATCGGCGGCAACCCTGTTGTAAAACCTGGTGATCCCGTCACGATCAATGATATGGACCGCTTCATCGGTATGGTTAAGCACGGTTTTCAGAATCGTGTTTTGCCTGGAAATCTCCGCAAAGTCCATCTGCCACCCGCCTTCGTCCAGTATGGTGCCTGTAGAAGCTACCTGCTTTATTCGACAATTGTCGCCTTCGTTCCTCTACCTGGTGCCGGAAAACTGGACACGGCTGACTAAATTACAGCGGAGAGAATCATGGCACGGCGGGTAAAAAAACCCCGGAGAGGCAATCACCGGGGGTAAGATATGGTGTGGTCTGTTTCAGGGCGCTACTCCTTCTCGGCAGGCTCCATCGCCACAACCCTGCCTCCGAGCATCCGGCTGACCCCGTAGGCCTCGTCGTTATGCTTGCCGCCGCAGAGGCTGCAGCCCTGTTCAGGATCGATGGAGTGTTTCGGCTGGGTATAGGTGTAGAGGCCCCCTTCGAAGTTGCGCAGCACCACCCGGCCGGCCGATTGGGAGATGAGATACTGCGGGGACACCGGGATCTTCCCGCCGCCGCCGGGCGCATCGATACAGAAAGTTGGAATGGCCAGGCCCGAAGTATGTCCCCTCAGGTATTCGATCATTTCTATACCTGCGGCGACCGGCGTGCGGAAATGCTCGATTCCCTGCGAGAGATCACACTGATAGATATAGTAGGGGCGGATCCTTAACTTGAGCAGCCCCTGGACCAGCTTTTTCATGACCAGCGGGCAATCGTTCACGCCCCGCAGCAACACCGACTGGTTCCCCAGGGGGATGCCCGCATCGGCCAGGCGGGCGCAGGCTGCCGCCGAAACCGGGGTGATCTCCTTCGGGTGGTTGAAATGGGTGTTCAAAAAGATCGGATGATACTTTGCCAGCATCCGGCATAGCTCCGGGGTGATCCGCTGCGGCAGCACCACCGGGGCGCGGGTCCCGAAGCGGATTATCTCGACATGCGGGATCGCCTTCAACTGCTTGAGGATATATTCGATAAAGTCATCGCCGATGAGCAGGCCGTCGCCGCCGGAGAGGAGCACATCGCGCACTGCCGGGGTGCGGCGGACATAATCGATGGCCCGGTCGACCTCCTCCCTCGTCCGGGGCATATCGGTGACGCCGGCAATCCGGCGCCGCGTGCAGTGGCGGCAGTACATCGAGCACTGGTCGGTCACCAGCAGGAGTACCCGGTCAGGATAGCGGTGGGTCAGGCCGGGCACCGGCGAATCGACATCTTCGTAAAGCGGGTCCGCCATATCCGAGGCCGCCTGCTGCAGCTCCAGGGCAGTCGGCACCGCCTGCCGGCGCACCGGGCAGTCGCGGTCACCGGGATCAATCAGGGTGGCAAAATAAGGGGTGATGGCCATGCGCAGAGTCTGGAGGCACTCCTTGACCCCTTCTTCTTCCTCGGGGGTGAGATCGATCACCTGCTTAAGATCTTCCAGGGTGGTGATCCGGTTGGCCACCTGCCAGCGCCAGTCGTTCCACTGCTCTGCGGTGACATCTTTCCAGAGAGTAATTTCGCGGTAATCGCGCATTTCTATCTCTCCCTTCTATACTATTCACCGCCCTACTGCGGCGCAGTGTAACCCGGCCATTATCTTTGGCAATTGTTTTGCTCAAAGGCATGCAGGAGAAGGTCAGTTTAAAGGGCGCCGGCTCTTTCAGCCGGCGCCCTTTTTGATAAAAGATGATTTACGCCTTTATATCAGCCGTATCCGTTTCCATAATGTCTGCTTCCGAAGCGGTGCTCTTGCCCACAAAGCGGACAAAGAGAATCATCACGGCCAGGCCCACGGGAATTGTAATCCAGAAGGGGATTCCAAACCCGGCGGGGATAAAGCCGAAGACAGCCGCCACCACCGCCGCGAGAATTGCGTAAGGCATCTGCGTGCGGACGTGGTCGATATGGTCCGCCCCCGACCCGGTGGAGGAAAGGATGGTGCTGTCGGAGATGGGCGAGCAGTGGTCGCCGAAGATAGCCCCGGTTAGCACTGCAGCCAGGGTCGGAATCAGGATGGCCTCATTAAGAGCAAAGGCCACCGGGATGGCCAGGGGAGTAATGATCCCCATCGTTCCCAAGGAGGTGCCGGTGGCAAATGCCATCAGGCAGGCGATGAGGAAGATCACCC
>CAYFRE010000085.1:4210-8236 GCA_964345455.1 uncultured Syntrophomonadaceae bacterium | reverse complement strand
GGTTTGTGGCCACTGTAGTCTTCCCGGTCCCGCCCTTACCGCTGGCTATAGCAATGATCATGCCAATCTTCCTTCCCCCGTCCGGTAATGGAGGCGGGGAATAACCCCGCCCCTTCTTCCGGTTTTACAGACCACTCACTCTTCTTCCGGCCGCTCAATTTCAGCCAGGCGTCTTTCAATTTCGGCCAGCTCGTTTTTGATGGCCTCCGCCTCGGCCCGGAGCTCGGCCGCTTCCGATTTCAACCATTCGCCTTCATCGACATCTGCGCCGGCCATACCGGCGGCTCCATAAGGGCCGGCCCAGGGAGGCGCTCCGAAATAAGGAGCATCCCAGGCAAAGCAGTAGGGCCCCCAGCCCCAGCCGGGGCCGCCGCGCCAAAAACCGCGGGCTTCCGGGAAGCGTCCCCGTCCCCTCCTCCGGAAGCCGGGACCGTATTGGTGTCTGCCTCTATACATCTTTTTTCACCCCCCTTTCCCTGATACTCGCTTAATGCTCCTCTGAACAGCGATGTTCGCCGTACCGGTGATCGCAAAGACTTTCTCCGGGCTGCAAATTACCGGAAAGATAATCGGCAATCACCTGCTCCACCGAACCGGTCACACCGACGACGGGTTCAATATTCTGCTCCGCAAACAGCTCCTGCGCCCGCCGGCCCATCCCGCCGGCAATGATGCAGGAGACCCCGTACCGGGCCAGGAAACCGGGCAGGAAACCGGGCTGGTGCCCCGGATTTTCAATGATCTCTTTGTTGATTACCCGGTTATCTTCCAGCTCCACCAGGGTATATGCGGCACAGTGTCCGAAATGCTGCGACACATGGCCGTTATCGGTGGCAATAGCGATTTTCATAGATCACATCTCCTTTAACGAGATACTGATTCCAGGACTTATACCGGAATGATTCCCCCTCTCCCCAAGGGGAGAAGGGATTTTGTCCCGGGGAGGGGGGATTCTATTCCGGGAAGAGGGAATTTTATCGCTGTGAAGTTACTGCATTCCATGATGTGAATCTACCGTTGCATCATCTATAACCGGCAGCTTGCCTTCACTGAAAAGCTGCCAGGTTTGCCGGACCGTCCCGGATACCCCCCCGTAAATGGCAACCCCTGCCGCCTTGAGGGCGGCCGCGGCATTGGGCCCGACATGGCCCAGCGCCACCGCTTCCACCCCTTCCTGCGACAGCTGGCGGGCGCTTTGCGGTCCCGCCCCGCCGGCAGCGCTCATGCCGCTGTTCGGCATCGATTTAACCGGTTCTCCGGTCTCCGCGTCGACAATCACAAAATAGGGGCAGCGCCCAAAGCGTTGATCCACCTGCGCTTCCAGCCCTTCACCTTGCGCACAAACAGCCAATTTCATGAAGCATATCCCCCTTTCATACACGGCCGGTTCCGGCCGCTTAACTTTATTTCAACAGCTTCGGAATCTCCTTGAGAAAATCTACCCGGTACTGCTCGATCTCGCCGCGGTCTCCGAGGCGGGAGAGCTCCGGATCCAGCGGGATTGTCCCCAGCAACCTGATTCCGGTCTCCTCCGCCACCGTCCGGGCCTGGCTCGGCCCGAAGAGCTCCACCGGCTTACCGCAGTGCGGACAGAGCAATCCACTCATATTTTCCACCATACCGAGAATGGGCACCTCCAGCATCCGGGCCATCTTGATCGCCTTCTTCACCACCATCACGGCAAGATCCTGGGGTGAGGTCACGATCAGCAGCCCGTCCAGGGGCAGCGATTGCATCACGGTCAGGGGCGAATCGCCGGTTCCGGGCGGCAGATCCACCACCAGGTAATCGATCTCCCCCCAGAGCACATCGGTCCAGAACTGTTTCACCGCTCCGCCGATCAACGGTCCCCGCCAGATCACCGGGTCGTCTTCGTGTTGCAGGAGCAGGTTAAGCGAGATTACCTTGATCCCCAATGTAGTTTTCGGAGGCACAATCTTTTCATTTTCTGCCGCCGCCTGCCGTTTCAGGCCAAACAATTTGGGAATGCTCGGCCCGGTGATATCGGCATCGAGCAGGCCGACCCGGTATCCTTCCCGGGCCAGGGAAACCGCCAGCAGGGCGGAAAGCGATGATTTTCCAACCCCGCCCTTGCCGCTCATCACCGCGATCACATGGTGGATCCGGCTCTCGTCGGGCTGCTCCAGCTTTTCCAGGTGCGGTTGGGAAGCAGCGCCGCCCGCACTGGTTTCTGTTGTTTGCATGATTAGATCCCTCTTTCTCTGGTCGATTTGTTAAAGATTCTACTGTCTTCTCTCCGGTCGGAGCTGCCGCCGCAAAAGGTGATCAGGATTATCGCCAGCCCGGCCAGGAGCAGGGCCAGGTAAGCCGCCGGGAGTATTCTATCGAGCAACAGGTTGAGCGTGGTTCCCGCCGCGGTGGAGAGAAGAAGCATCATCCCCGCGGCAATAGCCATATCCCTGATCCCCAACTCCTTGATCAGAACAGTAAAAGCGGCGGCGCAGGGGAAATAGGTGGCCAGCACGGTGGCGCCGATGACAAACTGCCGCGCCGAAAGGTCCAGGGGGACCAGCAGGGCCACGGCAACATCTTTGCGCAGGAAACCTATCAGAAGCGTAGAGACAGCCTACTTGGGCAGACCGAGCAGCCCCTGTAAGAACGGGGCGAAGATGCCCGCCAGAAAATCGATCACCCCGAGCAGATAAAGTAAATTGATCAGCAAGATGCCTCCAAAGATGAAAGGCAGCGCTTCGGCAAAGAAATGCTGCAGGCGCATTCCCAGCTTTTGCACCTGCGCTTTGAAGCCCGGCCACCGGTAGGGCGGTATCTCGACGATCATGGAGGGGGTATATCCCGGAAGGGCTCGATCCAGCAAGAGGCCGGTTGCCGCCCAGATCAGAAAAAGCGTGGCCAGGATGACCCCGAGATAGGCCCCGCCGTGGCTGCCGACCAGCCCGATGATCATCGACATCTGGGCGGCACAGGGAACAGCCACCGCCAGCATGGTGCTGGCAATCAACCTCTCCCGCCTGCTCTCTAGATTGCGCGCGGCCAGCACCGCGGGAACGTTACAGCCAAAGCCGAGGAGCATCGGAATGATGGCAAAGCCATGCAGCCCCAGTCGGTGCATCATCCGGTCACTCATCACGGCCAGGCGGGGCAGGTAGCCGCAGTCCTCCAGGAGACCGAGAACAAGGTAAAACATGAGCAGGAAGGGCAGCACCACTCCAAATATCACAAAAACACCCGTGCTCAGCAGCCCCATCGATTCTTCAAGATGGATCTGCCCCCCGTTGAGTTTTCCAATAAGCAGATCATGCCAGAAGCCGGCGCCACCCAGCCACCGGCCGAGAGTTTGGAGCAGGGGCAGGTAAACCGGTTCAAAAAAGATGCTTTCCAGCAACTGTTGCAGTTTCTCACCGCACACGATAATGATCTTGAAGGCGAGATACAGTACCGCTGCGGCGATGGGAATCCCGGTGAGCGGGCGGATGCTGGCCAGCTCCAGCGCTTCGAGCCAGGTCTGGCGGCGGCGGGCCACCCTCTGCACCTGCTTGATCACGCCCCCGATCCAGATCCAGCGCTCGTCTGCAGAGAAAACTCTCCCCGATCCGCGCCCGGCTTCCGGCAGGGCGGCAACCAGCTCCGGTAAACCTTTGCCGCTAATCGCCACCGTCGGGATCACGGGAACGCCAAGCAGCTTCTGTAAACGGGAAACGTCGATATTGACTCCCTTTTGGACCGCCTCGTCGATCAGGTTTAATGCCACAATCACGGGGACACCCCTCTCGAGGAGCTGGCCGGTCAAATAGAGGTTGCGTTCAAGGTTGGTAGCATCGACCACGTTGATCACTATGTCAGCCGAATCTACCAGGCCGGCAGTGACCTCCTCGGCCCGGCAGGCCGGTTCAAGGCTGTAAGTCCCCGGAGCATCGAGAACTTCCCAGATCCGGTTGCCTGCATGGAGCTGCCCGCGCGCAAATTCAACCGTGGTGCCCGGATAATTGGAGACCACCACCCGCGCCCCGGTCAAGCCCTACCTGCTCACCCAGCGCCCGGTGGCCG
>CAYFRE010000085.1:0-4200 GCA_964345455.1 uncultured Syntrophomonadaceae bacterium | reverse complement strand
GGCTTGCGCGGTGTCGACCTCAACAACGGCGCGCTCGGCGACCTGATCGTTGAGCGCCTTGCGGGTCTGTTCGGACAGGTCGACGTCGAGGGTGGGTGACATGCCGTAGTACAGCGGCACCTCCCAGGCCATGACGGCCTGTACCCGCGCCCCGGTCAACTGCGAAAAAATAACACTTTTACCAACGTTGGGATTGCCCACCAGGACCATTTTGTTTTCATGCTGCATCTGTTTTAACACCCCTTTACCGGACCGGCGCCCTCTACTCTTCTATCTCCGCAAAGATGCGGCTGGCGCGGCCATGGCCTAAAGCGATGCGGGTACGATCTATCTCCACCACCACCGGACCTCTTAAGACGTCGCTCAGCTTGGTAATCTTTTTCCCGGGATAAAGCCCGAGAGCCTGCAGCCTTGCAACCATGCCACGACCGCCGTAAATCTGTCTGATCCGGCCCGACTGACCTGTCTTCATTTCTGCCAGAGATACTACCTTCAGTTTGTTCACCTCTCCACTAAGTTAACCATGCCTAACACCCATCGAACAAAAATTGTGTTTAGAGTTCAGTTTCCACTGTTATGTTACATCGTTGAAACCGCTGCAGTAGCCGCCCCTGATCAAGAAGTCCACGAGCCGCTCGATCGTCTCGCTGCTGACCGCATGTTCCATCTGGCAAGCATCCTTCTCCGCGGTTTGATGATCCAGATCCAGCACCTCGGTGAGAAAACTGCGCAACACCTCGTGGCGGCGTTTGACCACCTGCCCGTAGTAGCGCCCCCGTTCAGTCAGCTCCACGGGGCCGTAGCGGTCCTGATTAATCAGGCCATGCTCGCGCAGCTGGCTCAAGGCCTGGCTGACACTGGCCTTTGTCAGATTTAGCCGTTCGGCAATATCTGTAACTCGAACCGTTTCCAGGCGATTGGAAAGATTCAAGATCTCTTCCAGGTAATCCTGCATCGCTGCGCTGAGAGGCAGTGGACTCACCTTGATCACCTCCATAAGTTAGGTTTACCTAACTATTTATACACCAGAACTGAATTGCTTGTCAAGGGTGATTGGTTATCTTTGATAACTAACAGATTTTTAAAAGTTTGCATTTGACATAAATAACGGCCCGGGACTGATGTATCATTCTTTGATTACACGCTCCGGGGATGAATCCCCCTGTATCTCTCCATACCGCCAGCGGCCGCTCTGCACGGAACCGTCGGGATATTTCATTGTCCCCTCGCCGTGAAAGAGATCTTTTTTCCACTCACCGGTGTAGATCCTGCCGTCGGGGCAGGCCATCGTCCCTTGACCGCATTTGCGGCCCTTTTCCCAGCTGCCGCGATATGTTCTGCCGTCAGACCAGGAATAGCCGCCCTCCCCGTGCGGTTTCCCCCGGACAAATTCACCTTCATAACGGTCCCCGTTTGCATACCGGTAAACTCCACGGCCGTGAAAGAGACCGTTTTCCCATTCACCCCTGTACGAGGCCCCATCAGGCCAGCGATAAGTTCCCTGCCCGTGGGGCTTGCCGTTTTTAAATATGCCTTGATAAACCTCACCATTTGGCCGAGTTAAAGCGCCCTTTCCAGAAATCGTATTCTGCTCCCACCGGCCCTCATAGACCCGGCCGTCAAGCCACTCCTGTTTGCCCGAACCGTGTTTCTTGCTGTTTGCAAACCGGCCCCGGTACCTGGTTCCCCGGGGATGGTGCAGCGTGCCCAGGCCGTGAGGCCTCCCTTCTTTGAGCTCACCCGTGTAGACCGATCTATCAGGATAGATATATTTCCCCTCCGCCCCCGGCCGGCCTTCATGAAAAACTGCCTGCAGTTGAGCCCTGCTGGAATATCTGAGCATACCTTCCCCGTGCGGCCTGCCGCCGCTGAGCTCACCTTCGTACCTGGCGCCATCAGGAAAAGTATAACGCCCCTTCTCCGGAAATTCTCCGGCAGTAAACTGCCCGGCCAGTGTAGACCTGTCGGGATAGACAGCCTTGCCCCTGCCGTGGGGCTTCCCGCCCGAAAGCGGCCCGGCATAAACGGCGGCGCCGTTGGGGAAGGTATAGCGGCCCCGGCGGGCGGGCTCCCCGTCCCTGAATTTCCCCAGGTAAATGCCTCCATCCGGGAAGTGCAGCTCGCCCCGGCCGTGCATTTTATTTTCACGCCACTGCCCGGAATACTTTTTACCATCAGGCCAATTCTGTGTCCCAGTACCGTGCCGCCGGCCATTATGCCATGTTCCCTCGTATCGCCTGCCGTCGGGCCAGATCATTACACCTTGCCCGTGCATTACCGAATCCTGCCATTCGCCGTCATACATTTGCTCGCTGGCCCAGGTATAGCTGCCGCGGCCGGCATATTCATTATCAAGGAATTCACCTTCATATTTCTCCCCGTTGGGCCGGGTGTATACTCCCCAACCGGACATGCAGTCGTTTTGCCACTGGCCGGAATAGCGGCGGCCGTCGCCAAAGGTATAGACACCGCGCCCGTGCATCTTGTCTTCAGCCCACTCGCCCTCGTAGCTTTCGCCGCCCGGCCAGGAAAAGGTACCCCAACCGTGAAATTTGCCGTTTTCCCAGTCACCTGCATAAAAGCTGCCGTCAGGCCAGGTGAGCTTCCCCTTGCCCTCTCTGACACCGTCTTCGCGCAAATCCCCTTTGTAAACTTCCTCGTTTTTCTGTAGCTTCACGGCCTCGCACCTTCTTTCATTAACTTCATCAGGCGACACCTTGTGGGGTTTGAATTCGACAAATTAGTGAAATTTTCCTGCGTAAAAAGAAAAACCTTGCTAAAAGGGCACTAAACGCAAAGGACAAGAGAAGGGTATCGCGGCTTCAGCCTTCCAGTGCAGAACCCGGCCTCCTTCGCTGGGTGAAGGAGACAAGCAGTATGCCGCATTCATAAAGAATCAGGAGCGGGATCGCCATCAGGATCTGGGAAAACACGTCGGGAGGTGTGAGCACTGCGGCAAGAATTAGAATAATCACGATGGCAAACCTGCGGTGCCGTTTCAAGAAGACGGCATTGATCAACCCGATGCTGCCGAGAAACCAGAACAGCAGCGGGATCTGGAAAACCAGGCCGAAGGCAAACAAAAAGGATGTGGCGAAAGAGAGGTAACGGCCGATGCTCCATTCGGCTCCAATATCGGCGGAGGCAAAACTGAGGAAAAAGTTCATGGCAAATGGGAAGACCACGAAATAAGCAAAAGCCAACCCCAGCAGAAAAAGCAGGCAGATTGCCGGAATCAACAGGAGGGGGCCACGGCGGCTCCTCTTGCGTACCGCGAGGATGAGGGCCACCACCTGGTAGAGGATCAGCGGCAAGACAAGCAGCGTGCCGCAGACCAGGGCTAGCCGCAGATCGGCCATGAATGCTTCACCGGGTGTAAGGAATATCATCTTTACGGGTAATTCCAGATCAGCCGGCAGCTCCAGATAGGGATATTGCCGGACAAAGATCTGAAAAAACTTAATGGTATCCGGAGTTAAAGTGGGAAGAAGGAGAACATTGCGAATCCGGTCGATAAAAATATAGCAGAAAACCGCTCCCGAAGCAATGATCAGGAAGATCAGGATCAGCCGTTTACGCAGTTCTCCCCACAGGCGGAGCCAGGTTTCCTGTTTCATACCGTCTCCGATCAAGAAATAATTACTCTTCCTCTGACGAGCTATCCTCTTTTTCTTCTTTCCGGAGTTGCTCCAGGTAATTATTTGCCGCGCTGTAAAAAGTGCTGTCCTCCGGCTCTTTTTCCATGATCAGTAATAGCTGGTCTTCAGCCGCTCGCGGTTCTTCCAGGTATTCACCCAGCAGATAAGCATAATAGTAGCGGTTTTCACTGTTGAGCTCATCTGACTCCTCTAATTGTTCGAAATGTACCCTTAGCCGGTCGATCTCCTCGTTCATGATCTCTTCCTGCAGTTTGGAGGATTTCATAAACCCGATCAGCTTAAGGCTGGAGGAGGGATCCGGATTCTCATGAAGCAGCTCGCGCAGAGAGGCGATCTCTTCGGCAATAATCTCATCATCCTCATCTATCTGTTCGTAGACATAAAGCAACTGCAAACGGTGCTCGGGCTTATCCGGTTCCAGCTCAACCAGTTCCAGGCTAAACTTTTTGAGATTATCCTCGTAGCCCTTTATTGTTTCCTCCGCAGCTTCGTCATCACTTTTCTCGATCTGGACCAGGAGGAAATAAGCCTGTACCAGCTC
>CAYFRE010000084.1:5895-8418 GCA_964345455.1 uncultured Syntrophomonadaceae bacterium | reverse complement strand
GTCCTTGCCCACCCCTTCAGCCCCCAGGGCGGCCGCGGTGAAGCTGGTGGCCATGCTGAAGAAGTAGACCGTCCCGCCGTTGCGCGTGGCCAAAATTGAAGAGAGCTCCGTGTTAGGGATGTTGACACAGTTGATCGTCACGTCGGCCATCTGGCCCCCGGTGGCCTCTTTAACTTTTTCCATCACTTCAAGAGCGTTGGTGGCATCGGCCAGGATCACCTTATCGCAGTTGCCGGTCGATTCGGCCCTCTGCTTGCTCTTTTCGCGGGGCGCAATCCCGATCACCTGGCCGGTCACCCCGGCGCGTTTGCGCGCCTCGTGCAGGCAGAGAAGCCCGGATTTGCCTCCGGCCCCGATAACCACGACCCGGTCACCGGGCTTGACCAGCCTCGCGGTCTGGGCCGCCGCGCCAGCCACATCGAGCACGGCCAGGGCCAGGTTTTCAGGCAGATCATCGGGAAGAACGGCATAGATGCCGCTTTCAAATAGAATTGCCTTCCCCTCGATCTCTACCTGGTCTGTTTCCCGGTGAATCTTCTTGATCCGATCGATTTTTAAAGGGGTCAGCGAGAGGGATACCAGGGTGACGATGCGATCGCCTGTTTGAAGGTCGATCTTGCCGGCCAGGGCCGGGCCGATCTTGGAGACGCGGCCGACGAGGACACCGCCCGAACCGGTAACCGGGTTGTGGTGCTTGCCCCGATCCTCGACAATCTTCATCATGATTTCACCAATACGGGCATCATCATCCCCCGCCTCCTGCTTGATCTGGGTAAAGCTGGCGGAGTCGATATTCAACGTGTCAACCTCGATCATAATCTCGTTGTCATATGGATCCATGGTGTTATCGATCTTCCATGCCGGCTGGGGAAGCAGCCCTTTTGGTTCGAGCACCCTGTGGGTGCCGTAGGGGCATCCGCGACGCATAGCCATGACCTCCTTTGTAAATTATGGTACAGTACGGAGATGAAGTAAACCTGACCAGGGCCCCAATGGGGAGGGGAAAATGTCACACCCCCTCCATTATTTTTTCGTTGCCGGCCGGCGGAACCCTTTACCTGTTTAGCTGAAGATAATTGGCCTGATTGTCTAGTGTTTATAAATCCCCCCTGCCCACCTTTTTAAAAAGGGGGGACCTGAAAAGTAGGGTTTCAGGACGTGGCATCGAAATAATAATTAACTGATCATGTCAAAGGCGGTTGAAGAGATGTCCGGTTTGGAAGAGCTGCTCGCGCGGTGGCAGGATGACCCCGCTTTTATGCGCAATGTGACCCGGTGGGAGGAGCTGCCGGCGCGGGAAGGATCTTATGCAGAGTTCCCCGTTTCCCTTGATCCCCGCCTCCGGGAAACGCTGCGCCGGCGGGGGATCGAGCGCCTTTACAGCCACCAGGCCGCCGCTCTCCGGGCGGCCGCCCGCGGAGAAAACGTGGTCGTGGTTACCCCCACCGCCTCGGGAAAAACTCTCTGCTACAATATCCCCGTGATAAACAAGTTTATGGCGGACGGGGAAAGCCGCGCCCTCTACCTGTTTCCGACCAAGGCGCTCTCGCAGGACCAGGTTGCCGAGCTGAAAGCGCTGGTCGGTGAGATGCGGATCGATCTGCGCACGCATACCTACGACGGCGATACCGCGCCGGGGCTGCGCCAGGCTATCAGACAGAGCGGCAATATCGTGGTAACCAATCCCGATATGCTCCACACGGGAATCCTGCCACACCATACCAAGTGGGTGAAGCTCTTTCAGAACCTGAAATTTATCGTCATCGACGAGATGCACCAGTATCGCGGCGTCTTCGGCAGCCACGTGGCCAACGTGATCCGCAGGTTGAAGCGGATCTGCCGCTTTTACGGAAGATCGCCCCTCTTTATCCTCTGCTCCGCCACCATCGCCAACCCCGCGGAGCTGGCCGGGGCGTTGATCGAAGAGCCGGTTACGCTGATTGACCGGAGCGGGGCGCCTCGATCCACAAAACATTTTATCTTTTACAACCCGCCGGTTGTCGACCGCGAACTGGGCATCAGGCGCAGCGCTCTCCTGGAGACGCAGCGCCTGGCCAGAGAGCTTTACCGGAAGAAGGTGCAGACGATTGTCTTTACCCGCAGCCGCCTCGGGGTGGAACTGCTGCTGACCTATATGCAGCAGGGAGGGAAAGAAATCCCGGGGAAAGACAGCGGCATCCGCGGCTACCGCGGGGGCTACCTGCCCCGGGAGCGGCGCTCCATCGAAGCGGGGCTACGCGAAGGCACGGTGAAGACAGTGGTCAGCACCAACGCCCTCGAGCTGGGCATCGACATCGGGGAGCTGGAGGCCTGCATCATCAACGGCTATCCCGGGACCATCGCCAGCACCTGGCAGCAGGCGGGGCGCTCGGGGAGGCGCAGCGGTGTCTCCCTGGGGCTGCTCATGGCAAACAGCGCGCCGCTGAACCAGTATATTGTCAACAATCCCGACTATTTTTTCGGACGCTCCCCGGAGCGGGCATTGATCAACCCCGACAACCTGATCATCCTGACCAATCACGT
>CAYFRE010000084.1:0-5885 GCA_964345455.1 uncultured Syntrophomonadaceae bacterium | reverse complement strand
TTCGCGCCGATGCGGGTACCCTCTACAACTCAGACGGGACCTTTCACTGGATGGAGGATGCCTACCCGGCCGAGGAGATCTCTTTGCGCAGCGCTGCCCGTGAAAATGTGGTGATCATCGATGCAACCACGGCCCAGCCGCAAGTTATCGGCGAAGTGGACCGCTTCAGCGCCCCGATGCTGGTCCACGAAGAGGCCGTCTATATCCACGGCGGCCGGCAGTACCAGGTGGAGCGGCTTGACTTCGCCGAAAAGAAGGCGTATGTCCGCGCTGTCCGGGTAAACTACTTTACCGATGCCAACCTCTCCGTCGATCTGAAGGTTCTCGACACCTTTGCCCGCGAAGAAAAGAGGGTTTTGCACGCCTGGGGCGAGGTTCGGATCAATGCACTGGTCTCCATGTTCAAGAAGATCCGCTTCCATACACATGAAAACCTGGGCACCGGACCGGTAAACTTGCCGGAAACAGAAATGCATACCACCGCCTTCTGGATCTCCTTCCCCCCGGCCTCGACCGGCGGGCTTACCCCGGCAGCTCTCGAGGCGGGGCTGCTGGGCCTGGCCAACCTGATCCCACAGATCGCCTCGCTTTTTATCATGGGCGACCCCCGCGACCTGCGCGCGGTCAGCCAGGTCAAGGCCCCCTTTACCGGGATGCCGACCCTTTATCTCTACGACAACTATCCCGGCGGCGTCGGCTACAGCGAGCTACTCTACCGGATCTACCGGGAGATATTCCGGGCCGCCCATGAAGCCATTGTCAATTGCCGCTGCAGCATGGGCTGCCCCTCCTGTGTCGGGGCCGTCGATCAGACCGGCGCGGACGGGAAGAACTATACCCGGCAGCTGCTGGAGGTTGTTCTGGATGAGAAATGAGCTCCGCGCGCGCCTGGAGAGGCTGCAGCGCTCCGGCGAACTCGGCCCGGCCCGGCCGGTAAACGAACCCGTGGAAAGAGATCTTCCGGGAGAGGTCTTTCTCTTTCCGGGAGAGGAGAATCTGGGCCGAACCGCATCCGGCTGCTGTTACCTGCGCGAGCTCTCGTTCTCCCTGAGCCGGCGGCACGGCGCTTATACCCTGGAAGAGAGCCTCGATTGCAGCGGCAGCGACCTGGCTTTGCCGGCGCGCGACCGGAGCCTTCAGGCGATCGAACCGGCCCGCTTTCTCTTTCTTGATGTCGAAACCACCGGACTTTCCGGCGGCACCGGCACCTGGGTCTTCTTGATCGGCCTGGGCTGGCTGGCAGGCGACTCTTTTCGCATCCGCCAGTATTTTTTGAGACATCCCGCCGAAGAAGAGGCCATGCTGCACCATTTTGCCGCTTTCGCGGCCCCCTTCAGCGGGCTGATCACCTTCAACGGGAAAGCTTTCGACATCCCCTTGATCCAGACCCGTCAGCTTCTAAGAAGAACACCACATCTGACCGCGCCGCGCGATCATCTCGACCTGCTGATCTGCGCGCGCAGCCTCTGGAGAGAGCGCTTCCCTTCGCGAAGACTCGGTTTTCTGGAAGAGTCGCTCCTCGGATTTCAGCGACGCGACGATATTCCCGGCGAGGAGATCCCGGCCGTCTATTTCAACTACCTCCGCCGCGGTGAGACCGACCTTCTCAAAAAGGTGTTCGAACACAATGTCTACGACATTCTCTCCATGGCCGTGCTGCTCGGCCGGGTCGCCTTCACCGCCGCCTCCGAAAAACCGGAACACCCCGCGGAATGTTACTCCCTGGGAAGGCTTTACCACGAGGCCGGGCATATCGATAAGGCGCAATGCTACTACCGGCAGGTCGTCGGCAGCGGAGCGGGCGTCCTGGAGGAAACGGCGCTCTCCCAGCTGGGCCTGCTGTGTAAAAAGACGGGAAACTGGACGGAAGCGGTCGCCTGGTGGCGGGAGCTGGCCGGACGGGGCGGCAAAAACCTGGATGCTTATGTCGAACTGGCCAAGTATTACGAGCACCGGGCCCGCGATTATTTGACAGCTCTCGACTGGAGCAGCCGAGCCCTGGGCGAAGCATGCCGCCGCGGCGGCATCCCTTTTAGCAGCCCCTGTCACCCCGCAGCGCTGCGGCACCGGATCAACCGGCTTAACGCGAAAATGCAGCGGCGAAAACGTCTCCAGCAGTAAAAGCTATGAATAAGAATCTTTCAGCCGCCTGCTACCAGAAAAATTGGCATATTTGGCACCGCCTGTCGCCAACTTATGCCCTGCATGCCGCCGCAATCCCTGTGGAAAACTAAGGATACCTTGATTCGAAATGAGGTGTTCCGGTGCAGCGTCTCGCTTCGTTGATTGCCCTCTGCCTGCTCGCTCTGCTTTTCTGCTCCGTTTCCGCTTATTTTCAGCAGAAAAATTCTATTTTACCGGAAAAAATTGAAGAGCCCTCTGTTCATCCCGGGGAAAAATTTCACCCGATCGAAAAGAAAGGAAACTTCCGCCTAAATTCCGGTCTATCTTTCCACACCGGGGAGAAACGGCCCGATTCAAGCCCGGCTCTCCCGGAGAAGAAGGAGCTTGATAACGAGGCGGCGGCGCCGGCGGAAGAATCGGCGCCAACTGCGGCAGAAGATCCGCCCCTAGAAAAAGAAAGGCCTCCTGCCGGCCTTCTGCCGGGCAAAGAGAAAAACAACATTCACTTTCTCTTGATCGGCCGGTGGTGGAATGACCCGGCTGCGGAAGTGCTGATGATGGTCACACTGGTCCCGGGAGGCTGCGCCCGGCTTACCGTGCTGGATCCGGCCGCCGGAGTTGAACTCAAAGCGAAACCCTGTCCCATCGGCGAGCTGCTGGAGCGGGGAGGCAGCCGCGACCAGCTTTACCTGGCCGTAA
Organism: uncultured Syntrophomonadaceae bacterium; assembly: GCA_964345455.1. Lineage (GTDB taxonomy): Bacteria > Bacillota > Dethiobacteria > DTU022 > DTU022 > JAAZIN01. Next base: position 3,062 of record CAYFRE010000084.1, on the reverse strand, counting down.
CCTCTTTAACCGGGCTGACGCCCCAGTTTTACATCGATCTGAATTTATACGGCTTCGTGGAGATGATCGGTCTCCTGCAAAAAGATGGCCATGACGGCGCATCATCCGGCCGCCGGGCGGCATCCCCGCCTAAAACCGGTTTTGACGGAAACGAAGTTCTGCTATTGCTGAATGACGCCTCGGCGCCAACCGCAGCCAAGGAAGAGATGCTGATTGAGCTACTGCTTGCCGCCTGCGAGATCCAGTTTACCAAGCTGGGCCTGAAACTGCTCTGGATGGGCTATCACAACTTGAAAACTGATTTGAGCCTGAAAGATCTCCTCGAAGTGAGGAAAGTAACCCAGGGGATCTCTCCGGCAGATGTAAGTCTAATGGAGATCTCGCCATGATTTGACGGCGCATGGCAGTATGATTCGGACAAACGTTTCACTTCATGTCATGCGCGCCGGCCTGTTTCAAGAAGCTTGCGCGTTTTTATACCTTCCTTATAAATTTCATTTTACACCGGTCCCAACTTGTAATATGATTGCACTGGACGGGACAATTGCCGGTGAGCCCGGAACATTAAGCCGCCCACCGGGCAGGTTGATATATAAACGCGATCATAGTAAGATAAATTTTGAGATTCATTCTTCTTAAAAGTTCAAGACATATCATCTAACTGGAGGAATGCAAATGTCTAAACTCACCCAAACGCTGGACGGTAATACCGCAGCTGCTCATATTGCCTATGCCCTAAGCGATGTTGCCGCCATCTACCCGATTACCCCGTCTTCAAGCATGGCTGAAACCTGTGATGAATGGGCCGCTTACGGTCGAAATAATATTTTCGGCCAGACCCTGCGTGTCTCGACGATGCAATCCGAGGGCGGCGCTGCCGGAGCAGTCCACGGTTCACTGGTTAGCGGCGCGTTGACCACAACCTTTACCGCTTCCCAGGGGCTGCTCCTGATGATCCCGAACATGTATAAAATCTCCGGAGAACTTCTACCGGCGGTTTTCCATGTTTCAGCCCGTTCTCTGTCCACGCATGCTCTCTCCATTTTCGGGGATCACTCCGATGTAATGGCGGCCCGCCAGACCGGGTTTGCCCTGCTGGCCTCGGCCTCGGTGCAGGAGATCATGGACCTGGCCCTGGTAGCTCATTTAAGCGCCATAAAATCACGGGTCCCCTTTTTACACTTTTTTGACGGTTTCCGCACTTCGCACGAAATGCAAAAGATTGAAGTTATTGATTACGAAGATATCAAGAAGCTGATTGACTGGCAGGCGATTGCAGCTTTCCGGAACCGCGCGCTCAACCCCGAACGCCCTCACCAGCGGGGCACCGCGCAGAATCCAGACATTCATTTCCAGAACCGCGAGGCAGCCAACCCGTTTTACCTGGCCGTGCCGGACCTGGTTTCTGAAATGATGGAGCGGGTTTCCGATCTCACCGGGCGCCGCTACCGGCTTTTTGATTACGCGGGAGCACCCGATGCCGAAGATGTGATTGTCTGCATGGGTTCGGCTTCGGATACTGTTGAAGAGATCGTCAATTACCTCTGTGCCAAAGGAGAGAAGGTCGGCCTGGTTAAAGTCCGTCTCTACCGGCCTTTCTCCGGGAAGCATTTCCTGGCGGCGCTGCCCTCAACCTGCAAACGCATCGCCGTGCTTGACCGGACCAAGGAACCGGGCGCCCCGGGCGAACCGCTCTACCAGGATATATGCACCTCCTTCATGGAGGCGCGTCAAACACCTGTAATTGTCGGCGGGCGCTACGGCCTCAGCTCCAAGGAGTTTACCCCCTCCATGGCCAGGGCTGTTTTCGACAACCTGCAGGAATCCCGTCCGAAGAACCATTTTACCGTGGGAATAACCGATGATGTTACCCACAGTTCCCTGGAGGTAAAAGAACAGATCGACGCCGCCCCCGCCGGAACCTACAGCTGCAAATTCTACGGGCTCGGCTCTGACGGCACGGTCGGCGCCAACCAGAACAGCATCGTCATCATCGGCGACAATACCGACCTCTATGCCCAGGCTTACTTTGTTTACGATTCCAAGAAATCCGGCGGGATCACCGTTTCGCATCTGCGCTTCGGCCCCCGGCCAATCCAGTCGCCCTACCAGATCGAGCAGCCCGATTTTGTGGCCTGCCATAATCCCTCCTACGTTACACGCTACGATCTACTGGAGGGGATCAAGGAGGGCGGCATCTTCCTGCTGAACTCATCTTGGAGCCTTGAGGAGATGGAATCGCGGCTGCCGGCGGAGATGAAGCAGACCATCACCCGTAAAAAGCTTAGGTTCTATAACATCGATGCGATGAAGATCGCTGCGTCGGAAGGTCTGGGCGGAAGAATCAACGTGATCATGCAGGCGGCATTCTTCAAGACAACCGGGGTCATCGAGCCGTCCCTCGCCTTCGCCGAAATGGAGAAGATGATCGAAAAATCTTACGGCAAGAAAGGCCCCAAGGTGGTGGAGAAGAATCTCGCCGTAATGAAGAAGTCCATCGAAGCGATAGAGCAGGTTCGCTACCCCGAAAGCTGGGCCAATGCGGAAAGCGGGGCCCGCCATATTCCCGAGGAAGCGCCGCAGTACGTCCGCGAAGTGGTCTATCCGATGATGGCGCTGCAGGGCGACCGGCTGCCGGTAAGCGCCTTTCAGCCGGACGGGGTTGTCCCCCTGGGGACAACCCGCTATGAAAAGCGCGGTGTTGCCGTCAAGGTGCCGGTCTGGATCCCCGGTCTCTGCATTCAGTGCAATCAGTGCTCTTTTGTTTGCCCCCATGCGGCCATTCGCCCCTACCTGGCCGGGGAAGCCGACCTGGAAGGAGCCCCGGAAGGTTTCGCCACGATCAAGGCCGGCGGCAAAAATCCCGAGGGGCTGCGCTACCGCATCCAGATCTCGCCCCTCGACTGCACCGGCTGCGGCAACTGCATCGATACCTGCCGGGCCAAGGAGCCGGCGCTTGAGATGAAGCCGCTTGACGAGGTGGGCGAAACCGAAGATGCCTTCTTCCGCTTTGCCGAGAGTCTACCCGAACGCGATCCGGGGCTTTCGAAGAGCAACGTGCG
>CAYFRE010000083.1:1130-8472 GCA_964345455.1 uncultured Syntrophomonadaceae bacterium | reverse complement strand
AGGACAGGGATCCTTCGGGCGTTACCCTCAGGATGACAAAGGAGAGGTGACAGAGAACCGTCCCCTGTCACCTTTTTCCCTTTTTGCGCCGCTTCACGCACTCGGTCAGGAGGTATTCGATCTGCCCGTTTATCGAGCGGAAGTCATCTTCCGCCCAGGCTGCCAGTTCCCGCCAAAGGGACGATGATATCCGCAATAAGAGCTGCTTTTTATCATTTTCTTTGTTTGTCATTTATCAAAGTCCCTTGTTCCATTTATTAGTACAGGGATCCGCTGTTAACCACCGGCTGGGCATCCCTGTTGCCGCAGAGGATGACCAGCAAATTGCTGACCATGGCCGCCTTGCGCTCCTCATCCAACTGCACGATATCGTTTTCATTCAATTTATTCAGCGCCATCTCCACCATGCTTACCGCTCCTTCAACGATCATCTGCCTGGCGTCAATGATCGCCGAAGCCTGCTGCCGCTGGAGCATGGCGGCGGCAATTTCCGGGGCATAGGAGAGATGGGTGATCCTCGCTTCCATGATCTCCAGCCCGGCGATCTCCACTTTTGCTTGGATCTCCGTCTTTAACTTATCCGCCACATCCTGGCTGCTGCCGCGGAGAGACTTCTCATTATCTTCATCTGAGGCATCGGATATGTCATAGGGATAAAGCCGGACAGTATTTCGCAGCGCCGAGTCACACTGAATAGATAAATACTCAATGTAATTGTCTACATTGAAGACCGCCTTGGCGGTGTTGACCACTTTCCAGATCACCACGATCCCGATGATAATCGGGTTACCCAGCCGGTCATTGATTTTCTGTTTTTCGTTGTTCAGGGTCATCGCTTTCAGCGATATTTTTTTGTTTGGCAGGGTAATATTGGCTCCCGGAGCCGCCTGTTTTTCGGAAACGGGATTAAGAGAAATAACACCTGAAGATGCACCCGCAGAAGCGGGATTAACCGCAGCAACAAAGGGGTTGACAAAGAAAAATCCCTCCCCCTTGAGCGTGCCGTAGTATCTGCCAAAGAGGGTCAACACGAGAGCCTCGTTCGGTTTCAGCACCTTTAAACCCAAAAAAATGATCGGCCCAACAATTAAAAGGTAAACTGAACTGGCCACGATCATGATTACCCCGGAAGTTGCGCCAGTTGCAGCAAGTTTGACTCCCCAAATGAATAGGAGTAGTGCAGCAATCATCAAGATGATGTTCAGCAGAAGAACCGGCATCCCGCCTGTTGATTTGGCCGCGATTTCTTGATCTTGCAGTTTCCCTTCGCCTGGGTTAAGACTCCCCGACATTTTACCAGCTCCTTTTTCTATAATGATATCATTATGGTATCATTAATATATTATTCCATTATATGATAAATGTCAACAGTTTTTTTGCGGATTATGTAAGGCTTACGATCTGACCTTCTGATAAACAAGTTCGAGAATTACGGCCAGGAACAGCCCGAGAGTCAGCGCAAAGAGGTTGGCCATGCCTGCGGCCATGGTCGGAGCAAGCGGGTCCATCCGCGCCGAAATAATCCAGTCAAGCAGCCATCCCGCGGCAGCCCCAACCAGGAAGGTTGTTCCCAGCCAGTATAACCGGACCAACACGGGAATGGCCCCGATTATTCCGATAAAACCATAAAACTGCATTAATTCCGGCAAAGAAGAATATCTGTAGTAAGCAACTGTTCCGATGAACAACCAGAACAGGACCAACGCGATCACGGAGATTAATGCAGACCTTTTACAGATATGTTTTCTGCGGACAACGAGCAGGAGAATAACAGCGATAATCAGTCCGGCTGGAAATAAAAAATTAATAAAGCTAAAGAGCCACTCGATGATGAAGCTTGAGCCCATTAAGGAATCCCCCTTTACGCTTTTTATTAACACTATTACAACAAGTTGGAAAGTGCAAGCCTGGGGTGACAGGCTCTGACGTAGAAAACCGAGTAAAAAAATATTTGGCAAGCCTGGTGTATTAAATGCAAATTGATGCAACCGGCAGGAGGCTGTCTATTTAACGGCCTCCCCGCCGGTTGCCGTTTTGAATGGCGGTATATAGTTGTTGTAGTATTGACCGCTTCTCCGTGTGAACTACTTTACCGAAGCTTCATAAACAACCGAGTTGTAGCGGGATACACGCTTGCCCCGGCCCTTGGAGTGCTCCGGCGGCAGCGGCGTTTTGGCCAGCTCATATGCCAGGGGTGTGACCACCTTGCCCGTATTGCGCAGTTTCTCCAGCTTGACCATGGCGATGGTGTCCGCATCGGTGTGGTAGATGTTGCCTACACCCGCTATCTCAATGCCGTCCATGTTGCCGGGCAAAGCATACCAGTTCCAGCACTCGAAGTAAGCGATGGGAATACCCGCCAGGCGAAAGGCGACATGGTCGCTCCAGTCGCCGGTGGCGCCGTCCCAGGTATCGGCCGGAGTGGTATGTATGTCAATACCCTGGTTCCGGGCAATATCCATGGCCATTTCACGCACCCAGCCAGGCCCGTTTCGCCCTGCATAGACATTCAGGTAATCCCCGATTCCCACCATATCCATGTTGATCATGGCCACGGTATTGGCGATCTCTTGCTCAGTCATCTGGCTGACAAAATAACTGGAACCCTTCAGCCCAACTTCTTCAGCTCCGAAAGCAACAAAAACGACGGTGGCCCAGGTCGGGTAATCCTTGAGCAAGGCGGCCGCCTCCAGCATGACGCCCACCCCGGAAGCATTGTCGCCGGCACCTTTACCCCGGCGAACCGAATCGTAGTGCGCGCCGATTACCAGGATTGCATGTCCGCGGCCCGGCTTCACGGCCACCACATTCTGGGAGTGATAGGTAGTTCCTCCGCGGACATAGGTAAAGGGCTGCAGCACCGGAGCATAACCGATGTCGGCAAAAGCCTGCCGGATGTATAAAGCCGCCTCGTACTCGGCGCCGGTAGCTGCCACCCGGGGGCCAATCCCCTCGGATAGGTTGTAAACATGTTCATAAGCAACTTCACCTGTAAAACGCTCCGTCAGTTGCTTGTGAGCAGCCCTGGCCTGCGGCGGCAACGTGGCCGCGGCTGCAGGTAACCCTGCGGCGAAAAGCATCAACAAAATTAGAATTGAAACAAGGGTAATCCTGTATTTGCCGTTTCTCAAATGCGGTTCCTCCCTGCTAAAATTAATCGTTCCCCAAGCCAATATGTATCGCTACGGATGTTTTTAATGATAATTCCAGGTACCACCCCCCCCAAATGTGATTTTAGGTAACTTCCTTTCATCGGGCTTTGAGTAGATTCTCCTTTGAACTTATGGTTAATGGCCAAGCTGCTCCATTCATGTTTATACCGGCACCTGCTTTTTTATGTATAGATCAGTATCGAAGGAATAATTACAAGATATTGAAGGACATTCAAGTTTTTTTGAACATATCCAGAATTCGCCTCTATTGATAAACCGTAAACTTGAACCTACAAAAATTAGTACCAAAGAATAAGGAGAGGTTTGTTCTATGAACAGTTTAAACATAGGGAAAAACATTTTGCGGCTGAGAAAGCAGCGGCATATTACCCAGAAGCAATTGGCAAATATGATCGGAGTTACCGCCGGCGCGGTAAGCAAATGGGAGACAGAGAACTCAACACCCGATATATCACTTTTGGCTCCACTGGCCAGGGCTTTGGGGGCGACCACTGATCATTTATTGGATTTGGAGGGCTTCAGCTGGAAGTAAACCCGGAGGGGCAAAAAGCGATCCGGTCAGAAATGCTGCGGCAGATCCTCAATGACCCGAACCTGGAAATCATATCTGCTTACCCGGATTATCAGGCAGCGGTGAAAAGTATTAAAAAAGCAATTGAGGGTTCCCGTTAATCATAATTACGGTTACGGCACAAACATCTAACAAGAGGCGGGGTTATACCGTGACCCAGGTCTTATCCCGGGCGGCCTTCTCCACGGCCTCGAGAATCTGCTGATTGACCAGGCCGTCGTAGAAGCCCGGCTGAGGGGCATAGTCTTCCACTATGGCCTTGATAAACTCGTAGTATTGATGGCTGAAAGCATGCTCCCAGCCGATAACATGGCCGGGCGGCCACCACCTCTCCATATACTCGTGCCCGGGTCCGGTGGCCAGAATCTTTCTAAAACCCTGGATACTGCTCTCCTCGCCCGCAAAATAGACTTCGAGCTCATTCAACCTTTCCAGGTTGAAGCGCAGGGAACCGCCGCTGCCGCTAATTTCAAACTGCAGCGCATTCTTGTAGCCGGCGGCAATCCGGGAAGTCTGAAATGCGCCCAGGGCCCCGCCGGCAAACCTGGCCATAAAGAAAGCCGCATCGTCGGTGGTCACCTCGCGCTTGCATGAAGAATGATCCAGGGAGTCCCTTTCTTTAATATATATATCGCTAGCGGAAGCAACTTCAACAATCTCTCCCACCAGGTAACGGGCCAGGTCGATAATGTGCGATCCCTTGTCGGCCACGGAACCGGCGCCGGCCAGCTTCCGGTCGAATCTCCAGAGAAAGGGCACGTCAGGATCAGCCGCCCAGTCCTGCCGGTACGAAGCCTTGAAATGGCAGATCCTCCCCAGCCTGCCGTCCTGCACCAGGCTGCGGGCCAGCAGCACGGCGGGAATGCGCCGGTAATTGAAATTGACCATGTGCTTAACCCTGCTTTGCCGGACCGCTTCATACATCATCTTCGCCTCTGCAGAGGTCATGGCCAGCGGTTTTTCGCAAAAGATATGCTTGCCTTCCGCGGCGGCGGCAACGGCAATCGGGGCGTGGGTATACCCGGGCGAGGCGATGGCCACAATATCGATCTCCGGATCATGGACCACCTCTCTCCAATCACGGACATGCGATTGCCAGCCGTATTTTTGGGCGGCAGCGGCCAGATCATCTTTTAGGCCGCAGATCACCTTCAGCACAGGCTCAACATCGAGATCAAAGAACATCGGTATAGTGCGCAGGGCGTTGCTGTGCGCCTTACCCATGAACCGGTAGCCGATCAATCCTATGTTCAGCTTTTTTTTCATGAGACGGCAGCTCCTCTCGTGAAAACATTCTAATTGGCTGCCCGGTTGAATTATAGTGTCCGGATTACCTTGCAAGGGTTGCCGGCGGCGAAGACCCTGCCTGGGATATCCCAGGTCACCACGCTGCCCGGCCCGATCGTGGTGTGATCCCCGATTCGCACCCCCGGGCAGATGATCGCCCCCCCGCCAATCCAAACATTGTCCCCGATCGCCACCGGTTTGGCGAACTCTCTCCCGGCCAGCCTCTCATCGGGATCAAGCGGATGCGTGGCCGTGTATATCTGCACACTGGGCCCCAGGAGCACATGGTCACCGATCTTTACAGAATTTACATCGAGAATTACGCAATTGAAGTTGGCGTAAAAATTCTCTCCGACCTCGATATTGTATCCATAATCACAGTAAAAGGGCGGCTCTATATAGAAGGCCCCCCTGGCCTTGATCAGCTGCGCCAGGATCTGATTTCTTCTCTCCAGATCGCCCGGTGTGCTCTGATTATAGGCTAACAGCAGTTTGCGGGCGAGGATCCTCTCCTGCGTCAACTCTGCGTCGGCCGCCAGGTAGAGTTCTCCCGCCAGCATCTTCTCTTTTTCACTTCTGTGATTCTGTTTCATCCGAAATTTTGCTCCTTATTATTCATGGTGCCAAGTGAGTTTATTTTTTGCGGCCAACACTTTCCGGAATCAAACACAAGATTCTTGACCATGAGAACCTCCCGGAGCTTGTCGAATTTGATTTGATCTCCGTGGGTGTGACATTACTGAAGGCTATTTATTTCTATTGCGGGTGACAACATCAAAAATAACCGCGGCAGCAAGTACACCGGCCCGGACAATGTACTGGTAGGATATGTCAACTCCGATCAAGTTCATCCCGTTGGTCAGCGAGGCCATCACCAGCGCGCCGATAATTGACCCTGAAACCTTGCCCACACCTCCGGACGCGGAAACACCGCCAACGAAAGCCGCCGCAATCGCGTCCATTTCAAACAAGGTCCCGGCCTGGGTGGTCGCAGACTGCAGGCGGGAAGCGAACAACATACCCGACAGTGCGGCCAGCATGCCCATGGATGCAAAGACGACAAAGGTGATCTTCTTGACGCTGATACCGCTTAACTGGGCCGCTTCCGGATTTCCGCCCACCGCGTAAATATGTCGCCCCAGCTTCGTCTGTGACATGATGAAATTGTAAAGTAGAAATATAACCAGGACCACCACCGCCGTCCAGGAAAGGCCCCTGTACCCCGCAAGTATCCAGGTAAACCCACAGATAACAGTTGAGACCAGTATCAGCTGCAGGATGAATAAATTCGAGGGCATCACCTTGAAGTCGTAGGCCTGAGTTTTTTTACGGTCCCGGATCGACCTGATAATGATAGATACGGTAATGATGATTCCGAGGATAAGAGTGACCTTGTGCACTCCGGGCAGTATGCCGGTAAGAGGGATGTCCGGAATAAAGTCGTTGCCGATGGCATTGAAAGACTTGTTCGGAATGATGATCGTGCCTGTTTTTACTGTGGCCAGCTGCAATGCACCCCTGTAACCGAGCCATCCGGCCAGCGTGGCCACAAAGGCCGGAATTTTCATCTGGGCCACCAGGAAGCCGGTGATAAGCCCGGCCAGAACTCCGAAACCCAAAATAAGGGGGATCACCATATAAACAGGAAGATGCCAGAAGACCAAGGCAATTGCCGCCATGGCCCCGAGAAAACCAGCCAGGAAACCTACCGAGAGATCGATATGCCGGATAACGATCACCAAAGTCATGCCCACCGCCAGCACGGCAATATAGCCGGTCTGGTTGATCAGGTTGCTGATGTTTCGCGGCGATATAAAGATCCCTTCCGTGGCAATGGCAAAAACAATTACAATTACAGCCAAGGCAATATACATGCCAAATTCGCGGATATTTTGCTGCATCAAATCCATGGTATCCTTGAATAACGGACTGCCAGCTTTCTTCAATGGTATCGCCGTCATTGCTTAACTCCTTTCCGGATGGCTGCCGGCAAAATCATCGCGGGCGCCGATGATGTAAGCCACGACCTGCTCGCGGAACTCGTCGAGATCGCCGCTCACCGGACATTCACGGACCTTCCGTCCCTGGCGCAGCACGATCAGCCGGTCGCTGACCTGGTAGATATCTTCCAGGCGGTGACTGATGATAATGATGGATTTACCCTGCGCTTTGAGTTCCCGGACCAGGTCGAGCACCTTGCTGCTGGCCGCCACGCTCAGCGCTGCCGTGGGCTCGTCCATGATCGTCACCCTGGTGTTGAAAGCTGTGGCCCGGGCAATGGCTATGGCCTGGCGCTGGCCGCCGGACAATC
>CAYFRE010000083.1:0-1120 GCA_964345455.1 uncultured Syntrophomonadaceae bacterium | reverse complement strand
CGTTTAGTCTCCCGTTCCATCGCATGTTTGTCCAGAATACTGACGGGACCCAGTTTCCTGCTGAACAGCTCACGTCCCAGAAAGACGTTGGCCGCTACATCGAGATTATCGGCCAGGGCCAGGTCCTGGTATACCATTTCGATACCGAGCTGGCGCGCATGCATGGGGCTGGTAAGATCCACCCTGGCGCCTTCAATGAAGATCTTCCCTTCATCGGGAATATAGGCTCCGCTGAGAACTTTCATCAAGGTTGATTTGCCGGCCGCGTTGTCACCGACCAATCCCAGCACTTCATTTTTGTGCAAGACCAGATCTACTCCCCGCAGCGCCTGAACCCCACCGAAATTTTTCTTGATATTCCGCATCTCTACGACAGGTATGCTCTCTGTCATATATTTACTCCTTCGCTTTGCAGTCTCAAAAAAGATAATAAATTATGTAAAATTCAGATCCTGTAGAATATTCCATTTACAGATATTATACAGGAATAGTGATGGATAGGTCCATCACTATTCCCGTATTACCTGTACCGGTTAACGCTTGGTAATTTCTTATTCCAACCCGGTAAATTCACTTTCGTCCCAGTACTCCGAATCAAAGATAGCCTCTTTGACATTGTCCTTATCCACGGTAATGACCACGGACGGCTCCGCAGGCACATCGATAACCCCGTTATTGTAGGTAGCGCTCGATCCGGGGGTCATCCCTTCCAGGAAAGCGACGGCCGCGTCGATGGCGTCTTTGACCAGGGTGCGCACATCTTTCAAGACCGTCATGGACTGCTTGCCGTCGATGATATACTGGATCGATGCCTTCTCGGCATCCTGGCCGGTAACCACGTAGCTGGTCACATCTTTGTCGGCGGCAAATGCGTCCGCCACGGCGCGCCCGGTGCCGTCATTCGGCGCCAGGATAAATACATCGCCCTTATCGGTGGCAGTGGCCTTGGTCAGGTGGTCTTCAGCAAGACTCTTGGCAACGCCAAAGTCCCAGTCGGTGGTGACCTGTCCGATTATCTTGCCCATCTCATCACGGCTCAGAGTCGCCTTATCCTGGAGAGCAACAGCCTCGCTTGAATTCTTGATCGCGAAAGTGCCGTCGGCAATCTTCGGCTGCAGGA
>CAYFRE010000082.1:0-8509 GCA_964345455.1 uncultured Syntrophomonadaceae bacterium | reverse complement strand
GGCAGATATGAGCCTGGCCGGTGCGGCACTGGTAGCACCGGCCGCAGGTCTGATGGCATTCCAGGCTCACATAATTACCTATCGAAAAACCCTCTACCGCCGGCCCCAGCTCCACGATTTCTCCAGCCATTTCATGGCCCATGACCACGGGGGGATTCATCCTCGATGCCGCCCAGGAGTCCCAGTTGTAGATATGCAGATCCGTGCCGCAGATCGAGGTTGCGATAACCTTGACCAGCACATCGTGAGGCCCAATTCGGGGAATTTCCATCTGCCTGAGCGCTGCTCCCTGGCCCGGCTTCTCCTTGACCAGAGCTTTCATTTTACCTTGCATCGCCGCAACACCCCGCATTTACTTTAGTCTTGAAAAACATCCGGCGCGCTGTAAAATTGCTGCTGCCCCCTGGCCCATGAATCGTGCCCGCACAATTCTCTATATGTTGATTCTTTATTGTAGAATAAATACCTTGTTTCAAAAAATAGAGAAAAGTATTCTCCGGAAGTTGCCGGCGGCAGCAATTAACCCCACTGATCTTTTTATGGCAGGATATTATAATTCAGACCTCTAATTCATTAGAGCATGGATTTGCTAAGAATGGATCATATTGCCGCTGCCGCTTGAGTGGAGCGGGATGAGAAAACCAGGGGGAAGGGGAGGGAGGGCATGGGCAGAAAACGCCATGAGTGGGAAAACCTGAGGGTGATCGGAATAAACAAGGAGCCGGGGCGCTGCAGCTCATTACCCTACTCGGATCGGGAAGCGGCGCTGGCCGGCGGGCAGTCGCCTTATTGCCTCTCACTAAACGGAAGCTGGAGCTTTCACTGGGCCAAACGCCCGGCTGACCGTCCGGCCGATTTTTTCAGGCCTGGATACGATTGTTCAGATTGGGATAAAATTGAGGTCCCCTCAAACATGGAGATTGCCGGCTACGGGATCCCTATCTATAAAAATATCGGCTACAGCCGCAGCATAAGAAAATATAACATCCCCAATATCGATCATGATGATAACCCCGTCGGTTCTTACATCAGGGAGTTCACTTTACCGGAGAGCTGGGCGGGGAAGGAGATCTTCATTCATTTTGCCGGCGTAAAATCGGCCTTCTATTTCTGGATCAACGGGAAGCCGTCCGGCTACAACCAGGGATCGATGACCCCCGCTGAATTCAGGATTACCCATCTGCTTAAAGAGGGCGCCAACAGGGTGGCCGTGGAGGTTTACAAGTGGTCGGACGGGAGCTATCTCGAAGACCAGGATATGTGGCGCCTTTCGGGGATCTTCAGAGATGTCTACTTAGTGGCCGCACCCCGGCTGCAGATCCGCGATTATTTCATTTGCTGCGAGCTGGACGGGTCATACCGGGATGCGATCTTGAGTGTTGAAGCCAAAATTACCAACTACGGCTTGCCCGGTGTGAATCGATGCCGCCTGGAAGTGACCCTTCTTGACGAGGCGGATCAGCCGGTGGAGCCGCGCGAGCGCATGACCGCGGAGGCCGCTGTGGAGGAGGCCGCCGACGGCGCGGCAGAGAAAGTATTACACCTGGAGGGTAAAGTAATCAACCCGCGAAAGTGGTCGGCGGAGACGCCGCATCTCTACAAAGTTCTTCTGACCCTGACCGATGAAAAAGGCAAGCTGATCGATGCCCGCTGCTCCCGGTTTGGTTTTCGCCGGGTCGAGATCAAGGATAGCCAACTCTATATCAACGGCAGATCGATCAAGCTGAAGGGGGTCAACCGGCACGAATTTCACCCTCTCCACGGGCACGCCGTGCCCCTGGAGATCACCGAAGCTGATATCAAGCTGCTCAAGGCCAACAATATCAACGCCATTCGCACCTCTCATTATCCCAACCATCCCGGATTTTACGAGCTCTGCGATCGCTACGGGATCTACGTGATGGACGAGGCTGACCTCGAGACCCACGGGCTGCGCCGCCGGGTGCCGCGCAGCGATCCCCGCTGGACCGCAGCCTGTGTCGACCGGATGGTGCGAATGGTGGAGCGGGATAAGAACCATCCCTGTATTTTCAGCTGGTCGCTGGGCAACGAGGCCGGCTACGGGGATAACTTTCGTCGGATGAAGCAGGCGGCGCAGCGGATTGACCGGACCCGTCCCTTCCATTATGAGGGAGACCATGTTCTCGATATCTCTGATTTTTTCAGCCTGATGTATGCCACCCCGCAAACCGTGGAGAAGATCGGGCGGGGCAAGAGCGTGCGGGCCGGCTTGCTGGAGGCGAACAACCCCCTGGGGCGGCGGGTGACTCCCAAACAGTATGCAGCGAAGCCCTTTCTCCTCTGCGAGTATGTCCATGCCATGGGCAACAGCCTGGGCAATTTTCAAAAGTATATGGACCTCTTTGAGAAGTATCCCCGCTGCATCGGCGGTTTTATCTGGGATTTTTCCGATCAGAGCATATTAAAAAAGACCGCTGCCGGAGAGGATTTCTGGGCTTACGGCGGGGATTTCGGGGATGAGCCCCACGACGGTTTTTTCTGCGGCGACGGCATTGTCGCCGCCGACCGCACCCCGCACCCGGCGCTCTACGAGGTGAAGAAGGTTTACCAGGAGATCGGGGTGCATCCCGTCGACCTGGCCGGAGGTAGAGTGCGCATAGAAAACAGGTACCGCTTTCGCAGCCTCGACTTCGTGGAGATCAGGTGGCAGGTCGCTGCAGACGGGCGGGTGTTCGAAGAGGGGCTACTTGAACCTGTGGCCGTGCCGCCCGGGGAGAGCAGTGAAGTGACGCTCCCTTATACCGCGCCGCCGCCGGCACCGGGGGCCGAATATCACCTGCTCATTGAATTCCTGCTGGCTCAGGATAGCCCCTACGCCCCGCGGGGCCATGTTATGGCCTGGGAGCAGTTCAGCCTGCTTTTTGCGGCACCGGAAAAAAGGGCTTCAAAAAGGGCTTCGGCACCGCTTACCGTGATCGATGAAAGCGGGCGGCTCACCGTGCAGGGGCCGGATTTCAGCGCGGCGGTGGAGCGGGAAAGAGGCTGCCTGGATTCTTTTACCGTCCGGGGGCAAGAGATGATCAGCTCGCCCTTACAGCCCAACTTCCACCGGGTCAATACCTGCAACGATTTCGGGGTGGCCAATCACGTCCCCTTTCTCAGGTGGGAGAGTCCCTGGAAAAAGGTGGAGCGGCGCAGGAAGGTGCGCCGGATTAACTGGGAGCAGCCGCAGCCCGGCCGGGTGGTGATCACGGTGATCTCTCGGGTTCGCTTCGGGAAAACGCCGCTAACCACTGTCTATACCATATCCGGCGGCGGCGAGATCACCGTTTCCGCCGCATTCATCCCCCGGATCAACATGGACCGCTTCGGCATGATCATGGAGATCCCCGGCCGTTACAGCCGGATGACCTGGTTCGGCAAGGGACCGCATGAGACCATGCTGGACCGGAACAGGAGCGGGATTGTCGGGATCCACTCGCTGCCGGTGGAGGAGGCGATCCATGATTACCTCTATCCCCAGGAGAACGGGAACCGCTCCGGGGTGCGCTGGCTCGCCATGACCGCCGAGCAGGGGGAGGGGCTGCTGATCAAAGATGCCGGCGGCACTCTGCTCAATGTCAGCGCCTGGCCCTATACCAGGGAAGACCTGGAGCGGGCGGGCCATATCCACGAACTGCCCCGCCGCGAGAATATCACCCTGCAGATCGACTACAAGCAGAAAGGGGTTGGCGGTGATATCCCCGGCCTGCTCGCCCTGCACGACGAGTTCAAGCTGAAACGAGGCCTGTTTTACAGCTACAGCTTCACCATCTCAAAGGTGACGCCGGCTGTTCAGGTATTGCTTGACCACTCTTAAATAACCTTTGCTCTTGCAGGGGTTATATGTTAATCTAATATCCAACATAAGTTCTACCCACAGGCGAGATGCTCGCGGTGGCGATTCAAAGGTTATCGAGGTGATCATTATTCATCATTGCTACTTAAGCAACAATTTTTTCCCCGCGGCCAACATCGGCCCTTGCCTGGCCATATCCCTTTTCTTAACCAGCTTATTATTTCCGCCCTCAAATCCTGAACTGGGGAGGAACTTATGCTTTCGCAATTCAGCGTAAGAAGACCATACACCGTCCTTGTAGCCGTTGTCCTGGTGCTTGTCCTGGGCCTGATCTCTTTTACCGGGATGAAAACCGATCTCTTGCCGGATATTGAGCTGCCCTATGTAGTAGTTATGACTACGTATCCAGGCGCCAGCCCTGAACAGGTAGAGATGGCGGTAACCAGGCCGCTGGAATCCGCTCTCGGCACTGCCAGCGGGTTAAAAAATATCAGCTCTCGATCCCGGGAGAACTCCAGTATCATCATTCTTGAATTCGTCCAGGATACCAACATGGACAGCGCCTTCATCGAGCTGTCCAACAGTCTTGATATGGTTTCTGCCCAGATGGACAGCGCCGTGGGCAAGCCCATGCTGCTGCGCATCAGCCCAGAGATGATGCCGGTCATGGTGGCGACCGTGGACATGGAAGGTAAGGATATCGTCGAGCTGTCTGAATTCGTGAACGGCACCCTTTTACCGGCTTTTGAGCGTATCGACAGCGTTGCCGCTGTTTCCGCGACGGGGCTCCTGGAAAAAGAGCTGCAGGTCACACTCAGCCAGGAAAAGATTGACGCTTTAAACAGACGGGTCATGCAAGAATTGGAGCTGACCTTGGGTGATACTGAAGCCCGGTTGAAAGAAACCCGGAAAGAGCTTGGCGGAGCGCTGGAGAAGCTGCAAGGAGAGGCGGCAAATCAGCGGGAGCAGCTGGCCGAGGCCGGCGTGCAACTGGACAGCGCCATCGCCAACCTGAACGCTCTGCTGGCTGAAGAGACCCGGTTAAATGCTCAAAAAACTGCTTTTGAACAGGAAAAGGAAGCGCTTGTAAACATGGCGGAGCTGCAACAGATGTTCCAGCAGCTGTTTCCAGGTGGGGTCGAGGCCCTTACCCCGGAAGCCTATGCGGCGGTCATGGCGCAGCTGGGGTCCATGTTGCCGGAAGAACTGGCCGGGCTTTCCCAGGCGGAAATGGCAGAGATGGCAGAGATGGCTGCCTCGGCGCCCTCTCGCATCGCCGCCATCGTGACGGAGCTGAAAAACATTGCGGTGCGCCTGATGACTGTTGAAGCGATGCGGTCGCAACTGGAGGCCGCCCTGGAAGAAGCTACCGCCAGTTACCGGCAGATTGAGTCCGGTAAAATCACCCTTTCCATAGAAATTGCCCGGGCTCAGATGCAGCTGGAAAATAGCCAGGCTGAACTGGAAAAAGGGCTGACCGGGCTGGCAGACGCCCGGGAGGAGGCTCGCCGGCAGGCGGACTTAAATAACATTATCACTGCCGGAATGGTAAACAACATCCTCCAGGCGCAGAATTTTACCATGCCGGCGGGCTATCTACAAGATAGTGCCGAAGGGCACCTGGTTAAAGTGATGGGCCGCTATGATTCTGAGGATTCATTAAGAGATACCCTCCTCTTATCCCTCGACAGCGTGGGCGAAATCCGCCTCTCCGATGTGGCCGAGGTGGCCGTGGTCGACAATGCCGGTGAAACCTATGCCAAGTTAAACGGTAACGACAGTATCATCCTGATGTTCCAGAAACAGAGCACCGCTTCCACCACCGGCGTGACCGGAAAAATTAACGAACTCATTGACGGGCTGTCAACGCAAAATGAGGGATTGCATATTATCCCCCTGATGGACCAGGGCGAGTATATTAATATGTCTGTTAACAGCGTCATGCAAAACCTGCTGCTGGGCGGCGCCCTGGCCACATTGGTGCTCTTTTTCTTTCTCCTGGACGCCAAGCCCACCCTGGTCATCGCCTTCAGTATACCTATCAGCCTGTTGTTTGCCATGACACTGATGTATTTCAGTAACGTTTCTTTAAACATTATTTCTCTCTCCGGCCTGGCGCTGGGTGTGGGCATGCTGGTGGATAACAGTATTGTCGTTATGGAAAATATCTACCGCCTGCGCGGTGAGGGCGTTGCCCTCTACCGGGCGGCGGTGCACGGCGCCCGGCAGGTAGGCGGAGCCATCTTCGCCTCTACTTTGACCACTGTATGCGTCTTTTTACCGATTGTATTCACCCGGGGAATATCGCGGCAGCTGTTTACCGACATGGGATTGACCATTGCCTTCAGCCTGCTGGCCAGCCTGGCCGTAGCGCTGATAGTAGTTCCCACCATGGCTTCCACCGTGCTGAAGAGTGCGCCGGCAAAAAGGCAGAGATGGTTTGATTATCTGCTGCGGGGTTACCGGCGGCTTCTCGACTTTTCCTTAAACCACAAGGTTATTGTTATGGCTGTTGTGATCCTGCTGTTTGGACTAAGCATCTACGGTGTTACCATTATGGGCACCGGCTTTCTTCCCCAAATGGATTCACCGCAGATGAGCGCCACTCTGACCATGCCGGAAGGAAGTGAAAAAGAGGAGCTCTATGCCATGAACGATGAAGTAGCGGCGCGGATCTTGGCGATTGAAGAGGTGGAGAGCGTGGGTGCCGTGTCAGGCTCATCGGGCGGAATGGGATCCGGGGAGAGCACGAATTTCTACATCCTGCTCAACGAAAAGCGCTCCATGACCAACCGGGAAGTGGAAAAAGCAATCTATGCCAAAACTGCGGATCTGGAAGCCGACATCTCCGTTTCAGCTTATGATATGGATCTGTCGGCTCTGGGAGGCGGCGGGATTGAAGTGGTAATCAAGGGCAACGACCTGGATATCCTGGCCGCCGCTGCGGCAGAGGTGGCCGGCATTCTGGACGAGACAGAGGGCACGGCGGATATTTCCACCGGTGACGATGATGCGGCTGCCGAAACCCGGATTGTCGTGAATAAAACCGCCGCCATGCGCGAAGGGCTGACCGTGGCGCAGATCTACCAGCAGCTGGCCGGCGATCTGGCCGGCGAAACCAGCTCCACCATGCTGACAGCCGGGGAGGAAGAGTACCCGGTCATCGTGGTGAGCGCGGGGCGGGAAGTTATTACCCGCGAGAATATCGGTGAATATACTTTAACCGTTACCGGGCCGGAGGGGACAGAAAAAGAAGTGCTTTTGGGAGATATCGCTAAAATTACCGAAGCTGTCACCCCCTCCACTATAGCGCGGGATAATCAGGCCCGCTTTGTCACCGCAAGGGCTTCCATCGCGGATGGTTACAACATCGGACTGGTCAGCCGCGATCTTGAAACCAGTCTGGCTGCGTACACCCCCCCTCCGGGAGTTACCGTGGAGACGGCCGGTGAAAATGAATTGATCACCGAGGCCATACGAGATATTGTCCTGATGGTGATCCTGGCGGTGATCTTCATCTACCTGATCATGGTGGCCCAGTTTCAAAGCCTGCTTTCTCCCTTTATTATTCTCTTTACCCTGCCCCTGGCTTTTACCGGCGGCCTGCTGCTATTATGGATCAGCGGCCTGGAGCTGTCCGTGACGGCGATGCTGGGCTTCCTGGTTCTGGCCGGAATCGTGGTAAATAACGGCATCGTCTTTGTAGACTATGTAAACCAGCTTCGCTTGGAGGGTATGAACAAACGGGAAGCTTTGCTTGAGACCGGGGCCGCCCGTATCCGTCCAATCATCATGACCGCTTTGACCACAATTCTGGCCATGAGCACCATCGCCCTGGGTATCGGCAGCGGTGCGGAGATGACCCAACCCATGGCTGCAGTAGTTATCGGCGGAATGATCTACGCAACTCTGCTGACGCTGCTGGTGGTTCCCATCATGTATGATTATCTGCACCGCCGCCCCCTGAAAAAAAGGAACGGTATTAACTCATAACAGAGATATTGAGAAGTGATTACCCCACTGTCATTGCTGCGGTGCCCATGCTGCTTTTAGTTGCTCGCTTCAGTGTGAGCTGAACAAAGAGAGGCTGGGAATATTTATCATGCTCTTTTCCGCCGTGAACCATATAAATTTGGGAGAAATCATGATGAAACCGGTTTTACATAACAGGTGGAAAAGCTTTCATTATTATACGAATGAGAGGCGGGGCATATAACACCGGCCAATACTTTAAAATCGTTACCTGTTATCAATTTTGCCGCACGGTAGAGCGCTCTGCCGCTGTGAACATAGCCATATACCGAGATCATGATTGCCGGAGTAGCATAACCCTTTAATCTGCTTAACAGTACCCTCATGCAATCAGGCAGGTCTTGCTCATAAACAGGTAAGACAATAATGAGACAGCTGCAGTTGGAATGCTATAGGTGTTCCGGGCTGTTGGAAACGTTAAATCGATTTCCATGACCATGTTTTTCCAGCGCTTTTGCCAGAGCTTCCGCAATTTATTTACAGCTGCCTGTGGGAGAAAAGTAGAAAATCCTGATATATCTTTTCAAACAGACACCTCGTTAGCTAGAGTAAAAATTCATTATCCCGTTTACTACCGAGTATCGTCTATTACCACATCTCCGATGTATATCAGGGGGACGGTTCTCTTGATATACAAACAGATCCAGTCCCCTCCAAGTTCCAAGCCCCCGGACCATC
>CAYFRE010000081.1:0-8576 GCA_964345455.1 uncultured Syntrophomonadaceae bacterium | reverse complement strand
GAGATCGCGCACGTACTGCTCCATCTGGATGGGAGTGCCCGCCATGAACATGGATGCCGGGACATTTCCGGCAATGCAAGCTTTGCCGGCCAGCTTCTCCCTGGCCGCCTCCATGTCGGATTTATCAAAAATCCAGATGATCTTGCCGGTAGGCAGGGCGGGATCGGCCAGAAAATCAAGCCGCTGGTTGTAGCTTCCTTCCACGAACACGCAGGGGACGATCCCTTCATCGATCAAGCCCAGAAGAACTTTTTTGAGCGTGGGCCAGTAGTACCTGGCGAAGTCCCTCGGAGACATGAAGCTGTCATCACCCTTGTGCAAGGGGATGAAGATCATGGGGTTATTGTTTACCTCAGAGTTGCGTACGGCCATTTCGATATTGACCGGAACCAGCCTCTCCATTGCTTCCACAAGTTTCCCCGGTCTCCGGTAGAGATCAAGCATGATATTTTGAGTGCCGCGCAAGGTATCACCAAGAGTGTCGAAAGGCGCCTTGCAGAATCCTCCGTATAACGCCGGAATGCCCACCGTGGCGGTGATCTCCGTGTCGGCCGCTCCCACGGCACCGATCCACTCCATGGCCGCCTTGCCCGCCTCCAGCATTTTGTTCAACGATTCCCGCACACCGGGTAGGCCCATGGGGACCATGAAAGCCCCGACGAAGGGCAGTTCTACCAGGTCTGTAAACGGTGAGAGGGCCTTCCAGGACTCAAATGCTCCGAAAACACGCGGCAGATAGTAACGGACCCAGTAATTTGACGGATCGTTGATCAGCAGGTCGTACTCGTCTTCCAGCATATATTCGCCTTCCTGGCACTGATACGAGCTGGTGTGAGGTGTGCCGTGTCCCGCCCATTTGTAGAGGCGGTAATCGAGGATTTCCAGAACCCGGCCCGGACCCACCATGAAGGTGCTCGAGAGGGTGTCCGGCTGAAAATCCCGGTGAAACTTGTTCCAGGCATGGCTCATCTTCTCATAGTCATACATTGCTTCCTGAACGGTGATCCCCGCATAGGCCGCCGGGAAAGTGCCCATTATCGGGCTGACAGGCACCCGCAAGGGCTTCTTCAATTCGATGGCATCTTTGATCATCCGGGTGCGCTCCGCATAGGCCTCGCGCACCTCTGAACTGACAAATTCTACGCCGGGGGGATTCATCCAGCGCTTGAAACGTTCCTCGAATTTTTCCCGGGAAGTGAGATCGGACCAGTTCTCGGTTAACATATCAAGCACCTCCTATCCATTTCTTGGCCAGTGCCACTGCCGCAATAGCATCTTTCCCCCAGGCATCGGCCCCGGTATATTCCCGGATCTGTTCATTGATCGGGGCGCCTCCGACCATGATCTTGAAATTTTCCCGCAGCCCGGCGGTCTCCAGCGCCCTGACAGTCTCTTTCATCGGCTCGAAGGCAAGGGTTAACAGCGCGCTCATGCCGACAACCTGCGGCCGGAATGCTCTTGCCTCCTCGACAAATATTTCGAGGTCAACATCTACGCCCAGGTCCCGCACTTCAAAACCGTTGATATCGAGCATGTATGTAACGATATTTTTACCGATATCATGGATATCTCCCTTCACCGTTCCGATCAAAACCCGGCCCGATTTCTGCTGCTGTGCTCCGCCGCCCTCTTCTGCAAAGACCCCTTTTCCTCTAGCCCGTCCGTAAATATCCGTCAACATCTGTTCTGTGAGCATCAATCCCGCACCGGCCCATCCGGAATCGTTAAAAGCCGCTGAAATCTGGGTTAACATCTGGCCCGCCAGCATCAATTCAGGCAGATAATATTTGCCCCTTTCGTAACGCAAACCCACTTCCACTACCGCCCGGCGGCAGCATTCCATCACTAGCAGCGGCGGAGTACCGGATTTCAATGCTTCCCCGGCGAGGTTCAACGCTTCCGGTTCCCGCATTTCAACAATGGCATGGTAAAGCTTGTCCAGCATGTTAGCCTCCCAGTATATGGTAATTTACTGGTAAAATAAAACCTCCTCTATTATTATTTGAATTATCTGTCTACGTCCTGGCTTTATTATATCATATCCGGTCCACTAATTGCCAAAAAGGTATCGGATTCTAAAGGTTTAAATAACAATAAAGGGGTTGCTCAAGAATTTGAACAACCCCTACTGCTCTTCTATCATCAACGTGAGGCCCATCACCAAGGCCTTCTATTACTGTTCAGACGATATGGTAACCTGTATGACCATGGTAGAGGTATTCAAGGTTACCATTGCTATAGTATCCTCATCCTTGCCGGCGGCGTAGTAAAGCTCATCTTCATTCTCATAATTTACGGTATTCTTGTCAAAGCCCGCGTTTTTCAGAGCCTCTACATATTGATGGAAATCTGCTTTAACCACATCCTCGATCTCAACCATAAAACCTTCTGTTGAGTTGATTACCGAAGCGATCTTGCCTTTCTTGAATTCCGGAATCAGATCCGCCGCCCCATCTTTGGGCCATTCACCTCCGCCCAAAGTCCACTCCGTACCGTCCTCGCCCTCTACGGTAATATTGCCGTCATCAAGATCAATATCCACATCATCGCCGCCAACCTTCTCGATAATGCCTTCTGTTATTCCTTCCGTGACCTTATCAGCAATCTTCTGCTTTACACCACAGCCGGCCAGAGCGACTAGCAGAAGTACAGCTATCAAAACCGCAATGGCTTTTTTCATCTCTAAATCACCTCTTTTCATATTATTTAACTCTTCCCTAGCCGACTCTTTATCGTTCCGGAACTACTTGATCAACCTGAACTTGCCGATAAGGGGCAGCTCCTTTGTCTTACCGCCGAAACCGTTGATCAATCCCATGATCGCCAGGACAAGAATACAAAGACAAAAAATAGGTATAAAAAGCAGTGGACCTATTACCGGGATCAGGCTCAGGACAAAACACCCGCCCAGACTCAGGATAAGCAGCAGCAATCCCTGGTTGGCATGGAACCTGCCAAAAGGTGAATCGGGGCATGCGACCAGCGGCAGGAAGAAGAGAATATAGGCGAGCCCGGCCATGGTCTTGTTTTTCTCGATGTCAGCCGAATCAAAAGTTGGAATATCGCCTCCTTCCCCGGTTTGCGGATTGAGATTTTGATCTGTCATTCAAACAACCTCCTTGTTTTTTAATAATAATTTCCGCACCATATCATACTGCGCTTCCCCCAAATAATAAATCACCCTCGGGGTGATTTTGGAGCAAATACAAATGATATCCTAAGATCTTTTTATTGATTAGTATGTGTGAATACGGTATAATATTAAAACAATACAGTGCTTCGCCCTTAAATAAATCACCCTCAGGGTGATTTTGGAGCAAATACAAATGATATCCTGATATTTTACGGTGATTCGCAGCCAAAGATATGATATAGTATTATATGTATATATTTTCTAAATATTAATCTCGATAAAGGCAACCCCGGGATCACCTGACAGAGGGAGCAACTTAAATGATGAAATTTCCGCGGTATTTTGCGTTTATTTTGCTCATGGTGTCCCTGATACTTATGTCAATATCCGGATGCGCCGGCCGGGCCGGCGATCCGGCCATACTTACACTCTGGCACAACTACGGCGGCCAGCTGAAAGAAACCATGGATGAACTGATCGATGAATTCAATGAAACCGTCGGGGTTAGTGAAGGGATCATCATCAGCGTTACCTCCATCTCCGGCTCGGAGTCGATTCATGAAAAATTGACCATGGCGGCCAATGAAGAACCCGGGGCCCCCCCGCTGCCCGATATCACCATTGCTTACCCCAAGACGGCCCTGTTGCTGGCGGAGAAAGGGCTTCTGGCGGATCTGGATCGGCTGTTTACAGATGAAGAGCTTTCAGAATATGTACAGAAATTTCTGCAGGAAGGCCGTCTCAAGGGCGGCAGCCTCTATGTCTTCCCCACCGCCAAGTCCACCGAAGTTCTCTTTCTTAACCGGACCATCTTTGACCGTTTTGCGTCAGAAACCGGGGTTTCGATTGAAGATTTAAAGACATTCGAGGGAATCGGCAGAGTTGCCGCGCTCTATTACGATTGGACTGACAGTAAAACCCCCGCTGTCAAAAATGACGGCAAAGCTTTCTTCATGTCCGATTCACTCTTCAATTATGCCCTGGTCGGATGCCATCAGCTGGGCGCGGATTTTATTGAGGGAAGCGCGATCAACTTTAGTTCGCCGCAGTATGTCAGGGTCTGGGAAAGTTACTTCAAACCAGCGGTAATGGGCCATGCCTCCATTTACAACGGATATGCCACCGATCTCTTCAAAACAGGCGAGATTATCTGTTCAACCGGCTCCACCGCCGGCATCATGTTTTTTTCGCCGACGGTCACATATCCGGACAATACCACTGAACCGGCCGAACTGGCTATACTGCCTTATCCCGTATTCGAAGGCGGAAAAAAAGCAGCCATGCAGCGGGGAGCCGGCATGTGCATAACCAGGTCTACAGAAGAAAAGGAGAAGCTTGCCGCTGTTTTCCTGAAATGGTTTACCCGTCCTGAAAATAATTTGCGCTTTGTATCATCTACCGGCTATCTCCCGGTCACCGAAGAGGCATTTGGCGAGACCATGTCGCGGGAGTTAGGAACGATCGCTGATGAGAATATCAAGAACCTTCTCTCGGCATGCAGGATCATGCAACACGAGTACGAATTTTTCATACCGCCGCTTTTTGAGGGTATCGATCATTTACAGGAAAGATACGAAACCGGGTTCAATGGTATTGCCTCTTCGTCCGGAGAATCTTACCGGGACCTCTTGAAAAACAGCAGTCCGGACAAGGCATATAAAGCAGTTTCCGGCAAGGGATTTTCAGATCTTTCAAATCAATTTTAAATCTTTAAGAGGCAATTTAATTGAAAAATATCCTTTCCAGGCTAAAAATTATCGTGAAGCCGGCCTTTCATAAGCTTTACCAGGTCGGCGAGGTAGGTATACCTCTCGAGCAAAGGCTCTTTCTGTTTTTGGCAGTGCTTGTGCTAACCATTTTTCTTGGTTTTATCGCCATATTGCTGCTTACGGGAACCTTTACGGCAGGGCTGTCGGAAACTGAGAGATTTTTCAACAACGAACTGGCCCGTATTTCAAATGAGATCACGAAACAGTACGGTCAAATATCTTCACAGACAGTTGATCTTGCAGAGAATCTTGCCAGGAGCATTGAACGGAAAACCTCCAGTATGGGCATATCTCTTTCTGACCTAAACGAGCACCCTTATTTGCTGGAGGAGATCATCGCCGGCGAATGCGATCAGTTGCTGTTTGCGCTGCAGTTGGCCAAAAGCAGCGGCGTCTTCTTTATTCTGGATGCCACAATCAATCCGATCCTGGCTCATGCCGCCAACTCCAGGAGCGGCTTATATATTAAGAACATGGAACCGAATGTAATCAGCGCCTCTTCTCCGAACATAATTATTCTACGCGGTTTTCCCGGCATCAGCCGCAAAAGATCGCTGCCCCTTCATGCCCAGTGGAAAATGGAATTTGATGTCAGCGATGCGCCCTATTATCACCGCACCATTGAGGCTGCCCGTTCAAACCCCGGCCTGCCCCTCTCCCGGCTTTATTTCTGGAGCAATGCCTCGAAACTACCCGGTACCAGCGAGGAGGTCATGCTTTGCACTGCGCCCTTGATCGATTCAAAGGGGTGCATCTTCGGTGTCTGCGGGTTTGAAATAAGCGCTATGCTCTTTAAATTATCTCACTCGCCAGGCAGCAGCAACTACAAGCGCCTCTTCTGCCTGCTTTCGCCGCTTGCCGGTGATGCCATCGAGCTGCGCCGGTCCCTCATCGCCGGTGGTTACTCGGCCAGAATTATCTCAGCCGAACAATATACGCTGCAGATATCGAAACAGCGCCGCCATTTATATACTTACAGGCAGGAGCAAGGCCACAAGTTCCTGGGACTCCACTCAGATGTCCAGCTCTATCCCCATGATTCCGCCTTCGCCGATCAGCATTGGATCGTCGCCACAATGGTTCCGGAAGAAGATATCATGCTTTCCGTAACCCGGCTGAATGTGATCCTGTTCTCCTCGATAATGCTGCTTGTTATCCTGGGGGGAATCCTATCCTTTAGCCTGGGCAACAGGTTTTTTATCAAGCCAATTTCTGAAGGGCTCGATATGATCAAATCCCCGAACCTGGGGTCTGCGCCAAGAACCAGGATCCCCGAAATCGATGATTTGATTGATTACCTTGCCCTGCGTAACCGGGAACTGGCCGAGAAGGCCCGGCAGGAGAACCTTTCCTTTGATACACTCAATGAATTTCTGGAAAGGACCGGTGAGCTTACACAGGCTGAGCGCGAGGTTTTCAAACTCTACGGAGAAGGTTTCACTGCAAGAGAGATTGCTGCAAAACTCTACCTCAGCATTAACACGATCAAAACCCACAGCAAGCACATTTATATGAAGCTCGCGGTAACTTCCCGCGAAGAAATTATTCTTTATATAACTCTGCTCCGGGAAATAGGTAAAGAAATCAAATGAAAAAGAGGATTCCCGACCCTTATACCCGGGAATCCTCCAGATAGCCGGGAATTCTTTCCCGTGGTGTAATGTGGGTTTTCTTTGACCACTCAACAGGCCCATTCACAACTGTTGGATCAGACCACCTCTTTGGTCACGTAAGGCGAGGTGCTGGCCCGCAGCAGGGCGCTGTAAGTGAGCTTGAATTCAAGGATGGCGCCCACGCCGACAGGTAAGGCCGCCTCTTCGACATCGCAGATCAGGTGGTCGGAAGAGGCGCCCAGGATCTCGATGCCCGGCTCAAGGGGGATCAGCCCTTCGGGATCAACATCTTGCCGGCCCACGGCCAGGAGGGCGCGCCTTCTGATGCCCCGGTCCTCGAAATAAGGCACATTCCCGAAAGCATCTTGCCCGATCTCTCCGATGGGTTTGGACGGTTTTTTCTGCACCTCGATCACCTCGGCTTTAAGGAGAAAGGCATCATCGAAGCTCCCGGGGACCGGTTCCCTGCAGACAGCTTCTTTGCCGAGAAGGATGCCTTCGCCTATTCTCAGCTCGGTAATACCGAGCGGCACCTGCCGCTCCAGAACCATTTTCAAGTTGGCCGACGTCCCCCCGGAGACGCGCTCCAGTTTCCTGCCGATACGGCGCTCCACCTTCTCTTTCACCTCGAGAAGAAGTTCCATTGTCTTTACAGTGGGGATTACGCCCCCGTAACAGGCCAGGTTGACGCCGATGCCGGCCAGGCGGATCCCCGGCACCTGCTCCATCTCATGGGCTACTTCGGGAGCCTGCTCCGCGGCCACCCCTTCGCGCAGATCTCCGAGATCGACCATCAGGATGACATTATGGCTCCGCCCCGCCTGCACCGCCGCCTCGCCGAGGCGGCGCACCGTGCTGATTTCGGAATTCAGGCTGGTATCGGCGTAAGTTACGGCTTCGATACACTGCGCCGGACCCGGAGCACGCAGCAGAACGGTCTCACCCCGGTAGCCCCACACCCTGATCCGGGCCAGGTTGGCGATCCGGGAATCTCCGATGGCCGCGGCGCCTCCCCTGATCATCGCCCCGACCACATCGAGGTTCGCTGCAGTTCCCTTGGCCACGCTCACCAGGCGCATCCCCTGTTTTTGCAGCAGGGAGGCCACCAGCCCGGTGTTATGCTCAATCTTTTGTGGAGCAATCGTCAAAAGCGGATAGGTCACGGTTTCAACTCCAGACTGTTCAGTAGTAACGAGACGGCCAGTTCGGGATAGCGTCTGGCCAGCACCCCGCACGTGGCCATGATATAGCGGCGGTCAATAGCGACCTGTGCCGCCTGCGGATAGAGTTCACGGCCGTAGCCCTGTCCGGTCAGCCCGGCCAGCGCTTCCCTGCCACCGGGGAGCCGGGTCAGCGGCCCCCCGGTGCCGATAATCGTCTTCACACCGGTGAGGTCCTTTCCCGAAGCCAGCGTGATCCGCCCCCCGGGTCCGTAAAGATGCTTGATCGTCCCGGCATGCCGCTGGAAAGCAATGTCGCAGGCGGCATCCCGCAGGTATTTCACCAGCAAAACCTCCCGCTCGTCTTCAGGGATCACCCGCAGATTTTCCAGAAGAGGCGCCGGATCGAAGCCCAGCTCGAGCTCCAGGCGGTCGCCCACCAGCCCGGCAATGTTCCCGGCATTTACGTGTATGCCCAGGTCTCCCTCTACCGTTCTCTTGGCCAGCGGCTCGGGGCTCTCGAGAATGGCCTGGATCTCGGGGCTGCCCCGGGCCACGGAGTGCACGTCGGTGGTGGCGCCGCCGACATCGACGGCGCAGAGGTCTCCCAGGAGAGGATGCAGCAGTTTACACGCTGCCATGACCGCTCCGGGAGTGGGCAGGATCGGGCCTCCGACCATGCTCCGGATGCGGTTCATGCCCGTAGCGGTAACGATATGCTCTTCAAAAACCTCCTGGATGACTCGGCGGGCCGGCTCGACAGTGAGCTCATCCACCCGGGGATAGACATTCTCCACGAAGTAGGCCTTCACCCCGGCCTCCTCAAAAATTGCGGACAGCTCATCCCGGGCGGCCACGTTGCCGCCATAGACAGCCGGCACGGCCGGCCTCAACCCGGCGA
>CAYFRE010000080.1:7037-8628 GCA_964345455.1 uncultured Syntrophomonadaceae bacterium | reverse complement strand
CCCCCGCACCGCCGACCACTTCCGTTACATTCTTCAACACACCTACCTGGTCTTCGACCGGAAGGGTTACCCGCACACTGGGGTGATTCAAGCCCAGCACATCGATGAATGCCTTGAAGAGATCGCTTTCAGTGATTATACCCACCAGCCGTTTATCCTTGAGCACCGGCAGGGTGCTGATGTTATTCTCCTGCATGATCAGGGCCGCCTCCTCCAGGATCGTCTCCGGGGCTACCGTAAAGATCTCCCTGGTCATAATATCTTTGATCTTGATCTTCGGAAAAAGATAGTTGATTTCCCACACAGAGAGGCTGGTAGCGGAGGACGGATAGGCCTTCATCAGGTCTGTTTCCGTAACCAGACCGGCAATCTTCTTCTTCACCATCACCGGAAGCCGCCTGATGGAGTGATCTTTCATCAGCTTGAGCGCTCCTCCCAGAGTATCTTCGGGAATCACCGTGACCGGGTTCACTGTCATATAATCCTGAACGAACATATCATCACCCTCCCCGCATCTAAGAAATTGGTTTATGCTTATACCTTATTTTCTGCAGAGCGATGATAATTCCTCTATCTCAAAGGAATTGCTCCTTTTGAGATTGCCGTCATAATCATAATCTTAAACCGGATTTTGGGATAAAGAAATCCCCTGCGGCTGCAAGGGTTCGTTGCCTGACTGCTTAAGGATTCTCGATAGCCCTGTTGTTAGGTTCCACTTTCCCCTTTTCTCCGAATTCGCTGTGCTTTTTGATGATCTCATGGACCACACCTGATGATATCAACTTCGCCAATTCTTCGTTGATCAATTGAATCAGGTGGACGTTGTCTCTATGTGCCAGGCAGACCACATCCTGTTTATTGATCGGCTCGCTGACAACCTGGAAACATCCCTGGAAATAGGTGTGGTTGAGGCTAAGGCCGACCATCTTTTCTGCGGAAACAAAATCGGTTTTATTCCAGAAGTGATCCAGAAAACTGAGCGTATCGTTGTCGTACTCGAGAACCTCCGCGCCAACTTCCCTCAGATTGGGGAAGGCAACGCCCGCCCTCTGGGTGCCCACCCTCTTGCCCTTTGTATCCTCCAGCCGGAAGGATACCCGGGGTTCGGTTGGATCCCGCTTCATAAACAGGTGTGCTTCAAACTGAGCATAAGGAACTGAAGCAATAACCGGATAATCATCGAAAGCGGGGTTGGGCCAGCCTGCATTGATGAACAGATCTATCTGCTTGCTCGCCAGCAGCGGGAAAATATGGGCCTTGGTTGCCCCGATGAACTTGATCATGAGGTTGCTGCGTTTACCCAGTTCCTTGAACAAGTCCACGCCGATGCCTACCGAATCACCCTCCTGTAGGAAAGACCAGGGAGCTAAAGCGTCATCGTGAGCCACGATCAAAAACGAAGTTGTCACCGCCGGAGCGGCAGGGGCAGCAGTAGCAGGCACAGCAGAAGCAGGAGCAGTAACGGTAGCAGCTTTGCTCCTGGAGATACTTCCCAGTGTATTGTCGAGCGCGTCAACTAATTGATCCAGTTGTTCGCGGGTAACCGTTGAGGGGGGCTCGATCCTCAACACATTGGGATCGTTAGCGGTAA
>CAYFRE010000080.1:3371-7027 GCA_964345455.1 uncultured Syntrophomonadaceae bacterium | reverse complement strand
GCTGATGATACGGTAATTTTTAAGAAGTTTCGAGGTTACCAGTGACGCCAGGAAATACTCATCCGGCATTGCCGAGCATTCATCAGCCAGGGCTTCCCTGGCGCTTTGAGAGAGAGGAGAAAATTCGATTCCCAGAAGCAGGCCCCTGCCGCGAACATCGTTGATCATATCATTCTCTCTTGCCAGCTCTTCAAGCCGCTCCATCAGGTAAGCGCCTTTTTCCCGCGAGAGACCTGAAAGGTCCTGGTCGATTACCTCCTGAAGCACGGTGATGCCGGCAGCCATGGCCGGAGTGTTTCCCCCGAAATCGGAGCTATGCAGCAGGCATTTTTCCACCCCGCTGTAGGCCCTGTCCCAGATCTCCGCCGTGGTAATAAAGCCGCCCACCGGGAACACCCCGCCGCCCAGGAACCCGGGGAGGCAAATTACATCCGGATCAATTTCTTCGCGCATGCAGGCGAACATTTCACCGCATCGGCCCAGCCCGGTGCGAGACTCGTCGACAATCAGCAAAGTCCCGTAACGACTGCATATATCCCTTACCTTTCTCAGATAACCCTCGTCCGGTATGATTACCCCGCTCTCAATCTGAATCGGCTCCAGCAGGAAGCAGGCGTTCAATTCGTCACGCATGACCATTTCCAGCGCTACCGTATCCCCGTAAGGAACCTTCTGGCACTCAGGCAGCAGCGGTTGAAAGGGACTGGTGTAAGAATCTCCGCTGCTGACGGATAGGGCGCCCAGGGTTTTACCGTGCATGGCATTATCGCAGTATACCAGGCGCGGTCGCCCGGTGGCCGCGCGCGCCAGTTTGAGAGCCGCATCCACCGCTTCCGCAGAGCTATTGCAGAAAAAGCATCTCTGCAGGTCGCCTGGTGCAACTTGGGCCAGGTTATGGGCCAGGACACCCGCCAGTAATGACGGCGCGTTATGTATTGAAACCGGTAGGCCTTTCACCCGTTCAATCACATCGAAAACCACACGGGGATTATGCCCCAGATTCAAAGTTCCAAAACCGGATCCAAAATCCAAATATTCATTGCCCTCTTCATCCCATACCACGGTGCCGTCAGAACGCACAAAATTTATGTTCAATTCCAGCAGCGCCATCAGTTCGGTCAGTCCCGGGTTAAGGTACTTTTTATTAAGTTCAAAGATTTCTTGTTGGTTAAAACCAAGGCCGTCTTCCAATGAGATCAAATCGGTCATTGAGCGACACCTCCTCAATTAGTCTTGGCTTTCCCGGGCCATGCCAGTACTTATTCCCCATCTTGTTAAGTTTTCCCTGGCGAATTGATAAATTATTTTATAAAAATAATTATTGGAATAATAATCAGAATGCCGGGGTTAAAAAATATATGATTCGAAGAGGCTGTTGGCATGATAATAACCTTCTCCCCGCCATTTTGTCCCGTGCCGGTTGCTCAACAAGTATGTTTATTTGATCGGATCCCGCCCGCGGCAAACAGGTGCAGCAGGCTTGCCTTGTCTGTGATGATAGAAGTTTCAGGCGGGGAGAAAGTCAACTTTGGCAACTTTACTTAATATACATCCGCAAGGGATCAATGACTTCCCTTAACAACTTTATTTCATTATCCTTGGGAGTCTCTGTTGTTTCCGCTTTCTCTATCACCAGTTCAAAACCGGTATTCTCGACCACATCTTCGATATCAACACCCGGATGAACCGAAAGCAGCTTCATTCTTTTACTCCTTTCGTCGAAACCCAAAACTGCCTTGTCGGTGATAATTTTTTCCGGACCCCCTCCTTTTAAACCGGCATCCCGGCGAGAGCTTTCTCCCTGGAGGTACCCGGGTGATGTAACATATCTTACTTTTTGCGGAAACTTGCGCTTTTGATGGGGCATGATCACCAGCGTCTTTTTGGCCAGAGAGGCGATATCATTCCCGCCTCCGCTGCCGGTAAAGTGGCGTATCCCTCCCCCGGGAAGGTCGATCAGTGTGGAGTTAAGATTTCCGTACATATCCACCTCCAAACCGCCGATAAAACCTATGTCCACCAAGCCCCTGTGTAAAAAATTACCCATAGCGCCGACAAAGGTGGTAAAATAGTCAGTCTTGTACCAGAACCGGGGATCCGCGAGGCCAACGGTGGGCTCTATCGGTGCAGGATTGACCACACCTATTTCCAGGATGATATTGATATTGGGAGCATGGGTTAAACGAGCCAGTTCGGTGGCAATCTGGGGCAGGCCCAGACCCACAACCACATTCTGGTGGTCCTGCAGCTCCCTCGCGCCCGCCACGGCCATCAGCTCGCGCGTAGTATAGCCATTGTTCTTCATCATGTCCACCTCTCTAATACTTCTTTAAAGAATCGGCGGTCAGTTCGTTGATCCGTTTCAGTCCGCCAATCAGCTCGAGGTATTCATCAAAGCAGCTTACACCGTAAACATACTTTTCCAGGTATTCCTTCATACCCTCTGGTGTAGAGGCATGGGAAACATATTCATCAACGTGGCGCCGATCATAATCATACCTGGTGTAAACCGATGTGGGATGAGCGCCGTAAGGCTGATGAACGATCATTTTAACGCGTAGAGCAGGTATGGCAATCTCCTGGACAAGCTGAGCGGTAAGTTCGCCGGCAAAGATCTCGTCGGTAGTTAGAATTATCTCATCAGCCGCCAGGGCCGCTTCCAGATCCCACCTGGGACCGTAAATGATGGCGTTACCCTGGTTGTCCGCCCTGGGCACATGAATCACGGCGTAGTCCGGACGTAGGGCTTTCAACTTGACCACCTTATCACCGGTAAAGGGGCACTCGCCCGGCGCTACTTCCGGATTTTTTTCTTTTAGAAGGTTTTCCAGGATTTCCGAACCCAAAATTGTATGAGCAGGTATATAAGGGAGGCCAAGTGATCCGGCCAGATAACGCAAAGCTATGGAATGACCGCTATACTCGCTGGCTTCAATGGTACCCGCCGCAATGGCCCGGTTGACGTTATGCAAAGGTCCCGGCCGGTCCAGCGAACCCCCGGCATAAATGAGTCTTTTTACCGCTCCTGCGCCTACGAGCAGGTCTGTTTCGAAGGCGCCGATGCACTGTGATATGGTAAGCTCTTTTTTGCCTTGCCTGATCAATTCATGGACAAAGGCAACCGGACTGCGCGTGATGGCAAAGCCGCTTAACGTTACATGCGCTCCGTCCGGTATCGCCGCGGCAGCTTCCTGCATGCTAACAATCTTCGTCATATCCTTAATCTCGCACCTCCTCTTAAGTCAATCCCGCCACCATTACCAATGTGCCTGATAAACGGCATTGTTATTGGCCGGCATCTTTTACCGGTTTTCCCGGCTAATGGTGTTTTATGGTGGGTATGATATGGTATAAATATGTCTGCCTCCCGGCTTCATTGGTCCTTTCAAAACCGCCTCAATTTCTTCACGAGGCTTTTGGGTGATGCTCTCAATTGGCGGGAGCTTGCCGGGCGGATATTTCTCCTTGATAATGTCGATTAACTCCACCATGTAATCAAAGAGAGTCTCCAGGCCGGGCTTCGCTTTTTCAGCGCCGGCCAGGGTAGGTTTACCAATTACCCCTTCAGGATACGAAATCACTTCCAGCCCGCCGAAACCGATCACGCAATGGCCCGGTAAGGGGTACTGGTAGACATCCCCGCCCATGTCGATATG
>CAYFRE010000080.1:0-3326 GCA_964345455.1 uncultured Syntrophomonadaceae bacterium | reverse complement strand
CGCGAGGAATGCTCATCCCCGGATCGGTATCCACCGCGTCTTCCAGATTAACCATTTCTGGAAATAGGGCCATCGAGTACGATGTCTCGGCTTCATCCGCATGGCGGAAAGGTGTTTCAAAAGGCCCTCCGCATTCCTTGTCTTTCAGATAGTTCGGTATCACCGTGGGCCAGTTCAGCATTATCAGCACGGCAGGTACCTGGTACTTTTTTTGGAACTCGTGCAAGGCGTTTGGAATGACATACTCCTGTCCATGTCCGTTTATTAATATTTGCTTGCGAAAACCGGTGTTCCAGAAACCGGCGATAATCGCTCTCAGGTAGGCGACAAAAATATCTTCGGGAATCACAACTGTCCCGGGCATGCCCAGGTGCATCGCCGGGTGTGAGCCGTACCAGATCGGCTGGGCCACGGTACAGCCCGTCTCCAGCGCTATAGTCTCCGCCATGCGGGTAACCAGGAAGGTATCTTCACCGTACGGCGCTCCCGATCCGTGGTTCTCCGTGCTGCCCACGGGAATCAGGAGAATATCATTGTTTTCCAGACGTTCGGCCACCTGTTTGCCAGTCATATTTTGGAAATATACACCGCTGGCCCGATCCATGTGCCCTCCTTCCGGAGGAATTTTCCATTTACCCATGTTTAACTCCTTTCGTCAGTTTTTGGACCGATGATCATTGATATTTTACGTATGAACGTATACATATTTCAATTGCAAATACCATGCCAAAAATTTAATGGGAGCATCCCTGCTATACATGTCGCCGGTAAAAGGGGATTCTCCGGTTGAGGCGTTGATCTCAGGTTTTTATAGGTTTCAGAATACCACCGATCCCTTTCATTGTGATATGCTTTTCATTATGCAATTAATCTTCCATGAAACCTTTTATATTTCCGGCAGCGACCAAAAGGCCGGCTAAATAGACATGGCTCCCGCCTCCGGCAGGCCGGGCCTTCTCCATGGAGGCGGGAGCCATGTTCGCGTCACAATACCAGTTTTTGCCGGTAATGATCCAGATGCTGTCGCCTAAACAGCCCCAAAAACCTTTCCGGCAATTTTTGAGGCGTCGCTGGCGATTGAGCTGCCATAATCGGCGCCGCTAAATTCCATGACCTTGTCGTCGATAATCGGCCCGCCAATCAGCACCTTGGCGTTTAGGCCCGACTGTTTTACCGCCTGCACACATTCTTTCATCGTCGCCATGCAAGAGGTCAGCAGCATGCTCATAGCTACCAGTGAAGTATTTGTCTCCCTGGCGGACTCCACAAACTTCTCCGGAGCCACATCCACTCCCAGGTCAACAACTTTGTAACCTGCGCCCCTCAGCAGCATCACCACGATATTCTTGCCAAGGTCGTGGATATCTCCCTTGACCGTACCGATCACGATAGTGCCAAGGTATTCCCGATCTCCTGCAGCGAGTTGGGGCTCCAGCTCGCCCATCGCCTCTTTCATTATTTCGCCACAGAAAATGAGCTCGCTCAAGAAGAATTCTCCTTTTTCAAAACGGTTGCCTACCTCGACCATGCCTTCCTGCAGGCTGTTGATGATTTCCATGGGTTTAACTCCGGCCTGCAGGCGCTCCTTGACCAGGGAGAGAACCCTTTCCCGCTCCAGTCCGGCAATTGCGCCGGCCAGTTCATCCTTACCCATTTATCCGTTAATCCTCCTTTTAACGTAAGTACATTCACGGTAGATAATACGTCTAGCGCTGAACCCAGTTCCATATATAAAGGTAACCGAACATGTCGAGATTTTCCCATTCCTTCTTGATCAGTTCGGCATCGCCCTTGATTTCTCCCAGCTCTTTTGCCTTCACTTCCCAGGGCACGCAAACTGCCGGAGGCAAGTTTTTAAATGTAAGGTTCTTGCTCATTTAACTACCCTCCAATTCTATTATTAGTAAACCCCGTATTCCCGACCGGCTTCAATGAGAGCCTGGATATTTTCTTCCTTGGCATCATCGAGAATAACCGCACCCGCATCAAGGATAAAGCCGCCGTCCTGCGCATATTTGTCCAGCAGGCGCTTGACATACTCTTTGATCTCTTCCGGTTTGCCGAAAGCAAGCATCGAGTTGGGCACATTACCGCTCAGGCAGAACCTGCTGCCAAGTATCTTATGAGCTTTATCCATGTCAGTCTGATCGACGTGGAAAACGATGCTCTTGTCGGGAAGCTCCGCGATCTTCTCCAGGTACGGTGTCCAGATATTTTCGGCGTAGAACATGGTTCTCTTACCGTTGCTCCACAGCGCTTCGATAACCTGCTTCAACGTGGGCCAGTAGAACTCCACCCACTGGTCCATTTTCATAAACGGGTAAGCGCCGCGATGCAGCGGCATGAACGCCGGAAAATCGGTGTCGCCCTGTGCGGTGGCCATTCCGTAGAAGACATTGTGCGGCACCAGCACCTCCAAGGCTTTCTTTAACTTGTCCGGGCAGCGGTAAATATCCATCATGATCCCGGAAAGACCGCGCAGCGTATCCGCCAGCGTGTCAAAGGGGGCCTTGGTAACGCCTGTTACAGATGGTATCACTCCATACTGCTGCTGATAGGAAGCCATCCCCTGGCCGCCGGCGGCGAGCTGGTTGGCCAGCCCGAAGGCCCCTTTAATCAAGGCCACCGTGGCCCGGTAAGAGCCGGGTTCGGCACACTCTTTATGAATCCGCGGCAGGAATCTGGTGGCAACCCACTCCGTCGGATTATCGATGAAATCATCGTAATCCTCCGGGAGCATATACGCGTCCTCCACATACTGGAACATCGTATTCGGATCCAGATCCCGGCCCGCGAACTTGAGGTACTTTGCACCTACCGCATCATGCAGGGAGGCCCACCACAGGTTGGCCGCCCCCATAACCATATCCAGTTCACCGAATTTATCAAGCATCTTCCTGGTGGCATCGACATTCTTATCCCAATCATAGTAGGTCTCCTGAAATGTATACCCCGCCACCTTGGTGATGAATTCTTCCTTTCCTCAGCAAGCTTGGCCATATCTGCCATTCCAGCAACCTCCAATCTTTTTTTACTTGATTAAAACGTATGCACTTCAACTCCCGCCGTCTACCCCATTCTCATCCCCCCTTTTCACCGGGAAGACGGCAGGGTTACATCCCGGGCAGTAATCCTACTGTTTTCCGGCCAGCATCCTGGCAGCCTCAACCAGGCGAAGCGACTTCAGCGTCTCCTCGGTAGGTACGCCTTCGCGGGTCCAACCCCGCGCTTCCTAGTACTCGTCGAGCAGCTTCTCCTGCTCTTCCCTGGTAATATGGTGACCTTCGGATTCCCCGCCTGGCACCGGCTCGGTAAGGAGCCTCTCC
>CAYFRE010000079.1:0-8644 GCA_964345455.1 uncultured Syntrophomonadaceae bacterium | reverse complement strand
GTATAGAAGAGGAGAGCAAAAGCGGCACACATGATTGTGCCGATGAGGGTTGCCTTTTTGATCGTCTCCAGCAGGCTGTTGTATTTTTTGGCCCCGTAGCTGAAACCCATCAGGGGCTGGCAGCCGTGGCCCATGCCCATGGAGAGCATGACGGTGATATTGGAGATTCGCTTGGCCACCCCGTTGGCCGCCACCACCTCGTCCCCGAAGCCAGCCGCAAAGACATTGCCGACGGCAAACCCGGT
Source organism: uncultured Syntrophomonadaceae bacterium (assembly GCA_964345455.1). Taxonomy (GTDB): domain Bacteria; phylum Bacillota; class Dethiobacteria; order DTU022; family DTU022; genus JAAZIN01. Next base: position 8,399 of record CAYFRE010000079.1, on the reverse strand, counting down.
GCTGGTCAGGATCATCCCGATGGACGCCGGAATGCCGACCTTGAAGATCTCGGTATAGACCTCCCGGTCAAAGCGATAATGTTTCCAGGAGATCGAGACGATCCCTCTTTTCCTGGTATAGAAAGAGAGGCAGTATAAAAAGCCGGCTATGTTGCCGATTACCGTGGCGATGGCGGCTCCGGCCACATCCATTTTCAGCAGGAAGATAAAAACAGGGTCAAGAGCAATATTCAACAGGGAGCCGCTGACCATGCCGATCATCGCTTCCCTGGTTGCTCCCTCTGAGCGCAGCAGCCCGGCCACGGCCATCTTCAAACCGATTATCGGGCTGCCCATGAGCATGATCGATAGATAGCTTTTTCCATATCCGATCGTGTCCACACTGGCGCCGCAGGACATCAGCACGGGCTTGATAAAGATCAGGCCGATGATAGAGACGGCGGTGCAGACAACCATGGCCGACCAGAAGGCAACCGCGCCGGCCCGGCTGGCGCCTTCTCTTTCCCCTTTTCCCAGCAGCCTCGATATCAGCGAGGCTCCCCCGACCGCAGAGATATTGCCAAATGCCTGGATCATCATGAAAATAGGCATCGATATGGAGATAGCCGCGACCATGTTCGGCTCGTTCAGCTTGCCGATAAAGAAAGTATCGGTCATGTTGTAGACAACCTGCACCAGCATGGCCATCATCGTCGGGAGGGCCAGGCTCCAGATGGCCTGGTAGACGGGCATTTCATCCAGAATATGAGTTCGATCCAGATGCTTCTTCATCTTTAGCGGTTCCTTCTGTCGTTTAATTTTTCCATGGTAGCGGCGATAGTTTCCAGGGCATGCTTCAAATTGTCCAGATCCTCTTCGGATAACCGGGCCAATCTGGCGGCGATATGCTGCTTGAACCGGGCGTCAATTTCCCGGGCAATCCGCTTCCCCTTTTTCGTCAAAACCAGGGCGCACTTTCTGCGGTCATCAGATCCGGAGACCCTTCCCACGAGCCCCTTTTCTTCCAGGCTGTCGGCCACCGCGGTAAAGGAGCTCCTGGCCAGCCCCACTCTTTTGCTGTATTCGCTCATGGTGCCGCCCTCATGTTTATGGATATACATCAAGGTTTTCTCTTCGCTGATATTTAGCCTTGCCGCTGTTTTGATGCCGCTTCCTTCCAGCAAAGTTTTCATGAACATGGGCAGCATAACGACCAGGTCAGTAATTACCCATTTGTCGGGCATGCTTTTTTCTCCTCCAGAAACACATTGCTTAGAATTCTAACATTTCGATTTCGAATTGTCAACGCCGGGGAGGTTTTATTTCCCCGTTGAAAAAAGGAGAGCCAGGGGGGATTTATATATCACAGGAACCGTCCCCCTGATATATCTGTTCAACTGGGACCGACGCAACAATAGCCGGCGGCTCACGGCGCCATGGATGAATTATGAAGGTATCTGGAAGAATTATGGTGAACTTATTATATATTCTTGATATTTACGGTTTCTGTTATAATAAGGCAGACGGCGTTATTTCTGATTTTCACTCTTCAGGGATAGAGGATTGGGACCGGTTTATCCCTCTCCCCCAGGGGGAGAGGGCCAGGGAGAGGGGCTTTCCGGGGGAAGGCGCTGTGCCATGGTCTGGAGATTTCTATTTTGGAAAGGAAGGCGGCATCATGATTGAGATTGTGAACCTGTCCAAAAGCTATCAAAAGGGGGCGGTTAAGGCTGTTGACAACCTTAACCTGAAAGTGAGAGCGGGAGAGATATTCGGTTTTTTAGGCCCCAACGGCGCCGGGAAAACCACCACCATCAAGATGATGGTGGGGCTTTTACAGCCGGACAGCGGTTCCATTACCATAAACGGGTCCGGCATTTCAGACCAACCGCTGGCCGTGAAAGAATCAATCAGCTATGTTCCGGAAAGCCCCGAAATTTACGAGAGATTGACGGGAATCGAGTATCTCAATTTTCTGGGAGATGTTTACGCCGTTCCGGGAGCGGCGCGCAAAGAGAAGATCCCGGCGCTGCTGGATCTTTTCGGTCTGAGCGGCGTTGTGGGCGACCTGATCCAATCCTACTCTCACGGGATGCGCCAGAAGCTTGTGCTGGTGGGCGCCCTGCTGCACGAGCCGGAAGCATATATACTGGATGAGCCGATGGTCGGGCTGGATCCCAGGTCCTCCAACAATCTTAAGAGCTACCTGCGGGATAACTGCAACCGGGGGAAAACGGTATTTTTCTCCACGCACATTCTGGAGGTGGCCGAACGGCTCTGCGACCGCATCGGGATCATCCACCAGGGCAAACTGATCGCTTGCGGAACTATGGAAGAGCTCAAGGGGCTTGCTGAAGGTAAAGAGACCCTGGAAAATATTTTCCTGGAGTTGACCGAGAGATGAAAATGCTGAAACTGCTGGGGTTGCAGTTGAAGGTTAATTTTGGAGTTTCCGCGCTGCGCTGGTACCTGAAAAATGATCTGAAGCGCTTTCTGGGCAGCGTGGGTCTGGCTGTGCTGGTTATTGTCAGCATCGCTCCCATTTTCTACCTCTATGTACGAATGCTGCAGATCGCCTATACCATTACCGCCGGTTTGGGCCAAACCGAGATAATCCTCGTTTCGGCGGTGGTGCTATCGTCGCTCCTGGTCCTGGTATTCAGCCTGACATACGTCATGTCTGTATTTTATTTCTCGAGGGATCTTTCGCTGCTGGTCTCCTTGCCCCTGTTGCCGCGGGATATCCTGGGGGCAAAGTTTTCCGTGGTATTGATCTTGGATTACCTGACCGTGGCTCCTTTTTACCTGCCGGCGCTCTGGGTTTTCGGCGTGAACATCGGGGCCGGTCTGCTGTACTGGGTTGCCGGGATCCTGATTTTTCTGCTGGTGCCGGTAGCCCCCCTGGCCATATCTTCCATCTTTATGCTCTTTTTGATGCGCCTGACCAATCTTAGCCGCAAAAGGGATACTTTGCAGCTCATCGGTTTATTTCTATTTCTGGGAGCTGTTTTGTTCTTGAATGCTTATCTTACCGGTATACCTGCCGGTGAGGAAGTTGATTTTCTGGAGAGGATCCTGACTGATGAGCAGGGCCTGGTCAGTTATGCTACCAGGGCATATCCGCCCGCTCTTTTCGCGGCCCGGGCTCTATCGGCAGGGGGGATGGAGTCGTTGCTAAATTTTGCCTATTTCCTCGGTATCAGTGCAGCGGGCGTAGCCCTGGTTCTCCTGGTGGGCCAGAAGATCTTTTACCGGGGCTTGATCGGCGGTTCCGAAGTGCACCAGGCGCGAGCTTTATCCCGTGAAGAGCTGGCCGGAAAAACGGCCGGCACCCTCTCGCCGGTCTGGGCCATTGCGCTGCGCGAGATCAAGTCCATCGTTAGAACGCCGATCTACCTCTTCAACAGCCTGGCGATGGTGGCCGTCGTTCCCATAGTCCTGCTCATCCCGCTGATTACCGGCGGAGGGCTGTCGCCGCTTCTGGAAAGGCTCGATACCGTTCCCGGAGTGGTCCAGGTGCTGGGAGGCGCCGCTTTTATGGGGTCGATGGCCCTGTTCGCGCCGGCCGCGTCCAGCTCATTTTCACGGGAGGGGAGGCTTTTCTGGATCTCGCAGGTCATCCCCGTTTCTCCGGAGAAGCAGATCCGGGGGAAGGTGCTCTATTCTCTGATCATAGCCTCCTTCTCCCTGCCGGTGGTCGCTTTGGCCGCTTTCTGGTTGTCCTGGAGCATCTCCGAGTTCCTTATAGCCATAATTGCCGGCATGATTTTAAGCCTGCCGGCGATCACTTCCAACCTGCTTATTGATCTGCTGCGTCCTTACCTGGCCTGGGATAACCCGCAAAAGGCGATCAAGCAAAACATGAATGTCCCCTTCGGCATGGTGGTTGGCGGCGCTCTCTATTACCTGCTTTACCTGGCCGGCCGGCATACATACGAAGCTACGGGGGCGGCGCTGCCGGTATACCTGGCCGTTTTGGGCGGGGCGCTAGCGCTAAGCGCTATCTGTTACGGGATCCTGGTTAAAATCGCGCCCGCGCGCTACCGGGATATCGTAATCTAGCCGGGGAGACGGGGTAGCTGTCCCGCCCGGGTTTAAGGAGGACCAGGAGATGCCCGAATCCAAAATCACCCTTTCGAGGTGACAGGGGACGGTTCTCTGTCACCTTCCTTGCCAATTCATCGGGCATTGATCACGCAGAGGCAGAAGGAGGAGTTTACCATTGAAGGTAATCGCGGTTAACGGCAGCCCCCGGAAAGATTGGAATACCGCCACCATGCTAAGCAAGGCGCTGCAGGGGAGCGCGGACCGGGGCGCTCTTACTGAACTGATTCATCTCTATGACCTGGACTACCGGGGCTGCAGCAGCTGTTTTGCCTGTAAAACCGGGAGCGGTTCAAGTTACGGCCGCTGCGCCCTGCAGGATGATCTTGCTCCCGTGCTGCAGCGCATCGAGAAAGCCGGAGCATTGATCCTGGGATCGCCCATCTATTTCGGCCAGGTCACGGGAGGGATGCGCTCCTTTTTGGAGCGGCTGCTGTTCCCCTACCTGCGCTACAGCCGGGGTGAACGTTCCCTTTTTCCCGGGAGGATGGATACGGCCTGGATCTATACCATGAACTGCCCGGAAGCTTCGATGAAAGATACCGGCTATGACCGGGTCATGGCCGAAAACGAGAGGCTGCTGAAGATGATCTTTGGCGGCGACTGTATCACCATAACGAGCCACGAGACTTTGCAGTTTGCCGATTACAGTAAAGTCGAAGCGGATATGTTTGATCCGGATCAGAGAAGGGCGCGCCATGAACGGATATTCCCCCGGGACTGCGAGCGGGCCTATAACCTGGTAGCGCGCCTGGCACGTCCATGAAGCTAATATATCAGGGGGACGGTTCCGTTGATATATATCAAGAGAACCGTCCCCTCCCCTTGATATGATATACTATATAAGTTGTTGAATGATCAGATATTATGTTAAGTGAGGCAATCCGATGCTCAAAGAATTCAAAGAGTTTGTCATGAAAGGCAATGTCATGGACCTGGCCATTGGCGTGATCATCGGCGGGGCCTTCGGCAAAATTGTGACTTCGCTGGTCAACGATGTCATCATGCCGCTCCTGGGAATTATCCTGGGCCGGGTCAATTTCGCCGATTTGAAATATGTGATCACCGAGGCGAGTGGAGATACCGCCGAAGTGGCTTTCAGGTACGGCGACTTAATCCAGTCGGCCATCGACTTCCTGATTATCAGCCTTTGCATCTTTTTGTTTGTAAAAATGCTTTCATCGATTAAGAAACAAGAACCCGCTGAGGAGGAGCCGCCTACTTCCGAGGCGCTGACCAGGGAAGAAGCTCTGCTTACCGAAATCCGGGATCTGCTCAAAACAGGTGACTGAATAACCGAACTCCCTTCTTTTTCGGCCGCTTCAATCCTGACCGAAACTCCCGAATTAACAGTAAGGACGTTGGATTAATTAATCACTCTTCCTGATCCCCCTCATGGTTCCGGCGATATCCTTTCAATATAAAATAGCGGGCCAGCAGGTATATCACCGTTGCATCCAGGAGAATCCAAAGTGTAACCGGTTCCAATGTATATAGAATCTGCCTCTCCCCATGGGCCGGATATATCAATGTCAAACCGTTCAACGCGTATATTACCGCAAAACCATACAGGAGATTCCTGATCCCCGCTGCCAGAAGCATGTACCGTTCGGATCTGTCCTTGCTTTTCACCACCGGCACAATCATGCTTAGAATGACCAATCCAAGCATGGCAAAGAAGCCGGCGACGCAGGTGTAGCTGAGAAAACTGTTCTCTTCAAGAAACAAAGCACCGCACAGCGGGATGATCAGGGCTGCGGCCAGGGCGGCGCCCTGGGAAAAGTTCATCCGCCGCATTTTTTTTACGGAATAGACTTTTCCGGATGAAACCTCTTCGCTTAAAAACAGCTTTTCTTTAAAAATATTCATTAGAAATGCGCCGAGCAGGGCGATGATTAAAACCAGGGTCGGGAGCAGGGCAAGGTACGATTTCATGGTGATAACGCTTTCTACGTAATGGCTGTCCCGGACGAGAATAAAGGGCAGCGACAGTATGACCACGACGGTATTGATCATGAAAAGGGCAAATGAATAGCGGTTGATTGTTTTCCACAACGGAACAAGCATCTCCCGGTTGCCGCCGGTGATTTCATGATCCCTGGTGGCAGCACGGCATGTATTGAGCATAAAAAGCTCGATGGTCATACTGGCGATGACAAAGATAAACATGATTCCAAATCCGAGCACCGGACGGTAAAAGGCATAAGCTGTGGTGAAGAGGCAGAGCAACCCGGCTAGGGACAGCGCCGCGGCAAGATATGAATAATTTATAAACCTGGTGATGCTGCTGTTGACGATTCGCCGGATCTGTTTTTCAACCCTGGCCGAATGCTTCTCCGTTTCCTGATCTGACGGCGGGATACGCTCGCCGCGCAGTATCTCGTCGCTGGTCACCTCAAACAACTCCGCCAGCGCCGGAATGATCGTAATCTCCGGATACCCTTCATCGCGCTCCCATTTGCTGATCGTTTTATTGGAGACATTCAACCAGTCAGCCACCTCTTGCTGGGTCATCCCCCTGGCCTTTCTCAAGGCTGCGATAAATCCGCCAATTGTATTTTGCTTCATCAGAACCGCCTCCTTTTACAAGATATTTGCGAGCAACGTTAACCAAATTCTACGACCGGAAGACAATCAATGCAACCTATGATTTGGCGAAACTGTCTACGAGCCGTAGAAAAGGTGACAGAGAACCGTCCCCTGTCACTCTGTCACCCAACTTTTTTGCCTTACTTTACTCTCTATAGCCGCATGAACCTGGTTATCAGGTTAAATTGTTTTTTGGAGTAAGTAGGAATTCTGACGCTCCTTGAATAATTCCATTTTCCATTAGTGAGGTTTTCTACCCGAAAAGAGGTGGCTGACGGATGAAGGCGGATGAAGCCCGGCGGCGCAACATGGCAGGAGAATACAAATCCCGTATTGATAGGGTTACCGATTATATTGAATCAAACATAGACAGGGAGTTTACTCTTGAAGAACTGGCTGCAATGTCCGGTTTCTCCAAGTTTCACTTTCACCGAATTTATTATTCTTTTGTCGGTGAGACCATCTTTCAGTTTATCCATCGTCGATATCTGCATAGGGGTAAAACCGATGTAAATCTGAATTGAAATAGCCCTTGCAGTTGAGCCGGGCTAAATAACAGGATAAGCGCGAGGAGCTGCAGGACTTGTTAGAACCTGCAGCTCCTCGCGCTAAAATTAAAATAAATTTGATATCTCTTCCGCTGCTGATTCCATTAAGGCTTGATAGTTATGGAAGAGTTTTGGAAGAAATCCCGAGTTTCCGTTGCCTTTCAAAAATTTTTATGAAACATTCCTTCACCCACGTCTGCCAGCTTAGCCGCCAGGTTACCGAGTACCGGCAGCCTGTATTCTTTATATTGAAAACCATTGACCACTGCGATAATAGCCAGTACAAGTATGACCAGGGAGATGCCAGTTCCAATAATGCCAATCAAGCTGATGGTGGCCAAAGCTGCCCCCGGCGAAGAAAAAGCCAGTGAAGGAGTAATCAAATTGGTGATAAGAGTCAGCAATAAAACGAAAACCAGGTTGAGAATATATAACGCGAAGCTCTGCATAGCATGAAAGCGGACAAATTTACTCTCTTTCTCCAGGATAAACACGATCAGCGGAACAAGAAAGGCGACATAACGGACCCCCGGTATAAAACTGATTACCGCACCCCCCAGGTAGGCGATGAGGACGGCGATATTTGCCTCTATACCCAGGGATGACTTGTGAGGTTCAACAGAAACAGGCAAGATAATCCCTCCATTCAATAGAATTTATTACATTGATTCCACTGTCATGCGCAAATTCCTGCTACAAGTAATAAATTACTGGCCTAATCCATCTGGCAAAGGTGACAGAGAAACGTCCCCTGTCACCTCGGGAATGGTTAACTCGACGGCGTTGTCCGGCACTTTTTTACCATCCTTATAGAGGGCGGTGACGCTAAAATAACAGGTTGTTCCCGGCTCCTGGTCAAGTGACGTTATGATGATCTCATACTTGCAATTCTTCATATCCTGCATAAAACATAAAAATTTTACATGAGGGAAAGGTGATGGGGGGCGCTTCTCCACCCTATACCAAGGGGATACCAAGGGGACGGTTCTCTCGATATATATCAACGGAACCGTCCCCCTGATATATGGCCGCGGGTAGCCGGCAGGCGGGGATGCCGGGGAACTAAATAACCAGCTTCCCCTTTTTCTCCGCCACTTCGATACTGGCTGAAACTCCCGAATTAAAAGAAAGGTAGTCGGCTTCTATTCCGTCACTAAAGATAATCCCGTTTTCAGGCAT
>CAYFRE010000078.1:1414-8662 GCA_964345455.1 uncultured Syntrophomonadaceae bacterium | reverse complement strand
CCCGGAGAGGGGGGGGAGAAGGGAGATGCGATCGCCTTCCTGAAGTTCTACATCCAGTCCTCCCAGGACACAGATATCTCTGCCGTTGATCAGAGGTCTCAGCCCACGGCGTAGCTCTTTACTTTCACCCCGGTAGATTATTTTGCGGAAGTCCTCCCCAAATCTGGCCGCAAGGACATCCAGCAGCTCCCGCAACGTTGAGGCTTCGGGAACGGTAATTTCCTGGTACCCATCCATGCCGCCCATCGATTTACCCATGCCGGCAACTCCTCTTACCATTACCGTGATCACGGCAATCATCCTTTCCCGGTTATCTCATGATTGCTGTTCCGCCTGCGCGGTCATCTCCTTTTCAAGGGCGTGGTAAGTCCAGTATCTTCCCAACCGGCGCAATCTTGCCGCGGTGCCGGCTCCTCCGGCAACCCCTCCGATAATGATCACTTTCGGAGCCATATTGCGGCGAGCTTCATTCAACATTAGTCTATCATGCATGCAATTAGATTGTTCTGCTGAATATCATGGAGCGCCTGGGCTCCGGGATCAGAAAATCAGGCTTAAGATAATCTGTTTAGATCTCCCCGTCTTCAAGGATGATCTCGGCTGCCATGCGGGCAGATTTGGCCACCACCGCAGCGCATCTCTCCTCATGCCCGGGCAGGGACAAAAATTCATCCCTTTCTTCTTCATCCAGCAGGTTGTAGCTTCGCCCGAATATCATTTTATGCACTTCCGGGCAAAGCGTTGTGCCGAACTCTTTGATAAAGGCTTCGCGGAAGGCAAACAACTTCTCCTTCCCCTTTTCAAATTTATTTTCGGCCTCTTCCGAACCGCTTTCCACTTCGTCCATCGTCGGGAGGTACTTTGCCCCGATGGCCAGCAAGCCGCTGCAGAGGGCGCCGCAGGAACCGCTGCTCGAGGCCACGCCGCCTGAAAAGCACCATGAAGCGGCCACCATTTCTCCGGGGATAAAAGAAAAACAGGACTGCAAACCGTGCAGCGTGCTCCGGGCACACGAATCGTCACGCAGCTGCGCCTCTACAGCGTTTTTCTCCACCATCTCCAGTATCTTTCTTTTTCTCTCTCCGGTCATGACCATTCCTCCAGGCTGGTAGTATACTAAAATTTACTGCTTTACAACCCCGGGTTCACTTTTCTAGCATTTGCTTTTCAACAACCCCGCGCAGGATCCCAGCATGACGATAGCTCTGTATCCAAGAACACAGGGCAGAAGGGCAGCCCGGGCTGCCTTCATGGTCTGGCTAGATTTGAAATTCTATTACAATTATAAATAATGGCAAGAATAAAATCAACAAGTATAGTATATCAACAATGGATCCCAGAAAATTCTGACCTGCGGCAGGTATCTCTACAAACCCAAACATACAAGTTATGGAAAAATATTTTTATGCAATACCGGTAACGGATGATTAAGTTTAGACATCTTTTTGGAAATTCCGATAGACATGGGGCGCCCGGTTTGCTAAAATATAATGTGCATACATATAGATAATTGACCTCCGGGTAACGCTTAAAATACAAAAAGAATTTGGTTTCTCAAGATTGTATCGCTGGGAGGAAGATAACTTGTCCAAGGTAAGAACAGCCGATGAAGCGGTCATGGCAATCAAGGATGGAGCGACTGTCGGAATAGCAATCATGGGATTGGCGGGTTGGCCCGAAGAAGTGGCCCGGGCCATTGAAAGAAGGTTTCTTGAAACGGGGCATCCCCGCGACCTGACCCTGGTCTCGAGCTCGGGGGCCGGTGACGGCGGGGAAAGAGGAATTACCCGCTTCGGCCATGAGGGGCTGGTAAAGAAGTGGATAGCGGGCCATATGCTGCAGGCCCCGTTGACTCGGAAACTGGTGGAAGAGAACATCATTGAGGGTTACAACCTGCCGCAGGGGGTGATTGTGCAGCTCTGGCGCGAGATTGCCGCAAAGCGTCCGGGCCTGATCACGAAGGTTGGATTGGGCACATTTATTGATCCGCGCATTGAAGGCGGGAAGATGAACTCACGGAGCCACGATGAACTGGTCAAGGTGATCGAACTGGAGGGGGAAGAATACATGTTCTACAAGACCTATCCGGTTGATGTGGCCATCATCAGGGGCTCGGTTGCCGATGAAAAAGGCAACTTGACCATGGATCGAGAAGGTATCTTTCTGGAAGCCCTGCCGCTGGCCCAGGCAGCCAAGAACTGCGGAGGTGTCGTCATTGCCCAGGCCGAATACATAGCTCAACCGCACACCATCCATTCCAAACAGGTCAAGGTTCCGGGAATCCTGGTGGACCACGTGGTTAAGTGCACCGATCCGGAATATCATTTTCAAACCGAGGGCGTCTATTTCAACCCCTCGTTTTCCGGGGATATCAGGGTGCCCCTTTCGGCAATTCCCCCCTTAACCCTGAATGAGCGGAAGGTTATCGCCCGGCGTGCGGCCATGGAGCTGGCCCCCGGAGCCATTGTCAACCTGGGCATAGGTATATCCGCCGATGTGTCTGCAGTGGCCGCGGAAGAGGGCGCCGCAGAGATGATCCACCTGACAACGGAATCGGGGACCATCGGAGGCGTGCCGGCCAGCCCGCCGGATTTCGGCCATGCTTACAATCCCGAGGCGATCATTGAACACCATGTCCAGTTTGACTTTTACGACGGCGGGGGCATCGACCTGGCTTTCCTGGGCCTGGCCCAGGCGGACAGGGACGGGAACATCAATGTCACCAGGTTCGGTAACCGGGTAATCGGCAGCGGCGGCTTCATCAACATCAGCCAGAATACCAAGAAGGTGGTCTTCTGCGGCACCTTTACCACCAGCGGGCTCAAGGTTTCGGTAGACGGCGGCAGGTTGATCATTTTGCAGGAAGGCAAAGTGCAGAAATTCGTGGATCGGGTGGATCAGATCACCTACAGCGGTATTTATGCGCGGCAGGTGATGCAGCCGGCGGTATATGTGACCGAAAGAGCCGTCTTTACCCTGGATCAAGAGGGGCTTACCCTGATCGAGATCGCACCCGGAGTGGACCTGGAACGAGATGTGCTGGCCAATATGGGCTTCAAGCCCCGGATATCACCGGAGCTGACGACCATGCCATCCGCTATTTTTAAACCGGAGTGGGGAGAGCTCCGGCAGATTATTCAATCCCGGTAAGGCGCATTGCAGCCGGATCAGATTTAAGTATTTGGTTAATACCTATCACACCGGAGGAAAGGAGAATCAGCATGAGCAAAACATTCAAGGTCGGTATTCTCGGAGCCGGCAACATGGGCAGTGGTATCGCCCAGAAGATGGCCCAGGAAGGCCTCCAGGTGGTCATGGTTGACCTCAAGGATGAGTTCGTGGAGCGAGGGTTTCAGAACATCCGCGAGACCCTGAAGGAAGCGGTTGAGCGCAAGATCTTCACCGAAGCACGTGTGGACGAAATACTCTCCAGCATCCGCGGCACCACCGACATGAAAGAGCTGGCCGATGCCGACCTGGTTATCGAGGCGGTATTTGAGGATGAGAAAGTCAAGGGCGAGCTGTTTGCCAGGCTGGACCGGATTTGCGAGCCGAAGACGATTTTCGCCACAAACACATCCAGTTTTTACGTGAGCAACCTGGCCGGGTGGACCGGGCGCCCCGACCGTTTTGTCGGCACCCACTACTTTTTCCACCCGGCCAAGAACCGCCTGGTGGAGGTGATTGCGCATGAAGGGACCAGCGAAGGGACCAAAGAGAAAGTATTGCAGATCGTCAACCTGCACGGCAAGACCCCGATAGTGGTGAAAGACTCCCCCGGCTTCAGTGTCAACCGCATCTTCATCCCCTGGTACGTGGAAGCGATCCGCGTTATCGAAGAAGGGCTGGCCAACGTTCCCACCGTCAACGAGGCGACCAAGCGGGCCTTTGGCCTTGGCATCGGCCTTTTTGAGCTGTGGAACATGTCCGGAGGGACCGTTATCGGCCTGCACGGCGCCAGGAACCTGGGGCGGGAACTGGGCAGCTTCTACGGCCCGCCCGAGATGTTGCGCCGCCAGGTTGAAGACTTGAAAGAAGATTTCAGCCTGGAAGGGGAGATAGACGAGAGCAAGATGGAGATGATTGCTGAGCGGCTCTACGCCGTGGCCATGGGCGTGGCCGCCGCGCAAGTAGACGAAGGCGTGGCCACCCTTGAGGATGTCGACCGGGGAACCAGGATAGGCCTGGCCTGGCGGCAGGGTCCCTTTGAGATGATGAACAGTATGGGTATCGAAAAAGCCTACCGGATGGTGAAGAAGCTGGCCGACCGCCATGAGAGCTTCAAGATGCCCCGGCTGCTGGAAGAACAGTATAAAAAAGGCAAGCCCTTCACATTCAACTTCGTGGAACTGGAAATAACAGGCGACCTGGCTGGCATCACCATCAACCGGCCCGAAGCGATGAATGCTCTCAACCCGGTGGTGGTGGGACAGCTGGAAGAGAAGTTCAACGAGGCCGAGAAGAACTCCGCGGTGAAGGCAATCGTGATCCGGGGCGCCGGGAAAGCTTTCATCGCCGGCGCGGATATCAAGTTCTTTGTCGACAATATCAAGAACAATACCGTGGACCGGACCTATGCCTTTACCAAAAAGGGTCATGAGCTGCTGCTGCGTTTCGAAAACTCGCCGAAGCTGACCATAGCCCTGCTCGACGGGCTCTCCCTCGGCGGGGGCAGCGAGGTGGCGCTGGCCTGCCAGGCCATCGTGGCCACGCCGCAAGGTTCGCTCGGCTTCCCCGAGACCGGGATAGGTATCTTCCCCGGCCTGGGCGGCCTCTTCCGCCTGAGACGGCACCTGGGGCTGGAGCTGGCCAAGTACTATATTTTCACGGGCAAGATCATACGGGCAGAAGAAGCCCTTGAACTGGGGATTGTGACAAAACTGGTGGAGCCTGCTGCCGTTGATCAGGCAATCAGGGAGATCGCCGACGGAGAGAAATTTGACAAGTACCGGCCGCGCGAGATTCCGGCACGCTACAAAGAAGCCGAGAAGGCCTTCTCGGCGGAGAATGTGGCCAGGCTGCTCAAGGGTGAAGCGCCGCTGGAGGTTGATCCCGCTTTCGGCGAAACACTGGTCAAGATCCTGGCGCCCAAGGCGCCCCTGGCGCTGCAGATGTCCAACGAATTGATGAATGCGCAGACAGGCATTTCCACCAATGAGGCGATCAAGCTTGAACTGGACCGCCTCTACGAGCTCTTCGCCCTGGAAGACGTTTTCGCCGGGCTGCAGTCGCCCCCGGGACGCCCGCCCAGGTACAGGGGTAGGTAAACACGGCAAGGCTGCCGTACGGAGTACCCAGTAGAAAACAATACCGGGCCGGCGGGACAGAGTTATTGGAATTCCAAAACGCTGAAGCTATGCCGGTTGTATCAGATGAAGCCGGCCCGGTCACCAAAAAGACAGGATCGAGACCATGATCAGACCCGTGCTACGAAAGTACATTCTGAAAGTGAGTCAAGGTGGGAAGGATGTTGAAATCTCAGCTGGATAAAGACGATCGCGGGCATTTCCGCAGGCATGTTGCTATTCCTTCCGGAGAGGTATAAAAACTTTAATTATCAGAAGAGTGGGGCTTTATGAAAAGGCATTGACAAAACATTAATTGTTAACTATTATTAAGTTGTATAGAAGTATAAACCTCTATAATAATTGTACAATGATTTTCAATTTCGCAGGTATAAAGTACTGTTGGATCTCTGCACTTGACCGTCCGGGGGGGGGAGAGCATCCGATGACCGGCCGGACGGGTTCGGGGAGGTGAAGCTGAAGGGCGCTAGAGGCTCGTTCTTTGAAGTTTGCTTGAATCCAGGTATAGCTGATAAGCAACATTTGAAAGGAGTGATCAGCGTGGTCTTCAGTATAAATTCGCCGCCGCAGGTTCTCTTTGGCAGCGGTTCTTCCGAACAAACCGGAGAAAAATTAAAGGAACTCGGATGCAATAAAGTTCTCTGCGTTCATGGAAAGTTCATTCAAAAAAGTGGCATCGCCGACCGGGTTATAAATACAATTACCAATGAAGGTATCGAAGTGGTCCGCTTTGGGGAAGTCACCGCCGATCCCCCGGATGAAGTGATTGAGAAGGGAGCCGTCATTGCCAGGGAGGAGGCGGTAGACGGGGTCGTCGGGATCGGCGGCGGCAGCGCCCTCGATACGGCCAAGGGGATCAATGTCCTGCTGGGAAATCCCTCACCGATCACCCGCTATCATGACAAAAGTATCGAGATTTTACCGGGTAAGGTGCTGGTCTTGCTCCCCACTACCGCCGGCACGGGCAGCGAGGTAAATAATGTAAGCGTAATTACCGATACGAAGAACAACAAGAAAAGCGGCGTAAAGGGGACGGCCTGCGTGGCCAACCTGGCGATTGTGGATCCGCAATTTACCACGGGGCTGCCGGCCAGAATAACCGCGATTACCGGCATGGACACATTTGCTCACGGAGTGGAATCAATGACTTCGATTCTGGCCAATCCGATGGCGGATATGCTCGACGAGAAGGTCATTGCCCTGGTAACCCGCTACCTTCCCGTGGCCATCAAGAACGGTTCTGATATCAACGCCAGGTCCAATCTGAGCTTTGCTTCAATGATTGCCGGTATGGCTTTTGATAATACCGTGCTACATCTCGGCCATGCTATCGCTCACACCATGGGCGCCGTTTACCATATTCCCCACGGCGTGGCTTGCTCCATCGCCCTTCCTGAAGTAATCGAATATATAGTGGACGTGCACCCGGAGAAGATCAAAATTATCGGCACAATCATGGGGCTAAACCTGGAAGGTCTGTCGATTCAGGAAACAGGAAAGGCGGTAGCCGGCAAAGTCAGGGGGTTCTCAAAGAGCATGGGTATGCCCTCAATGAAAGAACTTAACATCGAGAAAAAACTTCTGGAAAAGGTTGCCACAATGGCGCCGCATGACGACTGCGCCGAATTTATTCCCAAGGAGACTACACCGGAAACGATACTGGAACTTCTATATAAAGCCTACGATCGCTAATGTCGTGCCGCTGGAGGGTGGTAGACCGGCTTTAACCGGTTAATAATATAGAGAAAGGATGATTCTTTATGCTGCGGGGCGGCTATACGGGTAAGATACTCAGAGTCAATTTGTCTGACCAGAGCTACAGTATTGAAGATACATCCGTGCAGATGGCGCGTGATTTCATAGGCGGAGCGGGTTTTGGAATCAAGATACTTATAGACGAGGTTTCGGCTAAGACCGACCCCATGGGCGAGGCCAACAAGAT
>CAYFRE010000078.1:1170-1404 GCA_964345455.1 uncultured Syntrophomonadaceae bacterium | reverse complement strand
GGACCAGGGTCCCCTGTTCCGGCCGGATGGCGGTTGTGGCGAAATCGCCGCTTACCGGCGCGGTGGGGATGGGACTTTCGGGCGGTGATTTTCCGGCGGAGCTAAAATTTGCCGGGTATGACGCCCTGATCATTGAGGGTAAGGCAGCAGAGCCCACCTATCTATGGATCAAAGACGGTCAGGTGAGCTTTCGTTCTGCAAAGAAGTACTGGGGCACGCGTACCTTTGACTGCC
>CAYFRE010000078.1:0-1101 GCA_964345455.1 uncultured Syntrophomonadaceae bacterium | reverse complement strand
GATCAAGGACGAGTTGAGAGATCAGAACATCAGGGTTGCCTGCATCGGTCCGGCGGGGGAGAAACTGGCTCTCGTTGCCTGCATTATCAACGAGCGCCGGGCTGTGGGACGCAAAGGTCTCGGCGCGGTGATGGGTTCGAAGAACCTCAAGGCAGTGGCCGTGAGAGGCAGCGGAAAGGTAAAGATACACGACCGGGACGCCTTTAAAGAAGCGGTTTCCGGGATGAACAGGGATCTCAAGGAAAGTCCGGTTACCTACCCCGAGTTTAGCAAGCACGGGTCCACATCGGCTCTTGATGCCACCAGCGCTCTGGGCATATTTCCTACCAAGAACTGGACGGCCACCGGGGCCTGGGATCCGGTGAAGAAGCTCGGAATTGAGGCCAACTTCAAACAGATTGTGGGGCGGCACCGCTGCCACAGCTGCCCGGTAGGCTGCAGCCAGATCAAGATTGCCCGGGAGGGCCGGTATGCCGGTATTCTCTCGGAAGGTCCGGAATTTGAAACCCTTTACTCACTGGGAGGAGCCACCGGCGTGGATAACCTGGATGCGGTCATCGCCGGCGACCGGCTCTGTGACGAGCTGGGTCTCGACACCATGTCCGCCGGGGTGACCATAGGCTTTGCCATGGAGCTTTATGAAAAAGGGATCTTGAGCGACAAAGATACCGGCGGGGTGAAGCTCAACTTTGGCAACGACGAGGCGATGATGGATCTGCTGCTGGACATGACTTACCGGCGCGGGCTGGGGGCGCTGCTGGCTGACGGGGTTAAGAACGCCGCGGCAAGGATCGGAAAGGGTTCAGAGAAATATGCCCTGCACATTAAAGGTATGGAGCTGCCGGCCTATGATGTCCGCGGAGCCAAGGCCCACGGTTTGAACTATGCCACATCCTACACCGGGGCCGATCATAACAGGGGATATGCTTTCCAGGAGATATTCGGCGTGCCTGTTCCCGAACCCGTGGACCGTTTTGCCGCGGAGGGCAAGGGCAGACTGACCAAATGGAACCAGGATATGCGCGCCGCAAACTCCGACTGTCCCATCGTCTGTTCTTTTATGCTGGACCAGGCCTTCGCGGTTACGGCGCTGCAGAGGAC
>CAYFRE010000077.1:0-8703 GCA_964345455.1 uncultured Syntrophomonadaceae bacterium | reverse complement strand
GTGGAGATCAGTGTCATGGCGCTCGATGCCGGGTTGATCCCATACGGTGAGGAGATCGTTGCTGTTGCCGGCAGCGGCAGGGGAGCCGATACATCTTGTGTGATCGTCCCGGCGCATTCAAACAACTTTTTTGACACGGTAATTGAGGAAATCATCTGTATGCCTCGGAATAAATAACCATTGATTGTGGAACCATTTACCCCCACAGAGCTCCGGGAGAACATCAAGGGCATATATTCGTTAGCCGCCCGGCATATCTTTCGGACTATTTCGACAAGGTTATGATATTATATAATAGGCTTTATCACTGGAAAGGAGGTCCTGAGATGAACCTGGTGGAGCGATTAACGGATGCCGAGGAGAAGCTTCGCGACAACACGCTGGAGCCCATGCTTAACCTGCTTATTCCCTCCTGGGTCAACCCAAACCATATTACCGGGCTGCGCGTGGTTCTGGTTACTACAGCCATCATATTTTACCTGATCAATTTGCCGCTGGAGCTGCAAATCGGGATTTTAACCGCAGCAGCGCTGACCGATTTTATCGACGGTCCGCTGGCCCGGCTGCGCGGCCTCTCTTCACGCAAAGGGGCTTACCTGGACCAGGTATCCGACTGGTTCCTGGGAGCCTGGGCAGGCATACTGTCGCTCATTACCGGCCTGTTGCCTCCGGTGGTGATAATCTTGATGGTTTTTCCGCAGATCGGAGTTTTCGTAACGGACCGGATTCGCGCATCGCGCCTCAGCAGTAGCAGCACCGGAGAGAGGGCGTTAACCATCGCCATGGGCGCGGCAAATTTCAGGCCGACGACAATCGCCCGGCTGCAATTCGTTACCGTGCTCCTGGGTTTTATGCTTCTTCTTCTCAGCAAAGTGATCGGTTCAACCGCCTGTTACCGTACCGGCCTGGCCAGTCTATACCTTGAGATCCTTTTGGTCTGCCTGCTTCTTCTGCACGGAATCGTCAGGGTGGTGGCCAGAAATTAGCCTCCGGAAAGATCGTGATCACGGGAACTGCTCCGAATTAAACAAGGTCAGCCAAGATTATACTAATTGAGGAACAATATGAGGATTAGAGGAGCACGCTGAAGAATTGTAGAATTTAATGTCTCCAAGGGTCAATGAAAAGAGGAGATGGATATGAACAAGATTGCCCTGGTAACCGATTCGACAGCCTACCTCTCGGAAGAAGAGACAACCCGTTACGCCATTACCGTGGTCCCGCTGACGGTGAATTTTCCGGACGGTTTTATCTACGATGGAATCGTCGACACCGGGGAATTTTTTGCCCGCGTGGACAGGTCCAGCAAATTGCCCTTCACTTCGCAGCCCGCCGTGGGCACCTTTGTCGAAGCATATAAAGAGCTGATTGCAGAAGGCAAAGAGGTTATCTCTATACATCTTTCCTCCAGGTTAAGCGGTACCTTTGAATGCGCCAGGGGAGCGGCCTCCATGGTTGATCCCGATAAGATCACGGTTATTGACTCAACAACCACTTCAGCGCCCATGGCCTTCCTGGTTCTGGCGGCGGCACAGTGGGTGAAGGAAGGGTTAAGCCGTGCTGAAATATGCGCCAGGCTGGAGCAAGCCACAAAAGAGCTCGGCTCATTCTTCATACCCGATACCCTCGAATATCTGAAAAAGGGCGGCCGGATCGGCGGAGCGCAGGCGCTGCTCGGCTCCCTGCTCCAGATAAAACCGATCCTCTACTTTTCGGAAGGTGAAGTTGAGGTTTTTGATAAGGTCAGGACCAGGCGAAAGGCAATCCAGAGAATGCTGCAGCAGCTTCCCCGGGAGAGCAGGCATCTGAAAGTAGCCGTGATCCATTGCGCGGCGCCGGAGGATGCTGTTGATATTAAAGATATAATCCTGGAGATGACGCCCCACGCCCAGGTGGAAATCAGGGAGTTCGGCCCGGTTCTAAGCACCCATGGCGGTCCGGGCTTGGTCGGCATGGGTTTCTGGGCCCATGATTAGATCAGGCTCCCCAAAGGAGGCCCGCAGTTGACTAAAACAGGAAAGAGAACCGGCGAGCCGGCAATCAATGCCGCCGATTTTCAGAAGATGATCATCGGGGCGAGTTATTTTTTTGATCGTGAGAAAGAAGCGATTAACAAGCTGAATGTTTTTCCGGTACCCGACGGCGATACCGGGACAAACATGAGCATGACCCTGGCGGCTGCCGCTGAAGCTGCGCTGACCTACAGGGGTGCCGCCATCGGCGAAATCGCCGTCGAGACCGCCTCGAGCGCGCTGATGGGCGCCCGGGGCAATTCCGGAGTGATCCTTTCCCAGCTGCTGCGTGGCATCGCCCGGGGGCTGCAGGGGAAAAGAGATGCTTACCCCGAAGACCTCAGCAAAGCCTTTCAATACGGCGTGGTCTATGCCTACAAGGCCGTCTTGAAACCGGTTGAGGGCACCATCCTGACGGTGGCCCGCGAAACTGCCCGCGGCGCCAGGAGTGCGGCGCGCAGCGGGGCCGATATTTGCGGGATTATAGAGACGGCCATTGAGAACGGCAGGGAGGCGCTGGCCCGCACCACCGAGATGCTGCCCGTGCTGAAAGAAGCGGGAGTGGTCGATGCCGGCGGTATGGGGCTGATCGTGTTCCTGGAAGGCTGTCTATTCGCCGTTCAGCATGCCCTGGGGGAGATCCTGGCCCGTAAAGAGACCGCAGAGGTTGAAACCGAAGAGAAAAACACGGCGGGAATGGAGACAACATCAACCGGAGAAACGCTTAACCTGGCCTATCCTTACTGCACTGAATTGATCATCAAGGGAGCTTCGGCGGCGGCAGAGCTGAAAGAGAGGCTTGAGCCGCTGGGAGATTCACTGCTCGTGGTTAGGCAGGACGACATCAGCAAGGTGCACCTCCATACCGCGGATCCGGGCGGAGTCCTATCCATCTGCCTGGCGTACGGCTCCTTGCATGAAATCAAGATAGATAACATGGCCGACCAGCATCATCACGCATTAAATTTACAGACCCCCGTCGAAACCGTGGTCACGCTGTCCGGATCCAGAAAGCAGAAGGGGAAAGACGATACCGGCATCATCGCCGTCTCTTTTGGAGAAGGGATCAAGGAGCTCTTTTTAAGCCTCGGCGCCGACGAGATCGTCTACGGCGGTCAGACCATGAACCCCCGGGTCGAGGATCTATTCAACGCGGTGCAGCGGATCCCCACTGACCGGGTTATAATCCTGCCGAACAATAAGAATATCCAGATGGTCGCCCAGCAGGTGCAGGAGATCTGCGCGAAAGAGGTAGCGGTAATCGGCAGCCGGACCATTGCCCAGGGGCTTGCCGCCCTGGTAGCTTTTAACCCGGATTCAGCTCTTAACAAGAACATCCGCCTGATGGAAGATAGCCTCGGTCAGGTTAAATCAGGAGAGGTCACCTACGCCACCAGGGATACCGTGGTCAGGGGGGAAAAAGTGGCCCGCGGCTCTTACTTGGGGCTTTACGACGGGCAACTCTGCAGTCCAGGAGAGGAACTCAATCCGGCAGCGCTTGACCTTATCACCCGGATGCTGGATGACGACGACGAGCTGGTCACCATTCTTTACGGTAAAGAGACCAACCGCGGGGATGCCGAAGATCTTGCCGCGGCGGTGGCAAAAGCTTATCCCCACGTGGAGGTGGAGCTGAAATACGGCGGCCAGCCGATCTATTACTATATCCTGTCAATAGAGTGAGCAGATACCCGACAACCAGTATCCGGGCATTTAAAAAAAGCTTCTCTTTTGAATTTGGCGGGATTAAGCCTGTTTTTTTTGATGGTCAGGCAAATGGAGATAAACTGATACAATAATAAAAGTGATTACCGTCGCGATGAACACAAACAGAAAAGTATAGTTTATCCCCAATGCTTCACCGATGATCCCCGACAGGGTAGTCTGCATGATCATGCCTATACCCATGCAGAATTCAAGAAATCCCATTCCAAAACCGAGGCAAGCAGGATTGATCAGATCAGCAATGAGAGTAATGACAATAGTGAACATGGTTCCGGAGCCAATGCCGCCCACCGCTGCCGCGATCATCAGCACTTTGAAATTAGCGGCCGTAAATAAAATAACGGTGGAAAAGATTATTAAGCCAAAGCCGGTCAAGAGGACTACTTTCCGACCCACATGGGCGGCGGCTTCCCCGCTGGCAATAAAAGCGACAAGGCGAGCCGCCCAGAATAAAGCGAGTATGTAGCCAATTCGGTGCAGAAAGACGCCGGCATGATCAGCAATTCTGGGCAGCAAGCCCAGTATGGAATATAGAAAACCGGCATAGGAGAATCCAGCCAGGCAAACCGGCCAGATTATCTTAACCTCCCCAAATAGATCCACGCCCTCCGGAAACTTCAGGGATCTGTGATCAGGACGGTGTGCCGATATTTTGTCGGTAATTCCATAAAGAATGGCGCCGATAACGCTCAGGCAGATGAGCGGATAAATAGGGAATACGGCGCTGACATGGAAATATTCCATGATATAACCGCCGCTCAGGGTTCCTGTAACAGAGCCCAAGCCGTAGGCCCCTGTGAAACGGCCCATCACTTTACTGCGAAAATCAACTGCTGTATTATCGGCGACGATGGCTTCAGCAATTGGCCAAAGGATACCTCTGCTCGCCCCCTCCAGAGTGCGGAAGCAGAGTATAGCCGAGGGTGTAGCCGCATAGCAATAGCCCAGGGAGGCGATCGCAGATAACACGATACTCAGTAGTAGGACGCGCTTCCGCCCCATCAAATCGGAAATCATGCCGGCAGTAACCGTCATAAGCGTATAGGCAAAAGAGTAGCCGGTCATAAAAAAACCCAGCTGTCTGTATGAAGCGCCAAGGGCAGTGCCATGAAGGGGTATGGCAGGGGTTACAGCACCTTCACCTATAGACCTGAGAAAGATTATGACAATTATGAAGGTAAGCGTTCGCTGTGACAGCAAATTTTGCTTATCGGGAATGCAGTTCACTACATCTGGAGACATAAGGTTGTTCTCTTTTGTATAAATTTGTTATTTGCCATGCCCCCTAGCCAACCACTGACAGCTTTCCCAACAGAAATCGCAGGAATCGCTTCCTTTGTGGGATCAACACCCTGTCCTTTCATAATTCGAATTATTTCTGGCTCAACTAGCGGATTCTTTACTACTTCGAACATGGCTCTTTCTATTCGCCGTTTCATCTGTTTCGTTTGTCGCATTGTCACTGCCGGATGCAAAATATACTATTGTCCGCAAATGCCTGCCCCAACACTCTACGCTCAACCCCTTGTTTCTCTTTAATTGTGTCGATTTGCTCGCGAATAAACAGGCCGGCACCGCTATGATCTATTTAAATATATCGCAAGTTTGGTGCCAACTTTAAATTTCAGGAATAAACCATAACCATTAAACACACAATCACGGAAGTCTTGCATCCATCTGTTGGTGCCCCCGTAGTGTGGGGACACGAGAGCTTGGCTGGAATCATTAATACAGCTTCAAGGTGGTCCCGATTCCCTTGGCCGCCGCCTGTTCATAAATCTCCTTTGCACAGATGACATCCTCGATAGCCATCCCGATGCTGATGTTGCAGATATTTTCCGCGTCATCTTCACGCCCGGGCTTCTGCCGGCAGACTATTTCGCCCAGTTCGGCATAGAGATCCGGCATCCCGTGGGGAAAGCAACCAACCGTTCCAAAATGGCAGGTTTGCCCCCAGTCATCGGTGACAAATTTCATCCGCCGGATCGTCTCCCACTCCCAGACACTGTCCACATCCACCGGGGCGAGGTAGAGTCCTTCACGCGGGAGCCATTCGTCCTTGATAAAAGGTGCGGGAGCGCTGAGTATCGCTGTCGCCGAGACCAGCATATCGGCGCCGGCAACCACATCTTTGGGATTTCTACAGGGGACAATCTCCAGGCCGGCCTGCGGAGACATCTCCCGGAGATAGCTTTCCACCGCCTCGGGACGACGGTCAAAGATGCGCACCTCCTTGAGCCGGGGCAAAGTTTTGCGGCAGAAAAGGAGATGCTCCCGCCCCTGCACGCCGGCCCCGATAATGCCGAGAATCTCTGTATCTTTTCGGGCCAGGTATTTGGCCGAAACCGCGGTCACGGCAGCGGTTCTCTTGGCGGTAATCCAGCGGCAGTCCATCACGGCATAGGCTATCCCCGTTTCCGGGTCATTCATGATCATCAAGCCGGTGGTCTGGGCCAGGTCTTTTTTGACATTGTCGGGGAAGCAGGAGACCCACTTGATGCCGCAAGCGCCGTACGCGGGTATGTAAGCGGGCATGGCATGAATAAAGGTGTCTTTTAAGGGGTGCACTCCCGGCTTCGGAGGCATCTCGATTCTCTTCATTCCGTGTTCGTAAAGCGCTTTTTCCATCAGGTCAAGGATCATCTCTTCGGTCAAACCTGCATCTTTTACATCTTGCTCGGAAAGGTATAGAATTTCTACGCTTTTCACCTTTTCAGCTCCATTCATTGTTTTGATTGTTGCTGCATCGCCAGGGAGATCCGTTCACGCTCCAGGTCCACCGCGGTAACCTTGACTTCAAGGGTGTCGCCCACGGACAATATCTCTGAGGGATGGCGAAAGCGGCGGCCGCCCATGGCCGAACGGTGGAGCAGCCCGTCCCGGCCGACCCCGATATCCACAAAGGCCCCAAAATCAACCACGTTGCGCACTGTTCCGGAGAGGATCATCCCTTCGGCCAGATCTGCCAAGCGCTTGATCCCAGCCCGGAAAAGCGGCGGCGGCAGCTCGTCGCGCAGGTCGCGCCCCGGCTGCTGCAGGGCGGCGATAATATCCCGCACGGTCGGCAGCCCGGCGCCAAGTTCAGCCGCGATGGACTCCGCATCGAGAGAGGCCAGCACTGTAGGGCGCCCTCCCGCCAGGGCGCAGATTTTTTCGGCCAGATGATACGATTCGGGATGCACCGGGGTGTTATCAAGGTGGTTCTCTCCGCCGGCAATACGCAGAAAACCGGCGCACTGGGTATAGGTGCCCTTCCCCAGGCGGGGCACATTGAGCAGCTCGCGCCGCGCCCGGAATTTCCCTTCACGATCCCGGTAAGCCGCGATACTTCTAGCCACGGACGGCTTGATCCCGGCAACATGGCAGAGCAGGGCATAGGAAGCGGTATTCAGATCTACTCCGACGCTGTTGACACAGGACTCGACCACACCGTCGAGAGCGGCGGCCAGCTGATTCTGGTTGACATCGTGTTGATACTGCCCCACCCCGATTGATTTCGGTTCGATCTTGACCAGCTCGGCCAGGGGATCCTGGATCCGCCGGGCGATGGAGACCGCGCCGCGCAGGCTCACATCCAGATCGGGCAGCTCTTCGCGGGCCAGGGGAGAGGCCGAGTAGACCGAGGCGCCGGCTTCGCTGACAATGGTATAGGATACCGGATGTGGCAGACCGGGAATCAGGGCGGCGACGAACTCCTCGGTCTCCCGGGAGGCGGTCCCGTTGCCGATAACGATGATCTCCACGTGATGGCGCTCAATCAAGGCGGTGATGGTCCGGGCAGCTTCGGCGGAGCGACGCTGCGGGGGATGAGGATAGATCGTGGCGGTGGCCAGGACTTTACCGGTCCCGTCAACCACGGCCGCCTTGCACCCGGTGCGGTAGCCGGGGTCCAGACCGAGGACGACCTTGTCGCGGACCGGCGGCTGCAGCAGCAGCGCCCTGAGGTTGGCGGCGAATACCCTGATGGCCTGCTCTCCGGCTTTATCGGTGAGCGAAGCGCGTATTTCCCGTTCCATGGCCGGTGCAACGAGGCGCCTGTAAGAGTCATCCACCGCCTGCCGGAGATGAGGCGCAAACGGAGATTCCGGATCAGGCGGGTAGAGCTGCAGCATGGCGGCAATGCAGCGCTCGGCGGGCAGCTCCAGCTTTACCGCGAGGAGGCCCTCGCGCTCACCCCGGTTGACGGCAAGGATGCGGTGCGAGGGGATCGTCGCCACCGCCTCGCGGAAATCGCTGTACTGCTCATAGACCCCGGTATCCACCCCGGCGGCCGCCTGTGATGAGAGCGACCCGTCCCGGGATGCCTTCGCGCGCACCAGCTGCCGGACGCGCAGGTCATCGGAAACAGTATCGGCCACGATATCGCGCGCTCCCTGCAGGGCGGCCTCTGCATCGGTGACTTCGTCCCCATTGATTATCGGGGAAATCAGTTCGTCCAGCCGGCCGCGCGCCTGCTCCAGGATCAGTTCGGCCAGCGGGACCAGCCCTTTCTCGCGGGCGGCGGAGGCCCGGGTGCGCCGCTTCGGCCGGAACGGCAGATAGATATCCTCGATCTGCTGCAGGCGCTGCGCCGCGGCAAGAGACTGCTCGATTTCAGGGGTCAGCTTATCCTGCGCCGCGATCAGCTGCCGCACTTCGCCGCGGCGCTCCTCCAGGTTCCGCAGGTAGCGGAGGCGGTCATCCAGCTTCCGCAGAAGATCTTCATCAAGTTCTCCCGTAACCTCTTTACGATAGCGGGCGATAAACGGAATGGTATTTCTTTCATCAAGGAGGGCGGCCGCATTGCGGGCCTGGGCTTCCCCGATGCCAAGTTCCCCGGCCAGGCTGGTCATAATCTGTTCTTGAACGGTGTGCGCCAACGAATAATCTCCCCTCTACAATTGCTGCGTCTTCTGCTTAATTTACCCGAACCGGAAAAATCATGGTCCGCAGATAAAAACAATTCGCGATTCGAAAGAAGAAACCC
>CAYFRE010000076.1:2513-8761 GCA_964345455.1 uncultured Syntrophomonadaceae bacterium | reverse complement strand
GACTTACAACTTCCAGTATGTCCACGTTTGGTGAGTATGTTATAATCGAAGATATAAATTAAAGATATCTGGAACATAGAAGCATTCCTAAAGATATAATTGGGAGAGGGGATCTGCTTGGCTGTGCGGCGCCGCGGCATCAAAATTCTATTGATCTTGATCGGGGCATTGGCTTTCCTGGCGGCAGTTTCCACGGCTGTTGATTACTGGCTCAAAGCCGATTATGCTTTTCCCGGCACGGTAGTGCCGCCGTCCGGGGAAGATGATCCCCCCCAAGAAATTCCTTCCGGTAACTCCTGGACGCCGTTTTGGCCGGAGCCGCCGCTGATTCCCCGGCCGGAGACGGTCAAGGGGATCTATGTCACCGGTTATACCGCCGGCAAAGGTCACTTTGCGGAGCTGCTCGAGCTTATTGAACGGACCGAGCTGAACAGCGTAGTGGTTGATCTGAAGGATGACAACGGCCGCCTCACCTACTCCCGTACAGGTGTTCCCTGGGCGGCGGACGCCGGCGCGCCGCATACCTATATTTCCGATCCCGTGGCTTTCATGAAGTTGCTGGAACAACGCAGGGTATACCCGATCGCCCGGATCGTGGCCTTCAAAGACAGTCTCATGGCCCGGCACCTTCCCGGACAGGCGGTACAGCACCGCCAGGGCGGTATCTGGCGCGACGGCGGCGGCGATTACTGGCTCGACCCCTATAATAAAGAAAACTGGAAATTAGTGGTTGCGGTGGCCCGCGAAGCGGCTCAACTCGGCTTTCGCGAAATTCAGTTCGATTATGTGCGCTTTCCGGAAAGCGGCAACCTCGCTGCTGCTACCTACCCGGCGGCAGACGGGACTCCGTTTAACGAGGTCATTCCCGCCTTCCTGCGATATGCCCGTGCCTCCCTGGCCGAGTACGGGGTGGAGCTCTCGATTGATGCTTTCGGGCAGGTGACCACGGATCCCGGGGGCATGGGTATCGGGCAGCGTCTCGAGTCCCTGGCCTCCGCGGTGGACTATGTCTGCCCGATGGTTTACCCATCGCATTATGCAGCAGGGAATCTGGGGCTTCCCGATCCCGATGCCGCTCCCTATGAAACAGTCTACCGCAGCTTGGCCGAGGCGCAGCGCCGCCTGGAACAGGCGGGGGCGCCGGCGGAGCTGCGTCCCTGGTTGCAGTCATTTACCATCCGTCATCATTACGGTTCTCCGGAGATCAGGGCTCAGATCAATGCCGCCCGGGATCTGGGGATCGATGAATTTATGCTCTGGAATGCGGCCAATTATTACAACCCGGGGGCGCTGCATTCCGCCGGAGCAGAAGAATAAATAAATATTAATTGCGTATTAATCGCTCAAGAAGATAAACTGCGGGCGGCTGTGCCGCTGCTTCTAAAGAGTCTTTCCGGTATGCAAAATTATTCCAGGAAACTGGAGAGGATGTTAACTGTTATGCTTAGCTATTGGGAAATTGCCTTGCGCCTCGGATTGGCCATTATTTTTGGTGGGGCTGTCGGTTTTGAGAGGGAAAGTCAGAACCTGCCGGCCGGCTTTCGCACCCATATTCTAGTATGCGTGGGGGCAACTTTGATCATGATGGTTTCAGCTTATGGTTTTACCGGACCGCTGTCAGAGATGGTCGACCCCAGCCGTATTGCGGCCTCGGTGGTTACCGGGATCGGTTTTCTGGGGGCCGGCACAATCCTCAGGCAGCGGGGCGGCATCCGCGGCCTGACCACGGCGGCGAGCATCTGGGCGGTTTCGGCTATCGGCTTGGCGGTGGGGATCGGTTTTTATATCGGCGCAATGCTGGCTACGCTGGTTGTTCTGATCAGCTTGCTGGTACTTGGACGCCTCGACCGGGTGCTCCTCTCCTCGTACCGCGTCAAGCGCCTTACTGTGCGTATGATCGATCAGGCGGGACTGCTCAGCGAAATCGCCGCCATCTTTAACGATTTGAAGATAAATATTCGCAAAATAGAGCTGGACAGCATACCGGCGCGGACAGATATGGAGAAAGAGGCTGTGGAGATCGAATTTATGCTGGTCGTTCCACTGAATTTTGACCAGAACCGGCTTTTTCAGCGGCTGGTCTTTATGGAAGGAATTCAGCAGGTCTGCTGGCAGGGTGAAGAGGTGCCGGCAGGCTTCTATTTCAAACATCCCCTTTCTGTATAGTATCCTGTTAACGAAATATGTCCTAGTTTTTTAAATCGTTCCGGCCCCTCCTTTTAAGGGGGAGCCTGAACCGGAAAGCATCCCGTTTAGAGTAAGGTTCGGAGACAGATCTGCAAGCATGGGTCTGTCTCCATCGGGATGGGGACTAAGGGGATTTATTATGACAACGACTGCCAGAGTTCGGATATAGTTGCCTGGCAGGGCACCAGGTTTAATCCAAACAATATTTATACCCCCGTCAACCTCCATATGGCAAGAGCATGAGAGAAACATCATATTTCTTCAAAAACAAGAGTTTTACCCTATCCCTGGCGGTATAATAAACCAAAACAGCACTTGATTATTTGGGGGGGAAATCGGTTATAATAGGGTTGAAGGTCAGGGATAGTCAGAAATAACCGTCATAATATGGGTTATTAGGGGAAACAATAAGGTCAAGGATGGTCAGTAATGGCCGTGGGGAAGGATGGTGGCGATGGCTTCACTGACAGATCATATCGAAGAATATTTGAAGAAACTGCTCGCTATCAGCACGCGGAATTATGTGGAGATCCAGCGCGCCGACCTGGCCCGCAAGTTCTCCTGCGTGCCCTCACAGGTTAACTACGTTTTGAGCAGCCGCTTTTCCCTGGCGCGTGGCTACCTGGTGGAGAGCAGGCGGGGCGGCAGCGGCTATATTCGCATTTACCGCATCGTTCACCCGCAGGGTTGGAGCTGGATGGAGATCCTGAGCAAGATGGAAACAGCTAATTTTGAACCGGCGCGGGCGAAACAGTTTTTGAAACTGATCCTTGAAGAAAAGGTTCTCTCCCGGCGGGAAGCACAGATGCTCACTATCTTGCTCCAGGATAAACACTATCGGGGACTTGACCGGAATGAGAGCAGACAGCTGCAAAAAAGATTGTTTCAGGCTTCTTTGGAGGCGATTCTGAAAAACAGTTATTAAGAAGGGAGCAATCCGGATGATTTGTCAAGAATGCCGGCAAGAAACAGCAACCGTGCATATCACGAAAATTGTCAACGGGCGCAAAACCGAGCTTCATTTATGCCGACGCTGTGCCCAGGCGCATGACGAGCTTGACTTTTCTTTTGAACCGAAGCTTTCGCTGCATAACCTGCTCGGCAGTTTGCTTGGCGAGAGCATGCGCGGTTCCCGGGAGGCGCTGCGCAAGGCGAAAGTGCAGTGCCCTTCATGCGCGCTCACCTTTGCCCAGTTCAGCCAGATCGGAAGGCTGGGCTGCAGCGACTGCTTCTCGGCTTTCGATGAACAGCTCGCGCCTTTGCTGCGCCGGATCCACGGCAGCAGCAGGCATACCGGCAAGGTGCCTCGCCGGAGCCAGGGTGCGGTTCGCTTTGTCCGGGAGCTGGAGCGGCTGCGTGATGAACTGAAGCTCAGGGTGCAAAGAGAGGAATTCGAAAAGGCAGTCGAGTTGCGCGACCGGATCAAGGCGTTGGAAAAAGAGATGACAGAGGGGGAGCAGCGGTGAAGAAGCAGATAGTTTTCAGCAAGTGGATGGACGGGAGCGGCCCCGAAGCGGAAACGGTGATCAGCTCGCGGGTGCGCATTGCTCGCAATATCCGGGGAATCCCCTTTCCGTACCTGGCTTCCGACGCCCAGACCAGGCGAGTTCAGGAGCTGGTCGCCGGGGTTGCAACCTCTCAGAAGAAGGCTTTCCAGCAGTTTAACTTTATGCCTATGGAAAACCTGGGCACCCTGGAAAAGGAGCTCCTTGTGGAGAAGCATCTGGCCAGCCCGTTTTTGGCCCGCGAGTCCCAGCACGGGGCTTTGCTGTTGCGCCAGGACGAGGCGGTCAGCATCATGATTAATGAAGAAGACCATCTGCGGATCCAGGTCATCCTGCCCGGATTGCAGCTCGAAGAGGCCCTGCAGGAAGCGGATCGCCATGACGACTTCCTCGAGGCGGAGATCAATTACGCTTTTGACGAGGGCTACGGTTATCTGACCGCCTGCCCCACCAATGTGGGCACGGGGCTGAGGGCTTCGGTGATGCTGCACCTGCCGGCGCTGATCATGACCGGGCAGGCCAACCGGCTACTGGGAGCGCTCTCCCAGGTCGGGTTGGCGGTGAGAGGCCTCTACGGGGAAGGGACCGAGATCATCGGCAACCTGGTCCAGATCTCGAACCAGATCACCCTCGGCCAGTCCGAGGAAGAAATTATCCGCAACCTCGGCGGGGTTACCCGCCAGGTTATCGAACAGGAGCAGGCCGCCCGTCAGGCGCTGCTCAATGAAAACCGGTCACAGATTGCCGACCGCACCTGGCGATCCCTGGGACAGCTCAAGTTTGCCCAGTTGATGAGCTCCCAGGAGTCGATGCAGCTTCTTTCCGACATCCGCCTGGGTTATGACCTGGGCCTGCTAAAGGGAGTCGACCGGAGGCTGCTCAATAAAATGCTGGTTGTGATCAGCCCCGCCTGCCTGCAGATCCTCGCGGGGAAAGAGCTTGGCCCTGCGGAAAGAGATCTGGAGAGGCCGGCGCGGTTGAAGAAGCTTATGGATCAATTCAAAGAATCGGTATAACAGTTTTGAAACAGCATACTATTATCTGATGTGAGGTGAATAAAATATGTTCATGTTCAGCCGGTTTACCGAACGGGCTCAACAGGTGTTGGTGTTGGCCCAGGAAGAGGCAAAGAGGTTGAGCCATAATTTTATCGGGACAGAGCACCTGCTATTGGGACTGGTCAGGGAGGGTTCCGGCATTGCCGCCCGCGCCCTGCAGAATATGAATGTCGATTTGAACAGGGTGCGCTCCGAGGTGGAGCGGATTACTCCCAAAGGGGATAAACTTTTCTTCCAGGGGATCACTTACACGCCGCGGGCCAAGCGGGTGGTGGAGCTCTCCATTGAAGAAAGCCAGAACCTGGGTCATAACTATGTCGGCACGGAGCATATCCTTCTCGGCCTGCTCCGCGAAGGCGAAGGCATTGCCGCCCAGGTTTTGAGCAACCTGGAAATTGACCTGAAGCGTGCCCGCAAAGAGGTGATTCAGCTGCTGGGCGGAGAAGAGGGCGCCGCACATCAGGATGCTGAAGGGAAAGGCGGCCCGCAAACTCCGACGGTGGATGCTTTTGGCCGGGATCTAACCAAACTGGCTCGCGAAGGGAAACTGGATCCGGTCATCGGCAGGGATAAAGAGATCGAAAGGGTGATCCAGGTATTGAGCCGCCGCACCAAGAACAACCCCTGCCTGATCGGCGAGCCGGGCGTGGGGAAGACGGCCATTGCCGAGGGATTGGCCCAGCGGATTGTTGAGGGCAATGTGCCCGACATTCTGCGCGGCAAGAGACTGGTCACCATCGAGCTGGCGGCGGTGGTTGCCGGCACCAAATACCGCGGCGAATTTGAAGAGAGACTGCGCAAGCTGATGATGGAGCTGCGCCAGGCCGGTAACGTCATGGTTTTCATCGATGAACTGCATACGATCATCGGGGCGGGGGCCGCCGAGGGGGCCATCGATGCTTCGAATATTCTCAAGCCGGCCCTGGC
This sequence comes from uncultured Syntrophomonadaceae bacterium, assembly GCA_964345455.1. Classification (GTDB taxonomy): domain Bacteria; phylum Bacillota; class Dethiobacteria; order DTU022; family DTU022; genus JAAZIN01. The sequence goes on along the minus strand of CAYFRE010000076.1, from coordinate 3,084 downwards.
CCGCGGAGAGATGCAGTGCATCGGGGCGACCACGCTTGACGAATACCGCAAGCACATTGAAAAAGATTCCGCATTGGAGCGGCGCTTTCAGCCGATCATCGTCGGCGAGCCGGACAAGGAAGAGAGCCTGGCTATCCTGAAAGGGCTGCGCGATCGCTACGAAGCGCATCACAAGGTAAAAATTACTGATGGGGCTCTCGAGGCGGCGGTGAATCTCTCCGATCGCTATATTTCCGACCGCTTCCTGCCGGACAAGGCCATCGACCTGATCGACGAGGCCGCTTCGCGGGTCCGCATTCGCAGCTATACGGCACCTCCCGATCTGAAGCAGATCGAAGAGAAGTTGGCCAACCTGCGCACGGAGAAGGAAGCGGCGGTGCGCAACCAGGAGTTTGAGCAGGCTGCAAAGCTGCGGGACCAGGAAAGAAAGATCAAGGAGGAGCTCGCGGAGCTGAAGAAAGAGTGGGAGCAGCAGATCGGCACCGCCGATCTCTCCATGGTCACCGATGAGGATGTGGCTTATATTGTCTCCAGCTGGACCGGAATTCCGGTGAAAAAGCTTGCCGAAGAG
>CAYFRE010000076.1:0-2503 GCA_964345455.1 uncultured Syntrophomonadaceae bacterium | reverse complement strand
GCCCGCCTGCTGAACCTGGAGAAGATCCTTCACCAGCGGGTCATCGGGCAGGACGAAGCGGTTGAGTCGGTCTCCCGGGCCATCCGGCGCGCGCGGGCCGGTCTGAAAGATCCCAGGCGCCCGGTAGGTTCTTTTATCTTCCTCGGCCCCACAGGTGTTGGAAAGACCGAGCTGGCCCGGGCCCTGGCCGAGGCCATGTTCGGGGATGAGCGGGCCATGATCAGGCTCGACATGTCCGAATATATGGAGAAGCATACGGCCGCTCGCCTTATCGGGGCTCCTCCGGGCTACGTCGGCTACGAGGAAGGCGGCCAGCTCACGGAGCAGGTCCGCCGCAAGCCCTACTCGGTGGTGCTCTTTGATGAGATTGAAAAGGCGCATCCCGATGTCTTCAACGTCTTGCTGCAGATTCTGGAGGACGGCAGGCTCACTGACGGGAAAGGGCGCACGGTTGATTTCCGCAATGTCGTCGTGATCATGACCTCGAACGTCGGGGCAACTTTCATGCAGCGGACCACGCTTGGCTTCGGCGCGGCCGATGAAGCTGACAGTCACGAAAAGATGAAGGAGCGGATTTTATCCGATCTGAAGCGGACTTTCCGCCCGGAATTTCTCAATCGGGTCGACGATATCATCGTTTTCCACGCGCTCAATGAAGAGCATATCGAGAAGATTGTTGGGATCATGCTCGAAGAGCTGAACCGGCGTCTTGCCGAATATGATCTCAAGGTCGAGGTCTCCGGCGAGGCCCGGGCGGCCCTAGTGAAGGAAGGTTTTGATCCCACCTTTGGAGCGCGTCCGCTGCGCCGGGTGATCCAGAAGCGGCTGGAAGACAATATCTCCGAAGAGATGCTGCAGGGGAAGATTGCCCCCGGTGACACCGTCATCGTGACCGTTAAGAACGGCAAGTTTCAATTTAAAACAAGGGTGGCAAAAAAATAACTGCTGGATCAAAGTTGGTTGATTTGGTGCCAGGCACCTAAGCAACTAACTGGCCAAAGTTAGCCCGGGTTAGATTACCCGGGCTTACTTTAGTTTAAATTTAGTGAAATTACAAACTTTTTTGCGGGTAAAGGAATTTATCTTGACTTTGTCGAATAGAGGAGTGTGCCAAAGCAGATTATCCATAAATCTGTTTATTTCGAAGGAGGATTGGTTTGAAGATTGCTGTTTCCGGCAAAGGGGGGGCCGGAAAATCTACTGTTGCCGCCAACCTACTCTACTGCCTCAAGACACGTCACCTCCCCGCCTTTGCTATCGACGCCGATCCCGATGCCAATCTGGGCCTGGTTCTAGGGCTTGATCCGGATAAACTTGCCGCATTGCCGCCATTAAGCGAGCTTCAGGAAGTAATTGTGGATAAGAATGCCGGCGGTGGGGCATTTGTGGATCTCAATCCCCCGGTTGAGGATATCCTCGAAGATTACGTTCTTCACGACGGGACCATCCGTTTTCTTAAAATGGGGGGGATCAAGCAGGGGGGCTCAGCCTGCTACTGCAAAGAGAACGCTTTTTTGAACGCTGTTTTGACCAGCGTGCTTCTGGACCGTCCGGAAGCGGTGGTCCTGGATATGAGCGCCGGAATCGAGCATCTCACCCGCGGCACCGCCCGCGGGGTCGAGCTGATGCTGGTGGTGGTCGAACCGACCATGGCGGGAGTCTCTACCGCCATGGCCGTGGAGCGGCTGGCCTCTGATCTGGCGTTGCCGCGGGTGGCCTTTGTCGGCAACAAGATCCGCTCGGAGGCCGACCGGGATTATCTCCGCGTCTCGTTGCCCCGGGAGCATATTTTGGCAATGCTGCCCTTTTCCGGAGATGTCCTGGAGAGGGCCCGGCAGGTGGATCGGAAAGGTTTTGATAAAGAAGGCCTGATACCCGGAGTAGAAGAAATTTATCAGCAAATCGGCGGGGGTGGTTAACAGATTTACAGTGAGGGCCTTTTTTACAATAAATAGTTTGAATATTTTTAAAGGAGGTTAGAACAGAGATATGTCCGAAGAGAGAAAAAAGCCCGATAACAAGAGAACAGTTGACCCCGCGGCTTTGCAAGTCCTGGAGCGGAATGACGGAAAAATAGAGACTGTATATGACCGCTATGTGAAGATGCAACCCCAGTGCAACTTCGGCCGCACCGGGATCTGCTGCCGCATCTGTCTGCAGGGTCCCTGCCGCATCACCAAAAAGGCTTCGAAGGGTATTTGCGGCGCGCACGGCTATACTATCGTCGCCCGCAACCTCATCCGCGCCATAAACGGCGGCGCCGGCGCCCACGCCGATCACGGCCGGCATATCATCTACACCCTTATCGAGATGCTCGAGGGGAGGACGCTTGATTACAGCATTGAAGATCCGGAAAAGCTGCGCCGCGTGGCCCAAACCATCGGTCTCTCCGTGGAAGGGAAAGAGGAGCGCGAGCTGCTGAAAGAGGTCCTGGAGATCGCGATCAGCGATTTCACCAAGCTCTCCGGCGAGCCCTGCCGCTGGCTTGAGGCCACCGTTACCG
>CAYFRE010000075.1:0-8773 GCA_964345455.1 uncultured Syntrophomonadaceae bacterium | reverse complement strand
GCACGATTACCGCTCATTTTCCTCCGCCGAGCTGGAGCTGCGCCGGGCGCTGCTCTACCCTCCCTTTACCGACCTGGTCCGCTTTCTCTTGAGCAGCCGTGATGAAGCCGCCGTGTGGGAGGCGGCCGGTTATCTCCGCACCATCCTGGAGCAGTGCCGGGGAGAGGCGGAGCTTCTGGGTCCCGCCCAGGCGCCGCTCTACCGGTTAAAAACGGCTTACCGGGTCCATGCTATGCTGAAGGGGGAGAGGCTTGCCTCCGCCGCGCATCACCTGCGGAAGGCAGCGCAGGAATTCCGCCTGCGGAGACCGCCCTGGCCGGTGCGGCTGACTGTGGATTTCAATCCGCAGATGGTGCTATAATGGGTGGGGAGGTGTTCCTTTTGGCCATACGAAGGATCTTGGAAGGTAATCATGCCGTGCTGCGCAGCCATGCCCGGCCGGTGCAGAAAATCAATAAAACCACCGCCGCACTTCTCGATGACATGGCCGAAACGATGTACGAGAGCAACGGCGTCGGTCTCGCCGCGCCGCAGATCGGTATCGCCAAGCGGCTGATCGTGATCGATCCCGGGGATGATCGCCTGATCCAGATGATCAATCCGCGTTGCCTGGAATCGGAAGGCGAGGAGATCGATGTGGAGGGATGCCTGAGCATACCGGGTATTTACGGGGAGGTACCCCGCGCCTCGCGCGTGCTGGTGGAAGCGCTTGATCCCGTAGGGAATCCGTTGCGCCTCGAGGCCGATGGATTTCTGGCACGCATCCTGCAGCACGAGATCGATCACCTTGACGGGATTCTTTTTCTTGACCGGGCCATCAGGCTGATCGACCCGGAGGAGGAGAAAAGGAAAGAGGGATTGTGAAAAAATTAAAACTTCTGTTCATGGGGACTCCGCTTTTTGCCATACCCTCGCTGGAGCAGCTTTACCGCAGCGGGCACTCGCTGGCGGCCGTGGTGACCCGGCCGGACCGCCCGCGCGGCCGGGGTAAAAAGCTGAGCCCTGCCCGGGTAAAGCAGTGGGCCCTGGAGCATCAAATCCAACTGCTCCAGCCGGCCGGGCCTAAAGACGAGGACTTTATTCGCAGGATGGAGACGATCGCTCCCGACTTGATCGTGGTCGTAGCTTACGGGCGTATTCTGCCGGCAGAACTGCTACGGTTACCGCCCCTGGGCTGCATCAACCTCCACGCTTCGCTCCTGCCGGCTTACCGCGGCGCAGCGCCAATCGAGCGGGCCGTGATCGATGGAGCCCGGGAAACCGGCGTAACGGTCATGGCGATCTCCGGGGAGCTGGATGCCGGTGATATTATCCTGCAGGAGCGGCAGCCGGTCAGGTTCACCGATACTTCCGGCGAGCTGGGCAAACGGCTCTCCGCCGCAGGAGCCCGGCTGCTGTGCCAGGCGGTAGATCAGATCGCCGCGAGAAGCGCCCGCAGCCGCCCCCAGGATCACTCCCGGGCCACCTATGCCCCGCCGCTGCGCCCCGATGAAGAGCGGCTCGACTGGTCTGAAGATGCTCTCTCGCTCTACAACCGGATCCGGGGCCTGAATCCGCGCCCGGGAGCATATACCACTTACCGGGGGAGACGGCTCAAGATATGGCGGGCGGCGCCGGCCGCGGCGGCAGGGGGCGGAGTGGAAGCTTTACCGGGGGAAGGTTTGCCTCCGGGGAGCGTCGCAGCGGTTGAAGGCGGCAGGATCATCGCCGCCGCCGGCGGCGGCACCTTCCTGGAGCTGCTGGAGCTCCAGCCCGCCGGAAAAAGGCGGCTCACCGCCGGCGAATTTTGCCGCGGCTACCGCCTGACCGCCGGCGCGCGGTTGGGAGAATGAGCATTGCCTAAAAGAGTCCTTACGGCGCGCGAAGCGGCGCTGCAGGCGCTTTACCGTGTGGAGCGGGACGGCGCCTTTTTAAACCTGGCCCTGCCCCCGCTTCTGGGCGGGCTGCCGCCGCGGGAGTGGGCCCTGGCCCGGGAGCTGGCCTCCGGAACGGTCCGCCGCCGCAATACCCTCGACTGGTCTCTGGAACTGTTCTTGAAACACCCCCTGAGCAAATTAACCGTCTGGATACGCAACCTGCTTCGCCTGAGCGCCTACCAGCTTCTTTACCTGGATCGGATTCCGGCCCATGCCGCCGTCGATGAAGCGGTCAAGCTGGCCCGCCGTTACGGTCATCGCGGCGTCGCCGGGCTGGCCAACGCGGTGCTGAGACGCCTCGCCGGCGCCGCGAACGATCTGCCCTGGCCCGATCCGGTCCGATGGCCAGTGGAACACCTGGTTTTGCAAAGCAGCCACCCGTCCTGGCTGGTGGAGCGGTGGTTCCGCCGCTTCGGCCCGGAGGAAGTTCGATATCTCTGCGAAGCGAACAATATTCCTCCTCCGCTGGCGCTGCGCCCAAACCTGCTGCGCACCGGCCCAGCAGCCTTGAAAGAGATACTTGCCGCCGAGGGGGTGCCCTCCGGTTTCAGCCCCCGCCTGCCCGGAGTTCTGCTGGCCAGGCCGGATGGGGCGCTTTCGGACCTGGCCAGCTTCCGCGAAGGGCTCTTTACAGTGCAGGGAGAGAGCTCCGCTCTCGTGGCTCCGCTGCTCCAGCCGCAGCCGGGGGAGCACATTGTCGATCTCTGCAGCGCCCCCGGAGGGAAGAGCACTCACCTGGCCGAGCTGATGGGCGACCGCGGACTGATCACGGCGGTCGATCTCCATGCGCACCGTCTCGGGCTGGTGGAGCGGGCCGCCCGGCGCCTCGGGCTGACCGCGATCAAGACACTTCTTGCCGACGGCACCCGCATTGGCGCCGCCGGCCTGCAGCCGCCGCACCGGATCCTGGTGGACGCGCCCTGCAGCGGCCTCGGCGTGATCCGCCGCCTGCCGGAGCTGAAATGGCGCCGCCGTCCCGTGGACCTGGAGCGTCTGCCCCGGCTGCAGCTGGACCTGCTCGGCGCCGCCGCAGCGCTGCTCCGTCCCGGTGGACTGTTGCTCTACAGTGTTTGCACCTTTGAACCCGAGGAGACCGCCGGCGTGGCGGATGCTTTCAGCGCCGCCCATCCCCGCTTCAGCCCGCAGCCGCCGGGCCTCCTCTTGCCGCCGGGCGTGAAGGCGGGGTTCACCGCTGCGCCGGGCGGCATCTATCTTTACCCGCACCGCCACGGCCTGGACGGTTTCTTCATGGCCCTCTGGCGCAAGGATTAGCCAAATTCTTCCTTTACATTGTTATTTTTAATTTTTTTTGCTATACTGATCTGAGATTAGAATATCTTTCTGGAGGTGGCGCCTTGCGGGCCGTCGGTCTGACGCGCACCGGCCGGGGGCGTTCGCGCAATGAAGACAGCGGCCTGGGAAAAGCGGGGGGAGAGCTCGCCATACGGGCCGTGGCAGGCGGCATGGGGGGGCATGTGGCGGGGGATGTAGCCAGCGCTCTGGCCATCGGCGTGTTCGAACGTTACTGGGATGAAGTGAACCCGGACCGGCTGCCCAAACCGGATCGTTTTGCCGAAATAATCGAATATTTAATCATTAAAGCAAACAACCTGATCCTGGAAGAAGCAGCCCGCGATGCCCGCAAGGAGGGAATGGGGACCACCCTGACGGTAGGTCTGCTCTGCGGCCGCAATCTGGTGATCGGCCATATCGGTGACAGCCGGGCTTACCTGGTATCAAAGGACGCCCTGACCCCGCTGACAGAGGATCACTCTCTTCTGGAGCAGTTGATCCAGGCCGGACGGATGAACCCGGAGGAAGCCGTGGGCCATCCGAAGCGCCACATACTGATCAGGGCCCTGGGCACCTCCGCCGATGTGAAGGTTGATCTGATCCCGGTGGAGCTTGATGAGGAGGCCGCGCTTCTTTTTTGCAGCGACGGGCTGACCTCGATGGTCCGGGATGAAGAGATTCATCAGGCCGTCCTGAAACATTCCGATCCGCTGCCGGCGGCGCAGGCCCTGGTCCGGCTGGCCAATGAACGGGGTGGTTGCGACAATATCACGGTAGTCTATGCTACTGATATAGGAAGGCAGGCGGTTTGATGATCGGGAAAAACTTGGCGGGCCGATATGAACTGCTGGAGAAAATCGGTGAGGGTGGAATGGCCCAGGTTTACCGGGGCTGGGACAGCCAGCTGCGCCGGACGGTGGCGATCAAGGTGCTCAAAGAGCAGATGACCGGGGACAGCGCCTTCGTGCAGCGTTTCCGCCGCGAAGCCCAGTCCGCGGCGGGGTTATCCCATCCCAATATCGTGAATATATATGATGTCGGAGAAGAGGACCATACCCACTTTTTCGTCATGGAGTATCTCCACGGCAAGACACTGAAACAGTATATCCGCGAAAAAGGGCGCCTTCCGGCTGATGAAGCGGTGGCCATTGCTGCCCGGATTGCCGAGGCGCTGACCCAGGCCCATGCCGCCGGGGTGATTCACCGCGATATCAAACCGCAAAATATAATCTTTTCCCATAACGGCCAGGTCAAGGTGGCCGATTTCGGCATCGCCATCGCCACCGACGGGACCACCACCCTTACCTGCACCGACAAGATCGTCGGTTCGGTCCACTATTTTTCTCCCGAGCAGGCCCGGGGGAGCCTGGCCGGGAAACACTCGGATCTCTACTCGCTCGGTGTGATCCTCTACGAGATGGTCACCGGACAGGTCCCCTTTAACGGGGAGAGCCCCGTCTCCGTGGCGATGAAGCATGTCCAGGAGCCGGTGATCCCGCCTTCGCGGCTGGCCGGGGATATCCCCGAACCGCTGGAGCGGATCATCTTGAAGGCGATGGAGAAAGATCCGGCGCACCGTTATCTCAATGCGAAAGAATTTCTCGAAGATCTGCTTTACTTCCAGGAAGAGGGCAAGTCACGCGCCCTTCCGGCTTCTGTAAACAATATCGATGATGAGGATACCAGGGTGATGAAGCCGCTGCCGGGTAAAGAAAAAAAACGAGGCTGGGCTGCAATCAAGAAAAATTGGCCGCTGGTTCTTATTATCGTCTTCCTGCTCGGGGCGCTGATTACCGGGTCGATTCTATTTATACGGGGGTTTCTTAACGTGCCCGAGGTGACGGTTCCCGAAGTGAGAAACCTCAGCTATGAAGATGCCGTCGCCGTTTTAAAAGAGCACGGGCTGACCCCGGATCCGGAAGTGCAATTTGTCCAAGATGATATTATTCCCGAAGGCTATGTGGTCAAAACGGTGCCTTTCCAGGGGCGCACTGTTCGTCAAAAGCGGCCGGTGCAGCTCTATATCAGCAAAGGGCCCGAGAACATTCTCGTTCCCGACCTCTACCTGCACACGGAGGAAGAGGCCCGGATCATGCTGAAGGAGCTCGACCTGAAGATAAGCTGTGTTCGCGAGTATAATGATGAAGTCCCCGAAGGGAAGATCTTCAAGCAGGTTCCCCGCGCCGATCTGCCCGTATCCCGCGATGAAGAGATTGTCGTCTATGTCAGCAGCGGGAGCAGGCCTTTCCGCCTGGACACTCTAACCGGGCGCATGAAGGATGAAGCTGTTGCCTATCTTAAACAGGAAGGGCTGATACCGCGACTGCGCTACGAGCCGGCTGAGCAGCCCCCAGAGACCGTTGTGGCCCAGTTTCCTGAGCCCGGCAGCTCCGTGCAGCCCGGGCAATCGGTCGACCTGGTGATCAGCAGCGGGCCCGGGGAAGAAGCCGGTGAAAATGATTACGGGGATGATGAAGGTGAGGATAAAGATGAAGATGATGGGGACACCGTTGATTAACCGGCCAAAGGGGGCATAATTTTCTGGAAGGGACGGTGGCCAGGATTGCGGGCGGTTTTTTTGCTGTCCGCGATGCAGAGGGGCGGAACTACCTGTGCCGGGCCCGCGGCAGGCTGAAGCAGGGGCGCGATGGCATCCTCGTCGGCGATCGGGTTCTTTTCCGGCCGGTAGCGTCGGACGCCGAGCAGAAGGGGCATCGCGGCGGTGATGCCGGTACATGGATCATCGAAGATCTGCTTCCCCGGGAAAAAGCCCTTTCACGTCCCCCGGTGGCCAATATCGAACAGCTGGTCCTGGTGATGGCACTGCGGGAGCCGGCTCCGGACTGGCAGCTGGCCGACCGGATCCTGGTTCTGGCCGGGCGGGAAAATTTAAGCGTGCTCTGCTGCCTGAACAAGATTGACCTGGTTGCCGGTGCAGATAAGGAAACCATTTCCCGCATGCTGGAACCCTTTTATTATGACCTGATCTGGACCAGCGCCAAGACGGGAGCGGGTATAGAGCAGCTCCGGGAGAAGCTGCAGGGCAGATCTTCGGTTTTTGCCGGCCCCTCGGGAGCCGGAAAGTCGTCCCTGCTCAATGCCGTCCAGCCGGGCCTTTCCCTGAAGACGGGCGCGGTCAGCGGCAAGATTGGCCGCGGCCGCCATACCACACGCCACGCCGAGCTGTTGCCGCTGCGCCCGGACGGACTCGTGGTCGATACCCCGGGATTCTCGAGGGTTTCTTTCACCGGCCTGGCCCCGGAGCGGCTCGGAGCGCTTTTTCCGGATTTTGCCGGCCATGCAAGCCGCTGTTCTTTTCGCAACTGCAACCATGTCCATGAACCGGGTTGTGCTGTCCGCGAGGCGGTCTCATCCGGGGAGATCAATCCCCGGCGCTACGAGCACTACCGGCTCTTCTGGCAAGAACTTACCGATAAGGAGAGATAAACAAACATGATGCCGGTAAAAGTAGCCCCATCTTTGCTGGCTGCCGACTTCGGCCGGCTGCGTGAAGAGGTGCGCCGGATAGAAACGGCCAACGCCGATTGGATTCACTTTGACATCATGGACGGAAAATTTGTCCCGTCGATCACCATGGGCCCCCTGGTCCTGGAGGCGCTGCGCCCTCATAGCGGGTTGACCTTCGATGCCCATCTCATGATTGAAAATCCCGAAGCTCACCTGGACTCCTTCGCCCGGGCCGGTGCCGATATGATCACCGTTCATGCCGAGTCCACGGCGCACCTGGACCGTGTCCTGCGCGATATCAAGAAACGCGGCCTGAAAGCCGGTGCCGCTCTGAACCCGGCCACCCCTCCGGATCTTCTTGATTACGTTTGGCCGCTGCTCGACCTGGTCCTGGTGATGAGCGTCAACCCGGGCGCGGGGGGGCAGTCTTTCATCCCGGCGGTGCTGCCGAAGATCGAGCTCCTGGCCGGGCGCATCCGCGAAAGCGGCAGGCAGGTGGAGCTTTCGGTGGACGGCGGGATCAACGGCGTTACCGCGCCGCAGGTTGTTGCTGCCGGAGCAACCGTTCTGGTGGCGGGATCGGCGGTATTCAAGGACCCGGACGGCCTGGAGCTAATCCAGGCTTTCAAAACGATTGGCGGTCCGCGCTACCGGGTTTAAAGGATCTGCCGGTTATGCTATAATAAAAATAGAATAAAATAATCCGTTTTCTTCGGGGTCCGGTGAGGGGGGAGAGATCCCGCCAATTCCGAACCGGCGGTAATATCCTGCCAGGGATTAGCCCGCGAGCCGTCAAGGCCGACCCGGTGCGATTCCGGGGCCGACAGTAAAGTCTGGAAGGGAGAAGAAACGGCGTTAAGTCGAATCCTTATCCCTGAACGGACCCTGACGAGTTTTGAACAGGGTTTTTCTTTGTCTGAATACAGTTACCGGGGGTGAGAGCTTTTGGATGTTGATGATCGGTTTATGTGGGCCGCCCTGGACCTGGCCCGCCGTGGCAGGGGCTCAACCAATCCCAACCCGATGGTGGGCGCGGTCGTGGTGCGCGATGGAAAGATAGTCGGGACCGGTTATCACCAGGCCGCGGGGACGCCGCATGCCGAAGTGGCCGCCCTGCGCAAGGCCGGCGAGGCTGCCCGCGGAGCGGTGCTTTACGTGAACCTGGAACCCTGTGCCCACCAGGGCCGGACCGGGCCGTGTGCCGACGCTATCATCCGCGCGGGAATTTGCAGGGTGGTGGCGGCGATGGAAGATCCCAACCCTCTCGTGGCCGGAAAAGGCTTTAAAAAGCTCGTGGAGGCCGGGATCAGGGTGAATCGCGGCGTGCTTGAAGAGAAAGCCCTCCGGCTGAACGAGGTCTATGTCAAATTCATCACTACCGGATGTCCCTTTGTCATTGTCAAGACTGCGGTTACCGCCGACGGTAAGACGGCCACCCGGACCGGGCGCTCCCGCTGGATTACCGGGGAAAAGGCCCGCGGATTTGTGCACCGGCTGCGGCACAACAGCGATGCAATCGCCGTGGGCATCGATACGGTGCTGCGGGACGATCCCCGGCTCACCGCCCGCCTGGAAGGGGGCGGCGGCAGGGACCCGGTGCGCGTGATCGTGGACAGCCGGGCCCGGCTGCCGCTTGACGCCCGCGTGATCAACTCCGCCTCGCGCGCTGCCGTCCTTCTGGCCACCACCGCCGCCGCGCCGCCGGACAAACTGCGGGCGCTGGAGGAGAAAGGGGTCGAGATACTGCAGCTCCCGGAGAGGGAGGGGCGGGTCGACCTAGCTGCGCTGATGCGCAAACTGGGAGAGCGGGGGATCTGCCAGCTCCTGGTGGAAGGAGGCGGCAATCTGAACTACAGCCTTCTGGAAGCGGGGCTGGTCGACAAGCTGATGCTTTTTATCGCCCCGCTGATTGTCGGGGGACGGGAGAGCCCCACCTCTTTTGAGGGCAGCGGCGTGGCCGGGCTCGATCAGGCATGGCGCCTGGGGGATCTCGAGATCAAGCAGTATGACGGCGACCTGCTTCTGATCGGCTATCCCGTGGTGCCGTGAAGACGAATTACTGAAGAACGGGGAGGTTTCTAAACAGTGTTTACCGG
>CAYFRE010000074.1:0-8841 GCA_964345455.1 uncultured Syntrophomonadaceae bacterium | reverse complement strand
CCCAGTTCCTCTCCCGAACAGAGCATCCCCTCGGACATTACACCGTATAGTTCGGCCGCTTCAAGACGCCCTCTCCCCGGCAGCATGGCCCCGGGCAGAGCCAGGGGCACCTTCTGCCCGGCGGCAATGTTGCGGGCGCCGCAGACAATCTGCAGCGGCCGGCCGCTGCCGGGATCGACCCCGGCAACCGAGAGCCTGCTGTTGTGAGGGTGAGGCGCCAGCGTGACAATCTCTCCCACCACCACCCGGAGAGGTATTCCGGTAAACCGTTCTACCGCTTCAACCTCGACTCCGGCATGGGTTAACCTCTCCGCCAGCTCCTCCGGTGAGAGCTCCAGGTCGATATATTCTTTCAACCAGCTGTAAGCAATGCGCACTTTGGGTATACCTCCTGTCGGCAGATTCCCGCCTGAATGAACTGATCTAATGAACTGATCTAGCGAAACTGTCTCAAGAAACGCAGATCGTTGGAAAAGAGAAGACGCATATCGTTAATGCCGTATTTAAGCATGGCAATTCGTTCGACCCCCATCCCGAAGGCGAAACCGGTCACATCTTCGGGATCGTAGCCGCTGACTTCGAGGACCCGGGGATGAACCATGCCGCAGCCGAGAATCTCCAGCCAGCCGGACTGGCTGCAGACCCGGCAGCCCTTTCCACGGCACATGATGCAGGCGATATCAACCTCGGCGCTCGGTTCGGTAAAGGGAAAGAAGCTGGGACGCAGGCGGATGCGCTGACCGGAGTCGAACATTTCCCGGGCAAAGAGCAAGAGCGTCCCCTTCAAGTCTGCAAAGGTGATCCCGCGGTCAACCGCCAGCCCTTCGACCTGGTGGAACATCGGCGAGTGAGTGGCATCGTCATCACGGCGGTAGACCTTGCCCGGAGCGATAATCCGCACCGGCAGGCGGGGCGCCTGCAGCTCCATGGTCCGAATCTGCACGGGCGAAGTATGCGTGCGCAGCAGAATCTGCGGTGTAAAATAGAAAGAATCCTGCATATCCCGCGCCGGGTGATCCGCGGGCAGATTCAAGGCCTCAAAATTGTAATAATCGCTTTCAATCTCGGGCCCCTGCACCACCTGGAAACCGAGACCGGTAAAGATGCCCTTGATCTCTTCCAGGACCAGGGTGAGGGGATGTTTACGGCCCAGGTTGAACGGAGCACCGGGCAGGGTTACATCGATCCGCTCCTCTTCCCAGCGGGATGCCGAAGCGGCTTCCCGCAGATATTCTTCTTTGCGGGCGAGCAGATCCTCAAGCTTGCTCCTGAGGTTGTTGGCCTTTTGGCCGGCCAGCGGCCTCTGCTCCGGCTCCAGTTCTCTCATCCGGCGCAGCAGCGCGGTCAGTGCCCCCTTCTTGCCCAGATAACGCACCCTCAGCTTCTTCACCGCTTCCATATCCGGGGCCGCCTCGATCTCCCGGACGGCTTCTTCTTCCAGTTTGGCAATCTTATTGAGCATCCCTCTGCCGCTCCTCTCTTTTACTCTCCTAAAAAAAAAGCCCCCGCCTCTGAGGGACGAAAGCTTCCTTCCGCGGTACCACCCGCCTTAGCCGCAAACGGCTCCGCTCTAATCGATAACGGGATGACCCGTCGCAAGCCTACAGGGCCGGCAGCGGCCGTTCAGCCGGAAGCTCCGGAGTGAACTTCAGCGGTTGGTGCCGGACAGAGCTTGCAGTCGCGGCCCTGTCTCCCTGGGCGGCCCTCCGGCCCGCCTACTCCTCTCCTTCATCGCGTTGGCAAGATTATAGCACACCCTCCACTCAAAAACAACAGGTGACAGCACGGCGGGCTGTGTGATATATAAACCGTCCGGTCCGGGGACCAGACATCCGGCACCTGCCGGGCGGACTACCGTGCCTTTTTAACACTTTCAGGAAGGTTTTTTACTCACCGCTATTAACCCGCCTGATGACAATGAGCTCTTCTCGATCATCCATTGTTTCGAATATTTTTTTCTCGCCGAATCGGAGGATTGCCTCCATGGCCTTGAAAGAGGACCGTTTATCACCCTGCTTCAGCGCTTCTAAAAGCTTCAGGTTCAAGGCCAGTGAAGTTTGCGTGACTCTGGGAAGTGAATAGTAAAACTCAGTGAAAAATGAGTATATCGGTTTAAAAGACTGAAAAACAAGCTTGCTCACTATATTGCCGGATACAGAGACAATTTTATAGTGAAAATCATAGTCGCATTCCGTTAATACGGCAATATTGTTTAAGCTTTCTCCTTTTCTTTTAAGGTTGGCGGTTAAATAGGCAATATCCTTTGAGGTAATGCGGAGAGCTGCTTCGGCGGCAGCATTCGTTTCAACGGTAACCCTGAATTTTAACAGGGATACGAGAGTTTGCCTGTCGATGATCCGGCGAATACGCAGCGTCTGCACCAGGGTATCGAGTGAACCGTCACTGTAAAAATCCTTCACATAAGTGCCGCTCTGGGGTAGAGTTTCCACAAATCCATCCTGGGAAAGCATGGCGATGGCTTCACGCACAGCAAAGCGGCTGGCTCCATACTGTTCGGCCAGTTCGCGCTCTGTGGGTAGTTTGCTGCCGATGGGGTAAACTTCATTGATTATGGCGGTCCTGATTTCATCGAATATCCTGGTGGAAAGCCCGGTACTCATATAACTACCCTCTTTCTCTGGTTTATCCCACTTCTTAATATCATAGCTTATCAGATACTAATTGGGCAAGAAAAGACTTGACAATTGGTTATACCAATATTATAGTTTGGTGTAACCAATTGTAAATTTTACTTACATTTAGAATGATTAAAAGGGTTGGTGATGATGAAAAAGCTTTATGTTTTATTCCGGGTGTCCTGGAAGCATGCTTCAGTTGCTGCTGCTGTGGCTTTGCTGTTGTTGCTGGGTGCCGTGACTACCGTTTATGCCGGAGAAGAGCTATACCGCGACCTTTCCAGGGCGGCCAGAGACGGAGAGGCCGGGTTTTTCAAGCTTCTGGCGGAACAGGGAGAAAATATTGACTGGGAAAGAGCGTCACCGGTTGAGTTTGAAGGCAATCTGCGCTTTCTCCAGACCGAAGGGCAGGTGACCGAAGATGGCCCGGCCGGGCTCTATTTGCTGCGCCGCCTCGACGGGGAGCTCTACCTGGTATCCCTCCCTGCGGCGGCTGAACCGGGGCAGGCAGACATCGGCGCCTCCTACTCGGAACTGGATAGCATGCTGGGAGACAAACTTGTATTCAAAGCCCTGCTTGCCGAGGCCAATGTCGATGGAGAGAGCTACACCTTCATCCGCTTTGCGGAAAAGCCGCAACAGTTACTGCTCGATCGTGTCTTCAAAACTTCAATCATGTTTATGTTTTTCTTCGTTATGCTCGGTATGGGCCTCAACCTTACCCTCAAGGATTTCATCCTGGTCTTCAAAAAACCAAAAGGGATCATCATCGGTATATTCTTGCAATGGTTCCTGATGCCCCTGCTGGCCCTGGGAATGGCCTATGCCCTCGGTTTTTATCACAGCTTTCCATTTATTTATGCCGGCATGGTCTTGATCTGCGCCTGCCCCGGAGGAGTAACCTCAAACCTGATGACTTACTACGCCAAAGGAGATCTGGCGCTATCGGTATCGCTTACATCAATTTCAACGGTCCTGGCCCTCTTTTTCACCCCCTTCATCCTAACCCTGTTTTGTGCAAACATACCTGATATCAATGTGCCGGCGGGATTGCTCGTGCAAACAATCATCGGCCTGGTCCTCGTGCCGCTGATGCTGGGTATGCTCATTCGCAAAAAGTGGCAGACCTTTGCCCAAAAAGCGATGCCCTTTTTCTCTGCCCTGGGGGTAGTGGCCCTGCTGATGGTTATCGGGGTGGGCATCATCACCAATGCAGAGAAATTTGCCGACACCGAACGCTACAGCTTTCTATTTTATGTCATGGTGGTCTTTCTCTCAATCCTGGGCATGCTGCTTGCCCTGGGGGTTTCCAGGCTTTTCAAGATTGAAAACGTTCAATCCAGGGCCATCTCCATGGAAGTAGGGCTGCGCAATTCCACCCTGGCCGTAACCATCACCCTGTTAATCCAGGATTTGATGGGCGATTTTTACAGCTCCATGTTTGTTACCACGGCCATTTACGGTATCACCATGTATCTGACCGGCTTTCTGATGATCGTTCTATACAAATATTTGCTTCCCCTCGGGGCAGACAATAAACCGGAGGTCAAATCTCTCCCGCCAACCCCGGATTGAGCAAAGATCATCAATAAAATACACACCAAAACCATCTTACTAAAAGGAGAGGAGAAGAACAAAATGAAGGTAGACAGGATTGAGCTTTACCACGTTTCCATTCCCCTTCCCGCGGATTTTTACCCGGCCTGGATCCCCGGGTATCCGCAAAGATTCAACCGCAGCACCCTGGTCAAGATCACCACCGATGAAGGACTGGTCGGCTACAGCGCCGGCATGGCCATGGAAGAAGAGCGCGAGGGCCTGGGCACCCTGCTGGGCCAGTATCTCATCGGGCAGGATGTAGAGAAGTTGGATGAAGTAAGGCACCTGCTCCGCGAAGCCTCTTACCTGGGCTGGCGGAACAGCTGGATTGAGGCCGCTTTTTGGGACCTGATCGGTAAAAAAGAGGGCAAACCGGTCTACGAACTTCTTGGCGGCAAGGGTGGGCGCATCCAGGCCTACTGCTCCACGGGAGAAGTGCATGAACCGGCCCGCCGGGCTGAAGAGGTACTGGCCATCAGGGAGATGGGCTTCAAGGTGATCAAACTGCGCATCCATGATCATGATATCAAGAAAGATATCGAACAGCTCAAGGCTGTGCGCGAGGCCGTGGGAGACAGTATGGAAATCGGGGTGGACGCCAACCAGGGCTGGCCGGTAACGATCATCCAAAAACCTCCGACCTGGGACCTGGAGCGGGCCGTTGAGTATGCCAAAGCTTGCGAAGAATATAATATTGCCTGGCTGGAAGAGCCGCTGGATATGTACGCCTTTGACGAAATGGCCGAACTGCGGCGCCGCACCAAAACACCCATCGCCGGCGGAGAGCTGACCCCGGGCTGGCATGAGCACAAAATTTTGCTGGAAAAAGAATCCCTTGATATCTACCAGCCCGACTCCACCTTCTGCGGTATTGACACCGCGGTCAAGGTGATGCACGAAGCACTCCGGCGCGGCCTGAGCTTCAGCCCGCACACCTGGACAAACGGAATCGGCCTGGCCATAAATCTGCAGGTTGCCGCGGCATGCCCCAAGGAAAAGCCCATCGAATTTCCCTACGAACCGCCGGCCTGGATCCCGCGCTACCGTGACGGTATCATGAAAGAGCACTTTGAGATCGACAAGGATGGCTATATCACCCTGCCCGATAAACCGGGGCTCGGCTTCGAGATCGATGAGCAGGCCTTGAGCCGCTACGGGCGGAAGTATTTTGAGATGACCCCGCGAGGCCTGGCCATGAAAACGATCCGGCAAAGAGGGCTTTTCAACGCCCTCAAGCTGGCCAGAAGGAAGAAACAGGGATAAACATATAATAAACGAATTTGCGTGAAGGGGCGGTTCAAATAGCGCCCCTTCACGCAAAAGTTGACCCGCGTAATGGCCGGAATTCTATAAAATCTTCACCTTGAAGTTTTTTTTGGGTTTCACCGGTGAAAAGGTGACAGAGAACCGTCCCCTGTCACCTCCCGGTGCGCTGGCGGAACGCCTCGTAGACGAGTACCGCGGCGGCGACGGCGGCGTTTACCGAATCGAGAGGTGAAACCTGGGGGATGGAGACGGCAAGATCTGCCGCTGCAGCCAGCTCCGGCGAAAGGCCTTTGCTTTCGCTGCCGATCAACAGGGCTGTTTTTCTCCGCAAATCGATCTCCCAGTAGATCCGCCCGCCCTGCGGCTGCGCGGCCAGGATCAGCGTGCCGCTGCCCTGCAGCAGCTTCACCAGCTGCAGGGGTTCTTCTACCGCAGCCGGCGGCAGGTGAAAAAGAGCGCCGGCAGATGAACGCAGCGCTTTGGGGCTGCAGGGATCGACAGTCCCCGGAGTGTAGAAAATAGCTTCAACCCCGGCGGCGGCGGCGGTCCGGACAATCGTGCCCATGTTGCCGGGATCCTGGAGACGGTCCAGGATCAGGACCAGGGAAAGCGGCCGGGCCATTATTGCAGAAAGCTCCGGGGATCTAAAGGGAATGATCGCGGCTACTTCCTGGGGGGTTTCGGTATCCGCCAGCCCGGCAAAAAGCGAGGGCGATACCAGATACTGCCTGGCCCCGCCCGGCAAATTGGAAAGAATATTGCTGCCACCCGCGTCGAGAAAATTACGGGTAAAAATAACAACTTCGGGAACCAGCCCCGCCGCCAGAGCCTCTTTTACAGGGTGCGGTCCCTCCAGCGCCAGTTTGCCGGCTCGGCGGCGGTATTTGCGGCTGCCGGCCAGGCGGCGGTATTCTTTTAGGTATCTGTTGCTGCTGCTGGAGATCTCCCTGATAGGCAAATCAAATCCAGCCCATTTTCTTCAAAGCTTTATTATTACCGACTGCAACGATGAGGTCGTCCTCGTTGATCTTATCCTCCGCTCTCGGGGAAATATTGGTCTTCCCGTCTTTGTTCCGCAAAGCAATCACGTTGATTCCAAAACGCGCTCTTAAATTCAGCTCCTGGAGAGAACGACCGACCATCTCCGCGGGCGCGGCGACTTCGACCACACTGCTGTTGGAGGAAAGCTCAATCAGGTCGACAATGTTAAAAGCGCTGAGGCTGTGGGCAAGCTTCTGTCCCATATCTCTCTCCGGGAAAACTACGCGGTTGACCCCGATCTTGGAAAGCACCTTGCCATGCAGTTCTGTCTGCGCCTTGGCCACGATATAGCGGGCTCCCTTCTCGATCAGCAAGATACAGGTCATGATCGAGGATTGAATCTCCTGGCTGACGGCCACAACGATAACATCGAAATCCTTGATCCCCAGCGAGCTCAAGGCTGCCTCGCTGGTAGCGTCCGCCTGGACGGCATGGGTGACAGATTCGCTGATCTGCTGCACCAGCGATTGATCGATATCCACAACCATCACATCAGGCCGCGGGTCGTTCTCGGTGGTCGCAGCGCCGGTGCCAAAACGACCGGCCCCGATTACCAGGTATTGTTTGGACACAGAGAACACCTCCAATATTTTAGTTATCCTATGGGCACATTCTCTTCAGGATAATTGAGCGGTTCATCTTCCTTAGAATGCCGTTTTGGCCAGTGCGGCAAACATGGTTAGGGGGCCGATACGCCCGGCCAGCATGGTGATGATCAGCGCAAGCTTGCTTGGCCAGGATAGCACCGGAGTGATCCCGGTACTGAGGCCCACCGTTCCGAAAGCGGATACAGTTTCGAAAAACAAAGAAAGAAAATCCGCCCTTTCAAAGAGGGTCAGAAAAAGGCTGTAAAAAGTTTTTCGCCAAAAGTTAGCTGAACGCCATATTCGCAAAGCCTGCGCTCTGGCAAGCAACTTTCTCAGAGCTAAATCCCCCTAGATTCCCCTTTAAAAAGTGGGACTTTCTGTG
Organism: uncultured Syntrophomonadaceae bacterium; assembly: GCA_964345455.1. Lineage (GTDB taxonomy): Bacteria > Bacillota > Dethiobacteria > DTU022 > DTU022 > JAAZIN01. Next base: position 1,330 of record CAYFRE010000074.1, on the reverse strand, counting down.
GCAGACCGATCTTGCAGGTCTGTCCCCAAATTTTATTCTAAAGGGGAACTTTCTGGTCTTTTCCCTTTACTGATGGACACCTCCAGTGATCTTATTATATCAATCATTTTCCGTGTCCATCAAACCGGGGTAAGGCCTACCATCTTCCCTCACCTTTGGGAAAGGGGGGTCGGGGGAGATTTATAACGGAACAATTTTTGTTGACAGCGCTAGCTGTGCTCCTTCGCCACCTGAACCAACCTGTTGAAGCCGGCCTGGTCATGAACGGCCATATCGGCAAGCATTTTCCGGTTAATTTCGACATCGGCTTTTTTAAGGCCACTGATAAAACGGCTGTAAGAAAGTCCGTTGGAACGGGCTGCAGCATTGATCCGGGCAATCCAGAGTTTGCGGAAATCTCTTTTCCGCTGCCGGCGATCCCGGTAGGCGTAAAAGAGAGATTTCATGACTTGCTGGTTTGCCGTCCGGTACAACCTGCTCTTACCCCCGTAATATCCCTTCGCCAGCTTCAATACCTTCTTGCGTCTCTGGCGGGCAACCGGTCCTCGTTTAACGCGGGGCATTATTGGGGCCTCCTTTCTCTATTAGGGCAACAGCTTCTCTACCCGTTTGTAGTCGGAAGCGCTGACCGTGGTTGATTTACGCAGCCTTCTTTTACGGCCGGCGCTTTTCTTCGTCAGTTTATGGCTCTTGTACGCGCGAAAGCGCTTGATCTTGCCACCCCCGGTTTTCTTGAAACGTTTCGCTGCCCCCCGGTGGGTTTTCATTTTAGGCATCGTTCCTGTCTCCTTCAACTATGATTTAGGGGACAAAATCATGGTCATGTTACGCCCTTCAAGTTTGGCGTTACGCTCCACAACGGCGCAATCGTCCAGCTCCTTGGCCAGCTGCCGGCAAAGGCGCTGCGCAATCTCCGGATGCGCCAGCTCCCTGCCCCGGAACATCACGGTTACCTTAACCTTGTCCCCGCTCTCCAGAAAGCGGCGGCTGTTCTTTACCTTCACCGCAAAATCGTGTTTCTCGATCTTCGGACGCAGCTTGACCTCTTTGAGCGTGATCAGCTTCTGTTTCTTGCGGGCTTCGCGCTCCTTCTTGCTCTGCTCATACTTATATTTGCCGAAATCCATCAACCGGCATACCGGCGGGCGCGCATTGGGCGCCACATTCACCAGATCCAGTCTTTTTTGACGGGCAACTTCGAGAGCATCTTTGAGAGCCATCACCCCAAGCTGATTGCCGTCGGCGTCGATCACGAGCACTTCCCGGGCCCTAATTTGCTCATTGACGAACAAATTTTTTGTAATCTTTTTCACCTCCCGCCATGGCATTC
>CAYFRE010000073.1:0-8902 GCA_964345455.1 uncultured Syntrophomonadaceae bacterium | reverse complement strand
TCGCCGAGCGGATCCTGGACCTGCTCGACGCGCCCCCCGCCGTGGGGCGTGGCGAAAGTTTTATGAAGGTTCAGGTGAACCACGTCGAAGCCCATATCACCGGGCCGGGCGTGGCCCATGATCGCATTCAGGTTGGCTCCGTCGTAGTAAAGCAGACCCCCGGCCTCGTGAACCGCGGCGGCTATCTCGAGGATATCCTCTTCAAAAAGACCCAGGGTGTTCGGGTTGGTCAGCATCAGGGCGGCAACACCGGTATCCAGGGCCGCCCGGAGCGCTTTTAGATCAACCAAACCCCGCTCGTCTGAAGGAACCTCCTTGATCTCGTAGCCGGCCATGACCGCCGAAGCGGGGTTGGTGCCGTGTGCCGAGTCGGGGATCAACACTGTTTTCCGCTGATCATTTCTGGATCTGTGGTAAGCGTGGATCAGCATCATCCCGGTCAACTCCCCGTGCGCCCCCGCCGCCGGTTGAAAGGTGACCCGCTCCATCCCCGTTATCTCCGCCAGGCAGGTTTCGGTGCGGTAGAGCAGCTCCAGGGCTCCCTGGACGGTTTCCGGCGGCTGGCAGGGATGCAGGCAGGCGAAACCGGGCAGCCGGGCAACCTCTTCGTTGATCTTGGGGTTGTATTTCATCGTGCATGAGCCCAGCGGATAGAAACCGGAGTCGACTCCGTGGTTGCGGGTCGAGAGAGCGGTATAGTGACGCACCAGCTCCCCTTCGGATACTTCGGGAAGCCCCAGGGGGATTTGACGCTGCATCTGCGCCGGCAGCAGATCATCAACGGGCTTTACCGGCAGGCCGGGTTGCGGCAAAGAGCAGCCGCGCCGCCCCGGAGCGCCCAGCTCAAACAGCAAGGTCTGTTCTTTTCTCATGACCATCCCTCCAGTGCCCCGGCAAGGGCGTCGATCTGTTCACGGGTCTTCGTTTCGGTGACGCAGAAGAGCATCGCCGGGCCCAGTTCCGGATAGCAGGACTCGAGGTCGAGCCCGCCGATAATCTTATGCTCAAGCAGGTGCCGGTTCAGTCGCCCGCCGTCACCGGGGAGCTTGACGGCAAACTCCTTGAAATGCACCCCGGGAAAGGCCTGCGCAAAGCCATCCAGCGCGGTAATCTTCTCTCTGGCGTAAGCCGCTTTCTGCAGGCATAGCTCCGCCACTTCGCGCAGGCCGGCCGGCCCCATGGTCGCAAGGTATACGGCCGCAGCAAGTGCGTTGAGCGCCTGGTTGGAGCAGATATTCGAGATAGCCCTTTGACGGCGGATATGCTGCTCGCGTGTCTGCAGGGTCAGCACAAAGCCGCGCCGGCCCTCGCCGTCTACCGTTTCACCGACAATCCGCCCGGGAATCCGCCGGATCAGCTTCTGCCGCGCGGCGAAGAAACCAAGCAGGGGACCGCCGAATGAAGGGGGGTTGCCCAGGCCCTGCCCCTCGCCGGTGACGATATCGGCATCGTATTCCGCCGGAGCCCGGCAGAGGGCCAACGAGAACGGATCCACCGAGAGCACCAGCAGGGAGCCGTGCCGGTGAACCATTCCGGATGCGGTTTCCATCTCTTCGAGCAGTCCGAAGAAGTTGGGCTGCTGCAGCAGCAGCGCCGCTGTATCCCCGTCGAGCATTTCCTCAAGCCGTGAAAAATCGGTTGCTCCTTCGCGCAGGGGTATCTCCACCGGCTGCAGATCACGCACTTCAAGATAGCTCTGCAAGACGCGGCGGTAATGGGGGTTTACCGAGCGGGAGACCAGCACCTTGCGGCGGCGGGTGACCGCGCAGGCCGCCACCGCCGCCTCGGCCAGGGCGGTGGCCCCGTCGTAGAGAGAGGCGTTGGCCGCCTGGTACGGGGTATAGGCGGTGTAAAATTCGCTCCGCCCCGTGACATGCTGCACCACGCTGGGGATAAAGTGATCGTAGACGCCGGCGCCCAGAAAGCAGGGATAGTCCCGCATATGCCTGTTCTTCGCGGCAAGCTCGCCCAGGTGAGCCAGCGCCTCCATCTCGGATAGAGGCGGCGGCAGCTTCAGCTCATCCGGCAGGCGGATCGCCGCAGGAAGCTCATCATAGAGCTGCTCCGCCGACCCGGCGCCGATGGCGGCCAGCATCTCCCGCCGCTCCGTTTCGGTAAGAGGCAAGTAATGGCGGCCGCCGCTCATTTTTCAGCCTCCTCCTTCAACAAGGCGGTATATTCGTCCTCATTCAGCAGTTCAGGATTCTCATAGCCGGGCGCCACCTTGATCTTGACCACCCACGCATCTCCGTAGGGGTCTGTGTTCAACAGCTCCGGCTGATCCAGGAGAGCCTCGTTGATCTCAACCACCTCGCCGTCCAGCGGCGCGTAGAGGTCGGAGACCGCTTTCACCGATTCCAGCACCACCAGGCTCTCCCCCGCCTGCGCTCCCTGCCCTGTTTCGGGCAGCTCCACATAAACAATATCCTTGAGCATATCCTGGGCGTAGTCGGTGATCCCGACGGTAGCCAGGTCGCCTGCAAAGCTAATCCACTCGTGGGTACGGGTATATTTCAATCCTTCCCGGACTTCCCAGTTCACTTCGATTCCCTCCTGTAAAATGGTGTTTTTACAATTTGGGCGCGGTGCGGTTTATCCCGGATGATTACCTGCACCGCGCTGCCCGGCGCTGTTTTGCCGGGCGGCAGAAAGGCCATCCCGATAGATTTATTCAACGTCGGTGAATAGGTTCCGCTGCTGACAACACCGATCTCCCGATCGCCGTCAAAAACCCGGTAGCCTTCCCGGATCACACCCCGCTCCAAAAGGATCAGGCCGCCCAGTTGCCTGGCCGGACCTTCTTCTTTTTGCCGCAGCAGCGCCTCCCTGCCGGTGAAAACGCCTTTTTTGAACGAGACAAAGCGATCCAGCCCCGCTTCCAGGGGAGTGATCGATTCGCCCAACTCGTGGCCGTAAAGGGGGAGCGAAGCTTCAAGGCGGAGCACATCACGCGCCCCCAATCCCGCCGGGGTCAGGCCGAGATCACGGACCTGGCCGGCTTCCTGAAGTTCATCCCAGAGCTGTTCAGCCTTCTCCGGAGCGCAGAAGACCTCAAAACCGTCCTCCCCGGTATAACCGGTCCGCGATACCAGGCACTTGATCCCGGCCAGATCGGCCTCCGGAATGAAATGATAGTAGCGCAGCTTCTCCAGGGGAGCCTGCGTCAGGGCCAGCAAGACTGCCAGGCTGTTCGGTCCCTGGACGGCAACCAGGGCCGTCTCCGCCGAGAGGTCGCGCAAGCTGACTCCCGGCTTTACTTTTTCGCTGAACCAGGCATAATCCTTCGCTGCGTTCGCCGCGTTGACCACGAGCATGTATTTCTCCGGGTTGCAGCGGTAAATGAGGATATCGTCCACGGTCCCGCCGTGCGGATAGCAGACCGGGCTGTAGATGATCCGGCCGTCATATAGGGTGGAAATATCGTTGGTCAGGACTTCCTGCAGAAAGTCAGCCGCCCCCGGCCCCTCGACGAGAAATTCGCCCATATGCGAAGTATCGAAGAGGCCGCCTTTGCGCCGCGTCTGGCGCACCTCGGTAATGATCCCCTCGTACTGGACCGGCATCAGCCAGCCGCCGTATTCAACCAGGTCACCTTTAAGCGCCAGGTGCTTTTCATATAGAGGGGTCTTTTGAAGTTCAGTCATCTGTTTCACCACCTTGGTTATAGTATTCCCGGCCGCTCCCTTATCCAAGAAGCGAACCGCCAAAAACTGTATCTTTCCTTGATCTATCACCTCCGCAACCGTGGTTCCCTGGAACAGGATTACTGCAGCCTGTTACAAAAAATAAAGGACAGGGGAAAACCGGTTGGCTTTCTCCTGTCCTCTGTCCTTTCACCTGAGAGATTTACTCATGCTATTGCCCGAGAATTTCCCCGTCGGTGTCCCGCAAGCAGCGGGATCTCTCCAGAGGAGCGTCCCCTGCCGGTACTGTTACCTGAGAGTTTCCCCCCCGGTCGCCACAACCGGGAGATTGCTCCTTCGGCGTCCTTTGCTAAAGGTCTTCTCCCAGCAGGTTCATTCGCAACTTGCATTTATTTTAACAGATAAATGCTGAAGACGCAATATCAAGTAAGCTTTATCCAACCTGTTATCCATACTACTTCTTTATTTGGTCGATATAAGTTAAAAGCTCCTCTTCAAGCCTCTCATCCAGGGGGGGCGCCTGGTATCGCTTGAGCAGATCCTGGTAATATTTACCTGCATTGGCCGCGGTATCAGAAATCTTGCCGCTGTAATAAGCCCTGCGTGAACTGATCAGCGGCAACCTCGGATCTCTCATATGCCTGAAGGTATGGTCTTCGCCGATATAGTTGCCACCGCTGCCCACGTGCAGGATGGTTTCTTTGCCGAGATGTTCTTCATCAACAGTGATGCCTTCGAAATATTTTTTTACCATGCCACAGATTTCATCATCAATAACAAATTTCTCGAAAGACATAGTCATGTAGTTTTCCAGTAGCCCGGCGGCATGCAGGATAAAATGAAAACCGCTCTGCACCGCTGCCATGAAAAGGAACATGGACTCGTAACCGCTCTGGGCATCGGGCAGCAAGGAATCGGTCAGGGAGCCGCCGCCCCGTGAAGGGATCCCGTAATAGCGGGCCAGCTGGGCCGTGCCGGCAAACATCAGCGCCGTCTCCGGGCTGCCGATAGCCAGGCCGCCGGTTTTAAGGTCTACAACGCTGGAAGCCGATCCGTAAACAACGGGAGTTCCCGGGTTGGCCAATTGGGCCAGAGTAATGCAGGCGATAACCTCGGCGTTTTGCTGAACCAGCGCAGCAGCCAGAGTTACCGGGGCCGTTGTCCCGGTCATGCTTAGAGAGGCTATTACCATCGGCTGTTTATACTCCGCATAGGTCAACAGCGATTCCATCATGCGGTGATCAAGCTGCAGGGGGCTGTTTGTATTGATCAGCGTAAGCAGGACAGGATGTTCTCTGATAAAGTCAATACCTCCATAAACGATTGCCGCCATCTCCACGCATTCGCGCGCCTTTTTTGCTCCCAGGGCGCTGCCCATAAGGCATTTATCAGTATATTTAGCCGCGGCATGAAACATCCGCGCGTGGCGCAGCTGATCAGGTATGTCGTTGGGCTCGACCAGAACCCCCCCGACCACGTCCATGTTTGCGCTGGCACCGCTAAGCCTGGTAAAGTTAATATAATCCGCATAAGTTGAGTTTCTTCTTTTGCCCAGTTCAAGATCCATCACGAAGGGGGCGCCGTAACCGGGTGCAAGCACCGTATTGGTACCACCGATCACTACGTTTTTTTCAGGGTTTCGCGCATGTAAAGTGAATTCACCCGGCGCAGCAGCCAGCTGTTCTTCTACCAGTTTCCCCGGAAAATAAACCTTCTCGCCTTCAACCCGGGCTCCGTTCTTCTCCAGTATTTTTCGCGCCTCCGCATGGGCCAGCGCGATGCCGCTCTTTTCCAACACTTCCAAAGAGGCATTGTGAACTTGTAGAAGCTCCTCTTCAGACAGCAGATCGGTATAGCTGATCTTTCGGCAAATCATATTTTCGCCTCCTTTAGCAAATCAAACCCGCCTTAACCTTTGCGCACACCAATCGGTCGCAACTTAGCGCCTATTCATGTTGGAAAAGGCGCCTAACTCCACGGCCTGCCCACGGCAGAGATTTCGATGACGCTTTCAATAAAGAGTCTGTGTTCCATCCCCGTTTCCGCCCCGTCCTCTTCCATTCGCGCGAGATTGCTGTAGCGGTCTTGCCGGTCGATATACACTTCAATATCTGCGGCGCCCGCCGCTGCCGCCTGTTCACGCACATATGCCTCCCCCTCTTGCAGCGCGCAGATCCCGGCATCTTCAAAATCCAAGAACGCCTTCCGCCCCCAGGGTGCATGGATGATAAAGCCACCTCCTTCACCCGGTTTGATCAGGATCAATACCCTTACCACAGTCTGCCCGCTCACCGTCCCTACCGCATTAGCCACTTCGGCTGAGTGCGGTAAAAACAGATCGGCATTTACCCTTTTTGCCATCTCCGGGAAATAGGCTCCCACGGGGGCGCCAACAGCAATTAAGGGCAGGTTTATTTTTGCAGAAAACTCAATGGGGCTCCCTCTCTTGTCGCGGTTGAGGATTTCCCTGAGAAAGAAACGGCTTGCCGGATCGTCTATCTCCGGGGTGCGGCTTCCCTGCGAGGCGATCAACCGCCCGGTGATCAAAGAGGCAATCTTATAGTAAATCTCTTCTAAAACCGTATTGCAAAAAGTATCAATTTTAGTTTTAAATCTCCGGGCCAGTATTTTAGTACCAAATTCCGCCGCTTCGTGGTTCCACTGCCTGAATGCACCGGTAACATGAAGAATATCAGTCGGTGTAATCGAGGCCCGGTGCACGGAACCGACGTTGACCAGCCTCTTCCAGGGCAGCAGGTCAAAATCCCTGTTCATTTGCCTGCTGATATGGTAGAGCGTATGAGGGGTCTCCCTGATCAGGCCAATGATCTCCCTCTCTGCGTCGGAAAGTATCAAATTGAGAGGATCTTTAATATAAGCCAGAACTATGGTGGGCAAAGTAGTATAGAGGCCGTAGTCAACTTCCCTGATTTCCTCCAACTCCCGCGTCAGGTAGGGATATTGCGAGGCAACCCAGGAAAGAGGGAATACTCGCTGGGGTCCTATCGCAAGCGTTCCATTTCGATCAACTTCGATGAGGCTATCACCACCCAGCCCAATGGTAGTGATCTCTGCAGCCTTAACCCGGGTCAGCCAACCGCCGACCCGGGCTCCCCTGCTGTCTATAGAGGGACGACCACTTTGGAGTAACGCCAGGTCAGTGGTGGTACCCCCCATATCGATAACAATTCCGTCTTCAATTCCGGTAAGGGCCATCGCACCGGTAATACTTGCCGCCGGCCCGGAAAGAATTGTCTCGATCGGCTTCTCCCTGGCTTTTTTCTCACCGATCAAACTTCCGTCACCCTTTACTACCATCAAGGGGGCGTTTAGACCCCTCCGGACCATACTCTTTTTCACCGCGGCCATCAAATCGGTAATCAAGGGCATCAGCCGGGCATTTAAAACAGCCGTTACGGTGCGCTCGTGAAAACCAAGTTCCGAACTGAGTTGATGGGCGCATACTACCGGGTAACCGGTCAGATCGCGGGCCAGTTTCTCCACGGCCAGTTCCTGAACCGGGTTTCTCACGCTCAGATATCCCGAAACGGCGAAGGCGTCTACCTTATCTTTCATCTCAGTGATTGCAGCAGCGGCAGCCGCAAGATCCACTTCCTGTAAGACCTTTCCTCTAAGGTTGCAGCCGCCGCCGATAGAGGCAAAAAAAGGTGTGGGTAGGCTTTGATCCGGTTCGTGGCCGATAAGGATCAGGCCTACCTCTGCTCCCTGCCCCTCCACAATTGCATTTGTCGCCAGGGTGGTGGAAAGAGAGACCATCTTGATCCGGTCAAGTTCAATCTGATCCCTTTGGCTGAGTAAATTATCAAGGCATTGACCTACCGCCAGGCTCAGATTGTGTCTGGTAGTGATCACCTTGGTTTTGGCAACAATCTCCTTTTGATCGAGATCAAAGAGAACGCCGTCAGTAAGGGTGCCGCCTGTATCTATACCCAGTGCCAAATTATTCATATGCGCCTCCACCTTATCGCCGGAAAGTTACAGCTCCAGTTTTGCTTCGGCCCGCTGAATGATCTCTTTTATTCTCTGCTGAACATCCTGCGGCAGCGGGTCAGGCTCGTAATTTTCCAGGATATCGATAACGCGTTCATTGCTCCGTTCAAAAAGTGTTTTTGAACCGTCGCCAACCCAGTTCTCATAAATCTTTCTGGTCAACAAACGGGGGTACCAGGTCTCCTGCCGGAAGTGTTTCATGGTATGTTCTTCACCAAGGAAGTTGCCGCCCGGCCCCACCCTGTCGATCGCATCCAGAGCCAGAGTCTCCTCGTTTACCTCAATCCCGTTAACAGCTTTACGGGCATAGCCAATGAGATCGTCGCAGATGGTAAGGTACTCCAGCGAGGAGCAGTTGCCGTGCTCGATATAGCCGACATCATGGTTCAGGTTGGCCCCTCCCTGGGCGGTAAGCATGATCGACAGCGCCGCTTCAATCAAGGCCTGCTCATCAACAACCTTGGCGTCAGTACAGCCGCAGGTGCCGAACATAGGGAGATCCAGGAAGTTTGAAATATCAGCCAGCGCCGCCTGCATCAGGTCAAACTCGGGAGCGCCGTAGGCAAAAATTGTTGTCTGCATATCCATAACCGTGAAGACTCCGCCCATGACAAAGGGGTTGCCTTCATTGGTCTGCTGGTTGAGCACCAATCCGCTCAGGCTCTCGGCCAATCCGGTGGCCATCGCGCCGGCCAATGTTGCCGGAACAGTGCCGCCGGCCATGATACAGGGTGTATAGACCACCGGCAGTGATTTCTTCCCGGCCAGAATCAGTTTCTGGGCGGCATCATTGGCATGCTGCAGTGGTGAAATCGGCTCGGCGTAAAGCGTCATAAACGGGTTGTTTCGCAGCGCCTCTTCGCCACCGGCGATGAGCTCGCACATTTCAATGATATCACCGTAGCCGGCCAGGTCAATAGCGGTGATCACTATCGGCTTGGAAGTATTCAGGACCATGGCTTCGAATTGATAGCGGTCATAAACCAGTTGGTGAACATCCTGAACTATCCCCAGGGACATCACAAAATCAAGGTTCGGAAGAGCATCGATCACCTTGGCGGCCATGCTTACCGTCTTCCGGCTGGCCGGGATGCGGTTCTGGGTATAGGGGTCGATAAAAAACGGCGTATCCGACCCTGTTCCAAAATAAGCATTACCGCCCTCCATCTCCATGACCGGCTTGCCGGTACGGTACAGGTAAATTAAGGGCTTTGACACAGTAGATTAAATTGCAATCTTCGTGCCAC